>MEQV01000244.1:371-6826 GCA_001770355.1 Betaproteobacteria bacterium RIFCSPLOWO2_02_FULL_62_17
GGCGACATTGGGGCCGATTTTCTCTGGCTTGCGGAAATATTCCGGCAGGCGGCCCGGGTGCGTGGCCATCACCGCGGTGGCCTTGCCGGAATCGATCACCGAACCGCCGCCGACCGCGATCACGCCGTCGCAGCCGCGTTCGCGATACAGCGCCAGCGCCGCTTCCACGCCGGCAACCGTGGGATTCTCGGGAATGCTGTCGTAGACCGCGAGGTCCGCGCCGCGGGGCATGGCGGCGCGCACCTTGTCGAAGACACCGGCAGCCACCAGGCCACGGTCGGTCAGAAATAACGGATTCTTCACACCCAGATGCGCCAGTTCAGCCGGCAGCATGCCGATGGCGCCGAAGGCAAACTGGATGCGCGGCAATTGCAGCAGCGGCGAAGTGACGGGTGGGAGCGGAAGGGAAGGCGCCATGGGGATTCCTGTTGAAATGGTTTTATTCGGGTTTCAGATTGGCCAGCTTGACGACTTTTGCGTAGGCGTCGATGCCGCTCTTCAGGGCCTCGCCCAGTTCCTCAGGCGAGCCGCCAATGGGGATCAGGGCGTTGGCCTCGAAATATTCCTTCATGTCCGCCGCGGCCAGCGCCTTGTTCATTTCTTCGTTCAGCCGCGTCACGATGGGCCGGGGCATGGCGGCGGGGCCGAAGAAGGCGTACCAGGTGGGCAGTTTTTCGAAGCCTGGTATCACCTCGTTGGCTGCGGGAACAGCGGGCATTGCGGCGTAGCGCTTCGGTTCGTTGACGGCCAGGATCTTCAGTTTTCCTATTATGGGCCTGGAGGAGAAGGCCGAGACGAACATCAGCTGCACCTGCCCGGTCACCAGGCCCTGCAGGGCGGGCGGCACGCCCTTGTAGGGTACGTGCAGGATATCCAGCCCGGTATGCGACTTGAACAACTCCCCGGTCATGTGGAAATACGAGCCGATGCCGGCGCTCGCATAGGCGAGCTTGCCCGGGTTGGCGCGCGCGTAATCGATCACTTCGCGCAGCGTGTTGCCCGGCACCGCGGGGTGCGCGGCGAGCAGCGTGATCGCGGTGACCGCCGCCATCAGCGGCGTGAAGTCCTTGACCGAATCGTAGGGCTGGTTGCGCGACATGAAGCGATAGACGATGGTCTCGCCCACCGTGGCCCACATGATGGTGTAGCCGTCGGGCGCGGCGCGCGCCACCTGCGTCGAGCCGATGGTGCCGCTGGCGCCGGCAATGTTTTCCACCACCAGCGGCTGGCCGATGGATTCGCTTATTTTCTGCGCAAAGCGCCGCGCAATCAGATCGACGCTGCCGCCGGGGACGATGGGCACGACCAGGCGAATCGGTTTGGCGGGATAGGCCTGGGCGTGTGCAGTGTTAATGGCGGCCATCAGCGCGGTAGCGAGCAATGAGACGCAAATCGAGCGATGCATGAGATTTCCCCCTCAGGAAACGAAACGCAAAGTACCAGCAGGGGCGATGATAACCCGCGCTGGCGACATGGGGGCGGCCTGTGCGCGACCTGCATCGCGAACTGCGCTTGCCTGCGGGTTCGTTCCACGGTACCGTGGTTCAGGCAGCATTTCGTGACAGCTCGGTGACCATCGAACATGGAAAAACAATTCAGCGCCTGCGGTGTCATCACGGTGACCACCGATACCGCGAACAAGGGCTCCTTCGTGGCGACCATCAAGGGGGTGATCCTCACGCGCTTCATCGAAGCGAAGATCGTCGATCTCACCCACGATGCGGTGGTGCAATGGCCCGCCGAGGCCGGCTTCTGGCTGTCGCGCGCCTACCGCTATTTTCCGGCGGGTACGGTGCATCTGTGCGTGGTGGACCCGGGGGCGCGCCTTGCGCCGCATGCGCTGGTGGCGGTGTTCGACGGACATGTGTTTCTGGGGCCCGACAACGGCGTGCTCGCGCCGGTGGTCGCCGGCGGCGCCGCGATCTACAGCGTCGACTTGCAGCGCCTTGGCCATATCGGGCTGACCTTTACCGGCGGAACCTTTCACGGCCGCGATCTGTACGCACCGATCGCAGCCGAGCTCGCCCGCGGCGCCTGCCGGCCCGAAGATCTCGGCGAACTCACCACGGACATCACGCCGTCCTGGGTCGACGATCCAGAGGTGATTCCCGGTGAGATTCGGGGCACCGTCATTACCGTCGACAATTTCGGCAACCTGATCACCAACATCGACGGCGGGCTCCTGGCCGGCCTGAGGCAACCGGCGGTGCATGCCGGCGGCCACGAAATTTCCTTCCGCAGCACCTACAGCGACGTCCCGCCGGGGGAGTATCTGGCGCTGGTCAATTCCTTCGGCGTGCTGGAAGTGGCGCGATCCGAGATGAGCGCGGATCAGGGTCTGGGCATAGGACGCGGTTCACCGGTCACGGTCCGCGATCGCAAACCAGCCTAGTGTGCCGAGGCGGAAACGCGTTACCGGACGGATTGTTTTGCGGCCGCGAGCCGGCCGCCGATCACCGCGGCAATCGTGCCCGCCACGAATGCCACCAGCGCGACCCCGTTCAGCATCCCGCCCCAGGCGCGCCATTCTGGCAAGAGCATCCAATCGCCCACCAGCCGGATCAGCAGCGACGCGTGCAGCAGCGCGAGCGGCGCGTAGAAATAAGAGTGATACGGCACGGCCACGCGCAGCACCGCCGGGAAAATAATCGGCGCGTGGCCGAACACCATCGAGAATACGAAGCCCAGCATCACCGCGTGCAGCGCCGCGTCGTAAGCCGCGCCGCCGTAGCCGAGTCCGCCCGGGAGCAGCATCGACACGCCGCCGACGGCCAGCCAGACATAGCCCGACAACAGGCACACCGCAATGAAGCGTGTGAGTCCCTGTCCTCTTACTGTCCGCCGCGCCACGTCCTGGCGCATCAGCCACAGCGCCAGCCCCGCCAGCGCGAAACCGAGTATCTGCGTCCCGATGGCCGCATCGAACAAGGACACCGCGACGCCAAGAAGATTTCCGGCCAGCAGCAAGGCAAATACGCGCTTGGCCACGGGCGAAGCCGGCAGAAAGCGCGACAACTCCAGGCGCTCGCCGGCGATGGTCAAAACCAGAAACGCAATCCACCACGGTGCCAGCGCAAACACCGGGCGTCCGGCGAGCCACAGCAGGCTGGCAACGCTCCAGCAGGCCGCGCCGAGAGCCATCGTGAGCGTAAACAGTTCGCGCTGGCGCAGCGACACCAGGAGCGAGGCCGCGAGCATCACCAGGCTCCCCGCGCTCGTAAGCAACGGCGCCACTTGCGGCGGCGCAGCCAGCATCGCGGCCAGCGCGCCCAGGCCTGCGGCCAGCGGTGCTGCGTACGCCCAGCGCCGGCCCAATGCGACCGCGCGCTCCAGGCTGATCACCGTGCCGAAAAATCCCGAGGCCATGAGCGGCCCGTGCACAGCGGCAAGCCCCGCGCCCGGGGAGTCCCAACCGAGGCGTGCCAGGCCTGCGTCGATGCCCAGGAACAGCGCGGCGAACGCGAGCAGCAGCAGCGGTACCCGCCAGGGCGGCGGAATATCGTCTTTCTTCAATGCCATAGCGGGATGGCGAGGCTCAATCCGGCCAGCCAAAGGTCTGCTTGGCGGTCTCCGACATCCTGTCCGGCGTCCAGAACGGGTCCCATACCAGTTCGATATCGACGCCCATGCCATCGGGCACCAGCGCGGTTACCGCCCTGCGGACGTTGTCGGTGATCAGATCGCCCATCGGGCAGGCCTGTGAGGTCATGGTCATTTCAACGCGGACGTGTTCGGTGCCGATATCGACGCGATACACCAATCCAAGGTCGACGATGTTGATGCCCACCTCCGGATCGTCCACCGAGCGCAGTGCCTCGATCACCTGATCTTCAGTAATCATATTCCGCGCTTTGTGTCATTTTAGAATGATGCAACCATAGCACGCGCGCCGCGAGCGCCTCGCTCGCCTACACCATGAAACCGCGCCCCAGATACCAGAAGATCGCGGCGATCAGGGCCGAGGCGGGGATGGTGAATACCCAGGCCCAGAGGATGCGCGTGGCGATATTCCAGCGCACCGCCGAAAGGCGGCGCGACAGGCCGATACCGACGATGGCGCCGGTGATGGTGTGCGTGGTCGATACCGGTATGCCCAGGTAGGTTGCGAGAAACAGCGTCACCGCACCCGCGGTCTGCGCGCAAAATGCGCCCGAAGGCCGCACCCGGGTGATGCCCATGCCCATGGTCCTGACGATGCGCCAGCCGCCGAACAGGGTACCGAGCGCGATGGCGAGATGGCAGGTGATCACCACCCAGAACGGCACTTCGAACTCGCCCTCAAGATAGCCGTTGGCATACAGCAGCACCGTGATGATGCCCATGGTCTTCTGCGCGTCGTTGCCGCCGTGGCCCAGGCTGTAGAGAGAAGCGGAGATGAACTGGGCCGTGTTGAAGCGGTCCTCGGTCGAAGCCGGCGACGCGCGTCTGAACATCCATAACACAGCGATGGAGAAGGCCAGCGCCAGCAACAGTCCCAGCAGCGGCGAGAGCACGATCGCCGACGAGGTTTTGATCAGCCCCCCTGCGATGATGACGCTCCAGCCGGCCTTGGCCAGCGCCGCGCCGACCAGGCCGCCTACCAGGGCATGGGAGGAGGACGAGGGAATGCCGAACCACCAGGTGATGAGGTTCCAGATGATGGCGCCGCACAGCGCGCCGAAGATCACCGCATTGTCGACGATGGCCGGCTCGACGATGCCCGCTCCAACGGTCATGGCCACATGCAGACCGAAAACCAGGAAGGCGATGAAATTGAAGAATGCGGCCCAGGCAACCGCCGCCTGCGGTGTCAGCAGCCGGGTCGAGACCATCAGCGCGATCGAGTTGGCCGAGTCGTGGAAGCCATTCATGAAATCGAATGCGAGCGCCACCGCAACCAGCACCACCATGACCAGGAACACCTGGTCGCTCATATGCGTTCCAGCACCACGCCGTGAATGACATCGGCCGCGTCCTCGCTGCGGTCGACCGCCTCCTCGAACAGTTCGTAGAGTTCCTTGTCGCGGATCAGCTGGCGCGCGCTCGATCCATCGGCAAAAAGGCGCTGCATGCCAGCGCGCATGACGCGGTCGGCCTCACTTTCGATATCGCCGATTTCCTGGCAGATTGCCAGTATGCGCTCGGCGTTCTTCATGTCCGCCAACAGCGCCACCGCCTCCTGCACCTTCTCGGTGGCGCGCAGCATGATCTGGCCGAGCGCCGCCATTTCCGGCGTGAATCCGCCCGGACCGTAGAGCTTGGCGCGCTGAGGGATGTCTTCCATGCAGTCGATCATGTCGTCCAGCGCCTTGGCCAGGTCCTTGATCTCCCAGCGGTCGAACGGCGTGATGAAGGACTTGTGCAGGCTCATGAAGATGTTGCGGGTGACGCCGTCGGCCTCGCCCTCGGCCTTCTGGATATCGGCAAACAGCAGATCGAAGGCGACCGGGTCCTGCTCCAGGCTGAGTTTCGCGAGCAGCTTGGCGCCGCGCACCGTGCAGGCGGTCAATTCATTGAACAGGACGAAATAATCGTCGCTGTGTGGCGATATCGAGGCGAGCAGCCTGCCCAGGGTTCTGGCTACCATGTTGTTGTTCCTTTTCGATGGTTTGAATCCGGTATACCGCCAACCGGCCGTAGCCATGGTGGGCGAGGCCAGGGAAGTGTCGCATATCGGCGGCGGACAGGCCCCGGGCCGCCATTGACATAGGTCAAGGACTTTCAAAATCTATGGAGGCTTGCGCGAAATGATTTTCAATACCAGCGCGGCCGGGTAGATCTACGCGGTGGTGTGGCGGCGGGGATTACTTCCCCGCCAATCGTGGCAGCAGCGCCAGGGCGTTGTCGCGCTCAAGCGCGCGCAAGTCCGCGGCGCTGAGACCCAGGCGGCCCAGGCCCTCCACGATGGGGGCGATCGGACCGAATGGGTAATCCGTGCCCAGCAGCGTTTTGCCGATGCCCACCAGGTCGCGTATCGCATTGAAGCTGCGCGCGCCGGTCATGCTGGCCACATCGAGATAGAGCTTCTTCAATTCGTGCTCGACGCCCTTGGGAAGGCGCGCGGCGGCCACCGGATTGCGGCCGAGGTTGCAGACGCGGTCGGCCACCTGTGCGAGCGTTCCGCCGCCATGGCAGAAAATAAAACGGATGTCGGGGCAGCGCGAAAAAGTGCCGTTGAACAGCATGCTGACGATGGTGCGCGTGGTGTCGAACAGGAGTTCGATCAGGCCCTGCGCCACGCCGGGAACGGTGGCGGTGCAGCAGCCGGGCACATTGGGGTGCACGAAGACCACCGCGCGGCGGCGGTTGAGTTCGTCGATCACCGGCGCATACTCAGGGTCGCCCAGCCAGGTGTTGCCGTAGCTGGTAAGCAGGCCGATGCCGTCTGCCTGCAGCATGTCGTAGGCATAGTCAAGCTCGCGCAGGCTGCCCGCGATATCCGGCAGCGGCAGCACCGCGAACATGCCGAAACGGCC
>MEQV01000244.1:6858-16367 GCA_001770355.1 Betaproteobacteria bacterium RIFCSPLOWO2_02_FULL_62_17
CGTTGCAGCGCCGCGCCATCCTGCGGCCGCGTATATCGTTGCCGAACCACACGCCAGGGGTGGAAATGGAAAGCACCGAGGTCGCCACGCCGGTGCGGTCCATTTCTCCGATCGATTGCTCCGGCGTCCACTGAAAAAGCTGCGGGAAACCGGCCGCGGCGGCGGTGATTTCCGCGCGCGCCTCCTCGAGGTAGAACGGCGGCAGGATGTGGTGGTGAACATCGATGCGGTGCGCGGCGGGCTGGTTCATGCGGCGATCCCTGCATTCTGGAAAATAAGCGGCGGCATCGCTGCCGGAGATGTTGTCCGCCTGGCGGACCTGCTAATCTAGCGCATCACGGACAATCTCTCACGCGAACCCGCCATGGATATTGAGAACATCAGGCTTTATGTCGACGACCGCCCCGAACAGGGCGTGTTCCGAGTGCACCGTGACGCTTTTTCCGATCCGAAGATTTTCGAACTCGAAATGAAATACATTTTCGAGCGCAACTGGAATTTCATCACCCTCGAATCCGAAATCGCCAACGCGCACGACTTCGTCGGCAGCCGGATCGGGCGCACGCCGATCATCGTCAGCCGCGATGCGAAGGGCAACATCGGCGCCTTCATCAATGCCTGCCGCCACAAGGGGGCGACGGTGTGCCGTGTCAGCGCGGGCAACGCGAAATACCACGTCTGCCCTTATCACGGCTGGGCTTACGACTCCGGCGGAAAAAATGTCGATATCAAGGACCGCAAGTCCGGCAGCTATGCGCCCGCTTTCGACGCCGAGAATCACGATCTGCTGCCGGTGGCAAAGGTGGCCGGCTACCGCGGCATGATCTTCGCGAGCCTGTCGCCGGATGTGCCGCCCCTCGAAGCATGGCTGGGCGGCATGCGCACCATGCTCGATATCAGCATCGACATGGGCGAGCGGGGACTGGAATTCGTGCCCGGCCGCATCACCTACACCTTCGCCGCCAACTGGAAGCTGCAACTGGATAACGCGCTGGATGCCTATCACCTGACCTCCACGCACACCAGTTTCATGGACGTGGTGGCGCGGCGGCGCAAAGGCGGGGGCCACCAGGAGGCGCGCCAGTACGACTGGGGCACGCGCGGCGAGGCAGTGGGCGGCATGTACAGCTTCTCCAACGGGCACTCCTGCACCTGGGCGGATCAGCCCGAGCGCAGCAAGCGTCCGATATGGCCGATGATCGGGCAGATCCGCGAGCGCGTGGGCGACGTGCGCGCCGAGTGGATGCTGCGTTTGCGCCAGCTCGGCGTGTTTCCCAACATGCAGATCAACGATGCCGCGGGCGTGATTCTGCGGGTGATCCGGCCGCTTGCCGTGGACCTGACCGAGATGCACAGCTACTGCCTCGCTTTCAAGGGCGAGAGCGCCGAGGTGCGCGCGCGGCGCCTTCGCCAGTTCGAGGATTTTTTCAATCCCGGCGGCATGGCGACGCCCGATGACACCGTGACTTACGCCGATGCGCAGAGGGGATTCAGTGCGCGCGGCTTCGACTGGGTGGATGGCTACGCGCGCGGTGCCTCGGCCCTGGCCCGCGGCGACGATCTTTCCCGGGAACTGGGCTTGAAGCCGCGCGCGAGTGCGCAGGGTGTCTGGAACATGTTCAATGAAGTCGGGCTGCATGAGCCCTACCGGGAGTGGGCGCGGTTGATGGAGGCCGGCCTGGCGGGGAAAAAAGCATTCACCTGAAATATCTGAAGGGCGGGGGAGTTCGATGACACCATTCAAGCTGGCCGCGTTTGCGGCATTCGCGTTGGCAGGCGCCGCCACGGTGAACACGGCGCAAGCGCAGGCGTTTCCCGCCAAGCCGATTCGCATGATTCAAACCCTGGGCACCGGCGGCGGTGCCGATCCACTGGCGCGATTAATCGCGCAGCGGCTGTCCGAAACGCTCGGTCAGCCTCTGGTCGTGGAAGCCCAATCCGGCGCGGGCGGCTCCATCGGCGTGCAGATGGCGGCGCGCGCCGCGCCCGACGGCTATACCATCATGCTCGGATCGGTGAGCGCGCTGGTGCTGCGCGGACTCCTCACCAAAAATACGCCCTACCAGGCGCCCAGGGATTTTTCGCCCATCATCCTGCTGGGTGAAACGGTTTCCTGCGTGGTGGCGCATCCGGGTCTGGGCTTGAACACCCTGCCCGAGGCGATCGAGTATGCGAAGCGCAATCCCGGCAAGCTCGCCTATGGCAGCTCTGGCATCGGCACCACGCATCATCTGTCGGGCGTGATGGTCGAGCAGCTTGCCGGCGCGCAAATGCTGCATGTCCCCTACAAGGCCGGCGGTGTGGCTTTTTCCGATCTCCTCGCCGGCCAGATCCAGATGCTCTACGGCATCGTCGGCACGGTGGCGCCGCAGTTGAAATCAGGCAAGGTGAAAATGCTCGCCATCAATGCCGGCAAACGCTACTCGCGCCTGCCCGATGTGCCCACCATCGGCGAGGTGTTGCCCGGTTACGACCGTCCGCCCAGCTGGAACGGTTTTCTCGGGCCCGCGGGCATGCCGCAGCCGATCGTGCGCCGGCTCTATGAGGAAATGAATCGCGCCGCCACGCAGCCCGAAGTCGTGGAAAAACTTCTCGACCTGGGATTCGTCGTGGATACCGCGAATCCCGAGGAATTCACCGCCTATATCCGGCGCAGCAACGAACTGTTCGGCAAGCTGGTGAGGGCGGCGAAAATCGAACCGGAGTAGTCGGGACCGCGCGGCCAAAAGCTCGCCGCGCTGCTTATAACAGCCGGCGCGAGATTTTTGCGACGGCGGTCTATAGAGGTCACTCAGCCTGAATGCCGGCGGCCTTGATCATCTGCACCGCGATTTCAAGGTCCTTCCGAATCGTCGCTGCAAGCTCCTCTGGAGCGCCCGCGCGCGGCACCGCGCCGTTGTCATCCAGAAACTTTCGCACTTCGGGCGCGTCGAGCGCCTTGACGAAGGCGGCGTTGAGCCGCTCGACAATGGGCCGCGGCAGGTTCGCCGGGCCGGCAATGCCGTTCCAGGAGGGCGGCGCGGAGTAGCCCGGGACGATTTCCGCGATCGCGGGCGCATTGGGGAACCCCGCGTAGCGCTGGTTTTCAGCGATGGCGAGGAGCCGCAGCTTTCCCGAGGCGAGATAGGCTTTGACGTTGTTGAGCGCCGGAAAGCCGACGTCCGCGCGGCCCGCCATGAGGTCGGTCGCCATGGCCGCGGTGCCCTTGTAGGGGATGTGCAGGATGTCCACTTTGGCGGCCGCTTTGAAGAATTCGCCGTTGATATGCATGATGGTCATGTTGCCCGCGCTCGCATAAGTGAGCTTGCCGGGGTTGCGGCGCGCGTGCTCGATCACCTCTGCGACCGACTGAAACGGCAGCGAGGCGTGCACCGTCATGATTTTCAGCGTTTCGAACAGGTTGGCCACGGGGGTGAAATCGCGCAGCGTATTGAAGGGCAGGTTCTTGTTGAGCACCATGGCATGCACCAGCGCGCCGGCGGTGGCGAACAGCAGGGTGTAGCCGTCGGGCGCGGAGCGCGCCACATGCTCCGCGCCGATGGCGCCATTGGCGCCGCCGCGATTCTCTATCACCACCGGCTGGCCGATGGCCTCACCCACTCGAGGTCCGATGAGGCGTATATAGGCGTCGATGCCGCCCGGCGGCGATCCGACCACCACGCGCACCGGCTTGACCGGATAGATCTGCGCCGTTGTGCCGGTCGCAAACAGCGCGGCCACGCCGATCAGCGCCATTGATTGCATGGTTCGCATCACGCACGCCATCACGTGTTCCCGCCGGCGCCGGCGCCGGTATTTCCGGCAACCAGATAGGGCGCATAGGCTTTGTCGGCAATCTGGATGTGCTCCACCAGCCAGTTGTTCAGGAAATCGCGCACATCCTCGAAGACATTGCGGTGCAGCGCTTCTTCGGAGAATTGCTTGACGCGCGACTCGAAGGTGCGATGTTGTTCGACGTGCGCGTCGAAATCGGGATAGCGGTGGATGCGCATTTCTATTTCCTCCACGGCAAAATGGATGCGCGCATAGTCGGCGAGCTGGTCGAGCGCGAAGAACACCGATGAGCCCCGTTGTTTTTCGTCAATGGCTTTCTCCACCCTGGCAAGGCAGGCGAACAGCCCCTTGTGCTGTTCGTCGATTTCCGGAACGCCTACCGACAGGTCATTGGTCCAAAGCATTTATTGTGGGCCCGATTGGGTGATACCCGCACAGTATAAGGCTGCACCATCGGGCGTGCGATGCAAGGACTGCGCCGGAGCGCATGCGGGCGCTGCGGTTTTCCTGGCGCGAATATACTAGCCGCAGGCTGTTTGCGCGGCCCCGCTATCGGTCGAGACCCATGCAAGTCCTTATGGAAATCCCAATGTCAGAATATAAAATTAATTATTTCGTCTGCCGATACTTGAATGTGGCAAGGAAATGTTGCCGATTCTCTCCTCGGACGGGCATGGTCTTTGGCTTTGCGGCGCTGGCAGTGTGTGCCGGGCTGCTGCCGGGTGAGGCAAGCGCGCAGGCCTACCCCACAAAACCGATACGCATGATCCAGTCGCTCGGCGCGGGCGGCGGCGCGGACCCGCTGGCGCGGCTGATGGCGCAGAAACTGGCGGAGTCCCTGGGGCAGCCGGTGGTGGTGGAAACGCAGGCGGGCGCCGGCGGCGCCATCGGCGCGAATATGGTGGCGCGCGCGCCAGCGGATGGCTACACCATCGGCTTTGCCGCGGCCAGCGGTCTGGTGCTGCGCAAGTTCCTCACCAAAAACGTTCCCTACGACAGCCTCAAGGACTTCACGCCGATCATGGTGCTGGGCGAGACGTTGAGCTGCGTGGTGGCCAGTCCCGCGCTGGGCGTGACCACCTTGCCCGAGGCCATCGATTACGCAAAACGCAATCCCGGCAAGGTGAATTACGGCAGTTCGGGAATCGGCACGGTGCACCACCTGTCTGGCGTGGTGGTGGAACAGCTGGGCGGCGGGGCGCTGGTGCACGTGCCTTACAAGTCCGGCGGCGATGCGCTGAACGGTTTGTTGAGCGGACAGGTGCAACTGGTATTCGGCATCATCGGCACCATGGTGCCGCATGCCAGGGCCGGCAAGCTGCGCATGCTGGCGATCAACTCGGGCAAGCGCTTCGCGCGCATGCCCGAGATTCCCACCATCGCCGAGGTGCTGCCCGGCTATGAACGCCCGCCCGGGTGGAACGGTTTTGTCGGTCCCGCGGGTTTGCCTGCGCCGGTCACCAAGCGCCTCTTTGAAGACCTCAACCGCATCGCCAATTCCACCGAAGTGCGCGAAAAACTTCTCGACCTCGGCTTCGTCGTCGATACCGCAGCGCCGGAACAGTTCAACGCGCTGCTGCGGCGCAGTTTTGAGATTTCCGAGCGGATAACCCGGGCAGCGAAGCTGGAACAGGAGTAAAACCTCCTCTTCCGTTAGGTCGAGGTGTCCACATTACCGGGTGAGGTTCTCCGTCCGTTCCACCTAAAGTTCGGCATGCGCTGCGTTAAAGTGCGAAGACCTCACGAATGACGTCTGGGCGCTTGGCCGCGATGGTGAGCAACGCCCGTGCTGCCCCTGATGGCTTACGCCGCCCTTGCTCCCACTCTTGCAGCGTCCTCATTGACACTCCTAGGACTTGAGCAAACTGAGATTGTGACAGGCCAGACTTCGCCCTGGCCTGTGTTACCTCAGACAGGGGAATGCGGTGAATTCGACCCGTTTTTCCGGCCTTCATTTCAAGTACCGATGCCAGCAACTCTGCGCCGATGTCGCGCTTTGCATCTCGGTCTAGCAATTTCTTTTCAGTCATGGGCACGGAGCGCCTCCTTAATCTTCAATAAAACATTTGCAGAGACATTGTCTTGAGCACTCTTGGCATAAATGAGCAATAAATAGATACGTCCATCCGCGAGCTGGTTGTAATGGATGACGCGCACTCCGCCACGTTTACCTGACCCTGCACGAAACCACCGAACTTTGCGGCAGCCGCCCGACCCGGGAATGACATCACCGGCCTCCGGATTGGCCGCGATCCACGCAGCGAAAGCCCCGCGCTCATCCTCAGTCCAATAGTCTCCGCACAGCCTGCCGAAGGCGGGTGTCTCAACTATGGTGAACATGTAGCATCATACGTCAAGGACGGAGGCGCTACAAGCGGGCCGAACGTTCCCAGTAACCGGCGCGCGCCCACGAATTCAACCGAGGCACCGTGTTGGCGCGCGCGTCCATGTTGACTGGGTGGTTACTCGAGGCGATTCATCGTGACAGCAACGATTGAGCCCACCGGGCGCCGGAAGCGCGCAGCGCTGGAGGCGGTCCGTGTGCGGCGAAGGGTTAGCGTGCCTATCTCCCCGACCGGTCAGATGTCCGGCGCCGGTTGCGCCGACTCAACCCACTCGTAGCCGAGCCGCCCGGAGCGCGTGCGCACGATCCAGCGCTGCCCCGGATGCCCGTTCAGGTTCGAGCCGATGTACACGCTGCGGCCGCTAGCGCCCCACGGCGCGAGAGCGACGGCGAAATTCCACTTGCTCCGGTTGGTGCGCCGGGAGCCCTCGACCTGGGTGAAGCGCTCGCGAGGGGCGCTCTCGTCGAGGAACTGGTTGGCAAGCAACGCTCCGCCCCAGCCCCCGAGACCGAGACCGGGCAGCGCCATGAGGAGGATGGCGAAAAGCTCCCAGTGCGCCAGTGGGCGGCCTCGAAGGAGGAACACTGCGAGCGTGGCGAGCGCGATGTACGCCGCCAAAGCGCCGGGCCAGGCATCCTCGAACACCGCAGCCAGGCCGTCGGCGAGTGGCTGGATCATCATGTCCGCCGCCAAAAACAGAAAATAGCCAAAGATCAACAGGGTGAGCGAGCCATACAGGATCTGCGTCGTGCGCGGTGCGGGATCCTCTTTCATCGCCGCCCCCTGCGCGCCGGGCGTCGTGCGAATCGCAGCGAGTTGCTCGAGTGCAGCGCGCAACGTATCGAGATGGAGCAGTGGCGGGCAGTCCTGCATGAGGGCGCTCAGTTTTCCGCCACGCAGCCCGACGCTCTCGAAACCGAGACGAAACAGCGCGCGCACCGCATCGCGGGCCTGCGCCTCGCCAAACAGCGACTCGATGCATTCGCGCGAACCGGAAAGGTAGAACTCGCGATCGAACCCGGCATCGCCGATCTGCACCTCGCTCGTCAATCCGACGCGCTTGAGGAACCTGTGTGCGCTACCCTCGCGCCCGACCCCGAAGGTGCCGCCGAGCGCGCTCGGTGTGGCGAGCATCGCATGCGGTGCCGAGTGGCGGGTCGGCGGAGCAATCGTCAGGACGAAGCGCACGCCCTGAAGCACGCCGCTCGCCACCCTTCCGCCGTGAACCCAGGAAGTCCTCACGTTGATCCCGGCGCGGGTGTATTCGAGCTCGATTTCCGCAGACTGTGTGGCGCGCGCCCGGCGGTGGAAGATCCAGGCCACGAACAGGCCCACGCTGATGAACGCGATCGGGATGAGCAAGATCTGGATGATGGCCACGATGGTGTTCACGACGCTTGCTCACGCGCGCTAACGCAGGAGCCAGCGGCGGCTGAAAGCCGTCCACTGCGCTGCCGGGTTGGGTGGCAAACCAACAGAGTCATAGGTCTTCAGGCTTCAATCCTGTTTGCTTTGCGATGCGCGCGAGCATTCGGGGCCCGATTTCTTCACCGTCGTGAAAGGCGAACACAAAATCGGTCCAACCTGGCCGAGTTAGAGTCCGATGAGATCCGGATTGACGTTTGAGTACCCACCCAATGCGGTATAGCGCCGCGAGAACCTTCAGGGCCTTCGACGAAGGCCAGGAACTCATGCAGCGGTAATGGCGATTGAGATGGGCTGCGCCTCAGATTCGTTGTGTTCCATACGCTCCGCTAGCACGCGAAGGGCAAGTGCTTCAACCTTCACCATTGCCGCCTCACGGGTGTTGCCATATGCAAGAGCCCCAGGCAACTCCGGTACTTCAGCAATCCAGCGGCCATCATCCTCGCGGTCGGTTTCAATAGTGAAATTCATTCGGTATCTCCAGTAGATCGCCAATTCTACGCCCGTCGCTTTTTTGCCACCCAACGTGGTGCTGTGCGGCCGGCCAGCACCGTCATTTGATGTGGCGCGGCGCTGATGGCCGGTCCGCACCAGCGACGGGTTAGGCCACGAGCGCTTTTGCCCACGCGAGTATCTCCTTGAAATATGTTCCTAGCGCAGCGCCGAGGACCAGCGTGAAGACCCAGATTGCAAGCGACGCAGTTTGGCGGAGCCCTTTTCCCTTCTCCGCCTGTGCGACAAGCTCTTTCCTTAGGACCTCCTCAATCTCGGTCCTGAATGCCGCAAACTGCTGCTGGTTCGTGGCAGCGAGATGGCCGTACTGCTCTGCAAGTTTCTTCTTCTCTTCAACTTCGACGAGCAATTTGTCCAGTTGTGTCGACTGCTGAGATAGCTCCTGCTGCATTTGAGTGATGATCGAGCTGGCCTTCGCAATATGGAGACGGGCGTCTTCGACGCGTTCTCGTGCAGTGCGCTGGTCTTCAGGTTCCGGAAGCCAGTCTGCGAAGTACTTTCCAATCGCGCTCTTGGTTACCGCCCGAATTTGGTCGTCACTGAACAACCGACCGGTGATCGCGCGAGAGAGCTCAAGGCCTACAGCAGAAACGAGAGTGTTGATTCCGAGCATGAGCTTCCTCCTGGGGCCTAAGAAGTCGACCCCGTAAATGGGGCCTTATAAGACCCCAAAAGCGGAGCCGAGTTCGGACACCTTACGCTCAACTCCTTGATTTCTCAACTACATCAATCTGCGTCAACCGGGATAGCCACCTGTACGTTCGTACAGTATCGCAACCACCGGAAGACCCATGTCACCACCACGCCTGTTCGACCAGGTTCGCGATCGGCTGCGCGTGAAGCACTACAGCATGCGTACGGAAGACTCTTACCTGCACCGGATTCGCCGTTTCATTTTCTTTCACGGAAAGAAACATCCGCGCGAGATGGACGGCGCGCAGGTGGAAGCATTTCTGTCGCATCTCGCCACGATTGGGCGAGTGGCGGCCTCGACGCAGAATCAGGCATTGTCCGCGTTGCTGTTCCTGTATCACGAGGTGTTGCAGGTTGATCTGCCGTGGATGGACGGGGTAGTGCGCGCCAAGCGGCCCAAGCACGTGCCGGTGGTGCTCACGGAAAACGAGGTGCGCGCGCTGCTCGCACCTCTGGAGGGCACGCGCTGGCTGGTAATCAGCCTGCTCTACAGTTCGGGCGCACGCTTGCTTGAAGGCTTGCGCTTGCGCGTCAAAGACATGGATTTCGAACGCCACGAAATTATCGTACGCGACGGCAAGGGAGCGCGCGACCGTGTGACGATGCTGCCGGAACGCCTGGTCGAGCCGCTGCGGGCGCATCTGGCCCGGGTGCGGGTGTTGCATGGACGCGACCTTGCCGAGGGCTTCGGTGAAGTGCATATGCCTTTCGCGCTGGCGCGCAAGTATCCAAAGGCGGGTCGAAACTGGATCTGGCAGT
>MEQV01000244.1:16415-17867 GCA_001770355.1 Betaproteobacteria bacterium RIFCSPLOWO2_02_FULL_62_17
CGCGCCGGCATCATCTGGACGAGAAAATCGTGCAGCGTGCGGTTGCTGCCGCGGCGCGCGCGGCGGGTCTTTCCAAGCCGGTGTCGCCGCACGTGTTGCGGCACAGTTCCGAAGCGCTCAGGGTATTACGTTTTGATAACCACCGTTATCCGCGAGTTCCAGTTCGCGATAGAACCCCAGTTTCTTCATCGCCGGATGGTCGTTGATCGAAAAGAATATGGCGTCTTCCGCACCGGTATTGGCATGTTCATGCAGCGCCCACGAAGGCACGACGAATATATCGCCCTTGCCCCATTCGAATACCTTGCCGTTGATTATGCTGCGGCCGCTGCCTTGCTTCACATGAAAGATGGAACTGCCGGCGACGTGGCGCGCTTTCAGTTTTTCTCCCTTGCGGATCAACTGCACCTGGCAGCCCATGGTGGGCAACGCCGGTCCGCCGGTCAGCGGATGGGTGTATTCGAGGGCGATGCCTTCGAAGGGGCTGCCGTCGCGGTCGCGCATGGCAAAGAGGGCTTCCTGCGTCTGCTCCCAGGAATAGACCATCAGCGGTGAGTAAGGCGAAGACTCCTTGATCCAGGTGGGCGAGAGCCTGCCGTGGCCATATAGGGCCTGCGAGCCGTTGACCGGTTTGTCGTGGGGGTGTTGCTTTACCTGGTACATGCCAAAGAACATGCTGTTGAGCGCCTTGGTGAGCGGCACATCGAGGCCATCCATCCACACCACCATGTGATCGGTCTCGTTGCCGTGGTCATGCCAATGCCAGTTGGGCGTGAGCACAAGGTCCCCCTCATGCATGATGACTTTTTCGCCCTCGACCGCGGTGTAAGCACCGTCGCCTTTGATGATGAAGCGGATGGCGCTGGGGCTGTGACGATGGGTGCGCGCGATCTCCCCCGGCAGCAGCACCTGCACCGCGGCGACCAGGGTGCTGGTGGTGGCCCAGATGTCACTCAGGCCGGGATTGGAGAGTTGCATGGCGCGGCGCTCGTCGCCCACCGGCACGGCGGTGGCCGATTGTTGCACCAGCGACTCCAGCAGCGCCGCCTTCCAGATGTGCGGGATGGCATCGGGCCGGGGATGCGGTGTCATCTGGCTGGCGATTTCCCAGAGACCGTAGATGCTGTTGTCGTGGATGAGTTTGTGAAAGGCGTCTTCGGTCTTGTGCTGGTCTGGCGCGTTCATTGGCGCTCCAAGAGGAGAGGGGACATAAGCGGCAATGCTACCACCGGATCGCGTGCAGCCACGGCCGCCAGGACGCCGGCGCAACGGGGCGCAAATCATTTTGATTGATCGTTCGCGCCCGACTGGGTAGCATGGGGCGCAAATCATAAGCCGAGGCGACGCCATGTCAGCAAGTCTGAAATCGATGAACCAGCGGGCCGACGAGATCGAACTGCAGCAGATGCAGGCACTCGACCAGCGCATCGTCACCCGTTCGATGCTGTATTG
>MEQV01000244.1:17983-20245 GCA_001770355.1 Betaproteobacteria bacterium RIFCSPLOWO2_02_FULL_62_17
ATTTTTTCCGGCTGCGTCTTTCGCCCGGCCGGGGGTTTCAGCATCTTTTGCAAAGCGCCAATCTCGCGCGGAAAAACGGCATGCCCGAGAAAACCGTTTTCGCCTGCCTGCTGCACGACATCGCGGTGGTGGGTTTCATCCGCTCCGACCACGGCTACTGGGGCGCGCAACTGATCGAGCCCTATGTCGAAGAGGAAGTGAGCTGGGCGATACGCGCGCACCAGGCCCTGCGTTTTTACCCCGACGAGTCGGTGGGCTACGGCTATCCCGACATGTACGTGCGCATGTTCGGCGAAGGCTACCGGCCGGACGCCTACATCGAATCGGCCTACCAGGAGGCGAAGAAGCACAAGTGGTACATGAGCGCGCGCATGATCTGCGTCAACGACTTGTATTCGTTTGACCCGAGCGTGGTGGTGAAGCTGGAGCAGTTCGAGGATGTCATCGGCCGCAATTTCCGCCAGCCGAAAGAAGGCCTCGGGAACGACAACACGCCGTCCTCGCACATGTGGCGCACCCTGCGCCGGCCCAGCAACGCGCTGTGACGGGCTTAGCCGTTTGAAACGCCGCCTCTACTCAGGATCGGACTACCGCCGCGCCCAGACCATCGAGGAACTCGAGGGCATGGCGCGCAGGCGGCTGCCGCACTTTGCCTTCCAGTACATCTTTGGCGGCGCGGAAGACGAGGTAACGCTCGCCTGGAATCGCAGGATTTTCGAGACGCTGCGCTTCGTGCCCAATACGCTGGTGGATACCTCCAAGCGCAGCCTCGCCGTGCCGCTCATGGGCGCGCAGATTCCGCTGCCTCTGGTGATCGCCCCGACCGGCTTCAACGGACTTTCCTGGCCCGGTGGGGACGTGGCGCTGGCAAGAGCCGCGGCCGCCGCCGGTATCCCGTTTACGCTCAGCACCTTTTCCACTTCACGCATCGAGGAGGTTGCCAGGGCGGGCGGCAGGCTTTGGCTGCAGCTTTACATTCTGCGCAACCGCGACATCGTGAACGACCTCCTGGAGCGCGCGGTGGCCTCGGGTTACGAAACCCTGGTGGTGACCACCGACGCCAATGTCTCCAGCGGCCGCGAGTGGGACAAGCGCAGCTATCGCGCACCGGGCAAGCTGAGCCTGCGCTGCTGGCTGGAAACCCTGCTGCATCCGGGGTGGATCGCGCAGATCCTGCAAAACGGCATGCCGCAGATTGCCAACGTGGTCGATTTCATTCCCCCGGAGCAGCGCAGCACGGTGCGGCGTCAACTGTTCATTGCCAGCCAGGTGCAGCGCGATATCAAATGGGACGACATCCGCGTGCTTCGCGACATGTGGAAGGGCAAGTTTCTCATCAAGGGCATTCTCACCAGCGAGGATGCGCGGCGTGCCCTGGAGTACGGCGCCGATGGCATCGTGCTCACCAACCATGGCGGCCGCCAACTCGAAACCTGCGTCTCGCCGCTGGAAGTGCTGCCGGAGATCGTCAAGGAATTCCGCGAAAAAATGACCCTCATCGTCGACAGCGGCTTCCGCCGCGGCGGCGATGTGGTCAAGGCGATGGCCCTCGGGGCGCACGCGGTGATGATCGGGCGCGCCACCCTTTATGGTGTCGCGGCAGCCGGAGAGCCGGGCGCGCGCCACGCCCTGCAGATTCTCAATGGCGAAATCGACCGGGTGCTGGGCATGCTGGGGCGCCGCTCTTTCGCCGAAGTGGATGAGAGAATCCTGTTCCGGGCCTGATGCCGCCCTGCGCTAAGCTCAATGCCTTATCTGATTTACAACCAACCTTCTAAGGTATCCCATGGCAATGGATGTCATTGACTACAAAGTCTACGGCGCCGAAATGCAGTTCGTCGAAATCGAGCTCGATCCGGGCGAGGCGGCGATGGGCGAGGCAGGCAGCATGTTTTACATGGAATCCGATATCAAGATGGAAACCATCTTCGGCGACGGTTCCGCGCAGCAGTCCGGTTTTCTGGGCAAGCTGATGGGTGCCGGCAAGCGTTTGCTCACCGGAGAGTCGCTGTTCACCACGGTCTATTCCAGTACCGCTGGTGAAGGCAAGCGCAAAGTCGCCTTTGCCGCGCCCTATCCCGGCAAGATCATTCCCATCGACCTTTCCAAAGTAGGCGGTACCTTGATCTGCCAGAAGGACGCGTTCCTGTGCGCCGCCAAGGGTGTATCCCTGGGCATCGCCTTCCAGCGCAAGCTCGGCGTGGGCTTTTTCGGCGGCGAGGGCTTCATCATGCAAAAACTCGAAGGCGACGGCATGGCCTT
>MEQV01000244.1:20359-20683 GCA_001770355.1 Betaproteobacteria bacterium RIFCSPLOWO2_02_FULL_62_17
GCCGTTTGCACGCCTCGCCTCGCGCATCTTCGCGGCGGCGCCGGTCACCAAAGGTGGCGGCGGCAGGGGCGGTGAACAGGGAAGCCTGCTGGGCGGCCTGCTTGGGGGTGACGACGATTAACCGCCGCGTCGCCGCAACCTGTCCTGGCCGTCGCCGATGCGTCTGAAGGGGCAAATCTTCGGTCCGGGATTTCCTTCCGCGGGCGCGCAGCTTGAGTTCGAGGCGAACGAATCCGGCATCCGTGTGGTGACCAGCGAGCCGAACGACGGCACGCCGCGCTGGAGCGCGATCGAACTCACCAAGACCGGTTGGGACGGCACGCT
>MEQV01000245.1:0-3633 GCA_001770355.1 Betaproteobacteria bacterium RIFCSPLOWO2_02_FULL_62_17
CGCGCATCGCCGGGATGGCGAAGAGTTCCGCGGCGACCACCGCGTTGACCCGCAAAATGATGTCGCGCGGCGTGCCGGCAGGCGCCATCAGGCCATACCAGGTCACGATGGCGACCTCCATGCCGGCCTCCTTGAAGGTCGGCACCTCGGGGAGGTAGGGCGAACGCTGGCTGGTCGCCACCGCCAACGCCTTGAGTTTTCCCGCCCTGACCTGCGGCGCCACCTGGCCCGCGACGAAGCTGGTCACCTGGATTTCCCCGGAGAGGACCGACTGCATGCCCTGCAGCGCCGACTTGTAGGGTACGCCGTGAAAGCGGATATCCAGCGCGTTCTTCAGCCACTCCACATAGATGTTGCCGGGACTGGCAAGGCCCGAGGTGCCCCAGTTGATCGAACCGGGCTTGGCCCTGGCCAGCGCAAACAACTCCTGCAGCGAATTGGCCGGCACCGAGGGATGGACGATGATGGCCGCGGCGGCGAAGCCCAGGTGCACCACCGGGGTCAGTTCGCGCGCCGGGTCGAAGGGCATCTTGCTGCGCAGCACCGGATTGAGCGCAATATCATGGCCGTTGAACAGACACAGCGTATAGCCGTCAGGCGTCGATTTCGCGCAGGCCTCGCCCGCTATCATGCCCTCCGCGCCGGGGCGGTTCTCGATCACGAACGGCTGCCCCAGCACGCGCGCCAGGCCTTCCGCGGCGCCGCGCGACGCCACATCGCCGGGCCCGCCCGGCGCCACGCCGCTGATGATGCGCACCCGGTTGGCGGGATAGGTCTGGGCCTGAGCAGCGGAGAATACGAAAAGCGCCGTGATAAATGCGGCAAGGCGCAGAGCTGTGGATATCATGACGTTACTCCGGATATAGGCGTTTTTGCTGCTCCCTGTTATTGCACGGTTCGCTTGCGAACCGTGCAATAACAGGGACCTTGAATAACGGATTTTGGCATCTCGCAGTGCAACGGCCTTGGATACGATTAACCTGCGCGACGCAGTAGTATTGCATACGCTGGGCGACGCCAGTTATAGTGGCCCGCCCTTCCGACTGACATCCCGGAGCATTGTCATGAGTGAATCGCTCGCTGCCCCCGAGAAGAACTTCGCGCTCGATTTCGTCGAGCGCAACCGCCAGGCGCTGGCGCTGCTGAGCGACTCGGTGTTCTATTTCGGCGAGCTCGGCATGCAGGAGCACCGCAGCGCGCAACTGATGTCGGGCATCCTCGAGGAACATGGTTTCGCGGTCGAGCGCGGTATCTCGGGTTTTCCGACCGGCTTCATGGCCACCTACGGCAAGGGTTCTCCCGTCATCGCGCTGCACACGGAGTACGACGCCAACCCATCCAACTCGCAGAAGGCGGGCGTCGCCGAGCCGGCGGAGATCACGCCCAGCGCGCCCGGCCATTGCGAGGGCCACAACGTCAACGCCGCCGTGCTGGTGTCCGCCGCGCTCGCACTGCGCCACGCCATGGAGCGCTTCAAGATTCCCGGCACGCTCCGGGTGTTCGGCGCTCCTGCCGAGGAGCAACTCATCAGCCGGCCGTATTTCGTTCGCGATGGCTACTTCGACGACGTCGATGTCGCCTTCCACGATCACATCTCCAGCGACCTCAGGACCGATTACGGGCTGATGCAATCGGCGATGGTCTCGGCGACGTTCACTTTCCGCGGCGAGTCCGCGCACGCCGCGGTGGCGCCGTGGAAGGGCCGCGATGCGCTCGATGCGGTGGTGCTCATGGACATGGGCGTGGCGCAGTACCGCGAGCACATGATGCCCACCATGTCCGCGCAACGGGTGATCACCAACGGCGGCGAGCAGCCGAATGTCATCCCGGCGAAAGCGGCGGTGTGGTGGTATTTCCGCGACGTCAATGCCGAGGGCGCGCGCAAGTTGTTCGACCAGGCAAAGAAGATTGCCCAGGGCGCGGCGCTCATGACCAATACCGAGGTCGAGGTCGAGGTGATGGCCGCGGTCTGGCCTTCGCGCGGCAACCAGGTCATGGCCGAGGCGGTACAGCGCAACATCGAGGCGATCGGCCTTCCCTCATGGACCGAGGAAGAGCAGAGCTTCGCGCTCGCGTTGCAAAAGAAAGCGGGGGTCAAGGAAGAGGGCCTGCGCCGCCGCCCGGCTCCACTTTCCGGCCCCAGCAAGCAGGGCTCTTCTTCCAACGACTCCGGCGACGTGTCCTGGAAGGTACCGATGGTGCGCGTGCAGTTTCCCGCCAACGTTCCGGGCATCTCCTACCACCATTGGGCCGCGGGCGCGGCGCTCGCGACTTCGATCGCCCACAAGGGCGGCCTGGCGGGCGCCAAGGCACTGGCGGCCTCGGTGCTCGATTTTCTGAGGGATCCCGCGCTGGTCGCCGCAGCGAAGGAAGGTTTCCGGCGCGAGATCGGCGAGATGAGCTACCGGCCGCTGCTGCCCGAGGGGCAAAAGCCGCCGGTCGAGCTGAACGCGGTTGCGATGGCGAAGTTCCGGCCGCTGATGGAAGCTCATTATGTGCGCGAGCGGCCAGTGTTCCGCGTTTAGAATTTTTTCAGGAGAGCAATGCCATGCCCGCAACGCCCCGTTATCCGCGCATCTGGGAGTGGCCCGGAAAACAGCACATCGCCATCTCGATCAACCTCGCGCTGGAAGCCTTCCAGCGCCGCAGCCAGTGGGGCGGCCAGAGCAGGACGGCGAATGAAAAGGATTATTTTTCCTTGTCGTATGGCGAGTACGGCGCGAAGTCCGGCGGCTGGCGGCTGCTCGATATGCTCGACGAGTTGGGCATGCATGGCAGCATGTCGACCAACGGCTTCGCGGCCGAGCTTTATCCGAACGTGGTGCGCGCCTTCGCCGACCAGGGCTGCGAAATCGTCGGCCACGGCTGGGCAAACGACGAGCTCAACCGGGACGACGACCCGGACCGGGAACTCGCCGAAATCCGGCGCTGCACCCAGGCGCTCAAGGAGGCTTCGAACACGCAGCCGCTGGGCTGGACCAGCCCGGGCAGCGCGGGCTCAAAAAACACCCTTACTTTCCTGCGCGGCGAGGGCTACATCTGGAATGGCGATGACGCCAGCGACGACCTGCCGTTCCTGCGCGACACCGCGAAGGGGCCGATGGTGATGATGCCGCGCACCAACATTCCGCATAACGATCTGATCATGTGGGTGCAAACCAAGAACCCGCCAAGTATTCTTTTCGACAACTTCAAGGAAACCTTCGACCAGCTCTATGCGGAGGGCACGGCCGGGCGCCCCAAGTGGACCGAGATCACCCTGCATTGCCACATCGCCGGGCGGCCGACGCTGGTGCCCACCATCCGCAAATGCCTCGAGTACGCGAAGCGACATGAGAACGTGTGGTTTCCGCTCAAGCGGGATATCGCGCGCTGGGCGCTCAAGCGGGAAGGTAAGGCCTGAGCGCAAGATCCACAAACTTGCCGCAGCCGGTCATACGCCGTTTATAGCATTACACGGGGCAGGCCTGCAGCACCGCATCGTTACCCAGATAGGCTCCGTCGGCCTCGAGACGCCGTTGCAGCGCGCGCGTGTCGACCGCGCACGGCGCGAGTTTGTCCTTCAGCGCCAGATCTGCGGCGGTGCCCGCAGCCTGTCCCATGGCGAAGCAGGGACCGGACACCCGCGCCGAG
>MEQV01000245.1:3685-4686 GCA_001770355.1 Betaproteobacteria bacterium RIFCSPLOWO2_02_FULL_62_17
GTTGAAGCCGCGCGATTCGGGAATTTGCGGGAACTTCAGCACCACGTTGCCCGACACGTGCGCTTCCACCGGCCAGCCGTTCACGCCGATCGAGTCCGGGAAGCTCGCGCACTGCAGAATGTCGGCCTCGGACAATAGGTACTCGCCCACCACGCGGCGCGTTTCGCGGATGCCGATCTGCGGCGCAATCTCGACGATGTAGGCGTTCTCGAACCCCGGGGTCACCTCTTTGATGAACTCGAACACGTCCCAGCACTGGCGCCGCCCTTCGATCTCGCCGTAGCTCATCTGCTCGACGTCGATACCGCTGACGGCCGAGCCGTCCGGGTTCTTGATCTGGGTGACGTTTGCGCGCCACTCGATAGGGTTCTTCTGCGGCCGCACCAGCGCCCCTCTGCGCGGAAAGCGGCGCCCCTTGCTGGCGGCTTCGTCCATGAGCTTGGGTATGGTTTCCCAGGCGCGGCCTGCCTTGGCCGGATCCACGCCAATGATGCGGAACATGGTGGTGGGGTAGAGCATGTTGCCCGCCCCGTCGCCCAGCTCGTACGGCGCCCCCGCCCAGGCGGCAAGATCGCCGTCTCCCGAGCATTCGATGAAAATGCGGCCCCGGATGGCCTGCCGTCCCGACTTGCTCTCCACGATGACCGTGTCGATCTCGCGGTCGCCGCGCTTGCTCATGCCCACGCCGAATGCGTGAAAAAGGATTTTCACATTCGAAGTGGTGAGCAACTCGTCGGCAGCGATCTTGTAGGCGGAAATGTCGTAGGCCTGCGCCGTGATCTTGTTCGCGAGCGAAAGATGGGGCGCGTTCAGGCCGCCCATCTTCTCCAGGCGATCGAGGATTTCGTCGGCCAGTCCGTGTATGACCTGCTTATGCTCGCCGTGAACGTTGGCGTGCAGCCCGCAAAAAGTCGACAGGCCGGCCGCAGTGCCTGCGCCGCCCAGAAAACCGTAGCGCTCGATCAGCACCGTGGAACGTCCGGTACGGCCGGCGGCCGCGG
>MEQV01000245.1:4700-8347 GCA_001770355.1 Betaproteobacteria bacterium RIFCSPLOWO2_02_FULL_62_17
CCGCCCAGCACCACGACTTCGTATTCGCCCAGGATCGGCGTCTTGCGGCTCGGCTCGTCGATTTCAGCGGGTCCGTATTTCATGGTGTCTCCCTTTTGCTATTTGTACATGCCCTGCTGTCTGAAGAAGGTTTCCAGATCGTCCCGGTTGCGCAACACCACCTTCTGGTATGAAGCGGAGTTCATGTACAAAGGCTGGACGGTCAGGGTCCTCATCCTCTCCACGAACTGCGGTTCCTTCAAGATCGTGGCGATCGTTGCGTCCAGCTTGTTGACCAGGTCCGACGGAAGCGCTTTCGGGCCGAACACGCCGAGCGCCGAGACATAAGGCAGCGGGTAGCCCAGTTCGAGAACGGTCGGCACCTCGGGCAGGAAGTCCACGCGGCCTGCGGTGCATACCGCGAGAACACGGATTTTTCCCGCCTCCACCGAAGGCCTGATGGCCGAGTAGTCGATGGCCGCCACCTGAACGTGACCGCCGAGGAGCGCCGGCAGGGTTTTCGCGTCGCCGCCGAACGCCGCATCTTCGAGCTTCACCCCTTCCTTCTTGCCCATGAGCACCATGATCATCGAGGGCAGCGTCTGCTGGCCCGGCGTGCCGATCATCAGGCCGTTGCTCCTGCGTGCGAGTTCTACAACGTCCTTCATGTTCTTCAAAGGCGAATCGGCACGGACGGCGAAGGACATCGCGGTGCCCGCGACCGAAGAGACCGCCCTGAGATCAGTGGTCGAATAGGGTGCGCTGTAGCTGAACCGGAATACCTCGGGGCTGGCGGCCGCCGTCGGGAAGAATCCCAGCGTGTAACCGTCCGCGGCAGCGGTCGCCACCGCGTTGCCTCCGATGGTCGCACCGGCCCCGGGCCGGTTCACCGGGACCACGGGACGCGCGAGGTGCCGCGTCATGCTGTCCGCGAGTGCTCTTGCCACCAGGTCGGTGACCCCGCCCGCCGGATACGGGATGACTATCGTGATCGGTTTGTCCGGATACTCGGCGGCCTGCGTCGCGGCCGGCACGATGCCGGCTAGCGTAAGCGTGAAAAATAGGCCGAGAAATGCGGCCAGCAAATTGCGTTCGATCGTCTTCATGTCAATCCTCCAATCCTCTTTGGTAAGCCTTACCAGATCCGGCGTCCGCCGTTCAGATTGAGAACCGAACCCCATCGCTCCTTCGCTCTGGCGGCCAGGTCCTCGCTGGTCTTGATGTCCTCCGGAAATTCCTTGATCCATTCGTAGGGTTTGCAGGCGTCGATAACGGCACGCGAATTGAAATACGCATTGGTGGGTTTGCGGATCATAGTATCCAACGGCGTGCTCCAGGCCCTTCTGACGATATCGATGTCCTTCTCCGGGTCGGACCGGGTTGCGAGTGCCCACATCACGTCCTCGATATTGCTCGGATCGATGTCTTCGTCGACCACGACGACATACCTGCCATGATAAGCGGCCGGCCGGTTCTGACAAGCGAGGAACGCGGCCTGCCTCGCGTGTCCGGGATACCTCTGCTTGATGGAAACGACTACGAACTGCTGCAGGCCGATCTCGCTCATCCAAACGCCCCGCACGTCGGGGACATTGCTCTTCACCAGGGCGTTCCACAGGATCGCGCTGCCTTTGACCACCTGGAACAGGCTGCCGTCCGAGGGCGGCCGCATGGGCGGCGCTCCCAGGATGATCGGGTTGTTGCGAAAGTAAATTCGCTCCACCTCGACGATGGGCGCGTCGCGCTCCTTGCTGGCGTAATAGCCTGTCCATTCGCCAAAAGGTCCCTCGACCCGGGTCTTGCTCGGCGGGACAAAACCCACCACGACGATTTCGCTGTCCGCCGGGATGGGCAGTCCCGTGATCTCTTCCTTCACTACCTTGACCGGCTCGCCCTGCACAGCGCCCATGAAGTTGTATTCGCAGCCGGGCGGCAGCTCCATTCCCCCGACCCGATTGACTACCGGATGATGGCCGAACGACATGGCCACCGGGCAGGGCTTGCCCAGCGCGTGGTATTTCTCGTAATGGATCCGTCCATGTTTGCCCGGAGAAATGTACAGGGCGGTCGTTTTCTCGTCGTGGACCATGATGCGGTAGGTCCCCACGTTCACTTCACCGTTGTCGGGATCGCGGGTGATGATGGCGTCCCCGGTGCCGATATATCGGCCTCCGTCGGACTCGTGCCATTTGGGTATCGGCAATTCGAACAGATTGACGTCCTTGCCGGAGCGCACGTTTTCGAGTACCGGACCGCCGCTCACCACTTCAAAGGGAAACTTGTGCATGCTCGCTTCCCAGGTGCTTAGCTTTTCACGCAGGGTCCCCACCATCTCCATGCCCGAGTCGGTCTCCGGCATGCTCAAGGCGAGCTGCAGACGCCTGAGATTGGTCACCGAGCAGGTAAGCACCCTGTGCCCGCGCGGGTAGCCCTTGATGTCGTCGAAAATCACGGCGGAGCAGGGCTCGCTGCGGGAATGCAGCACTGAAATGGTGCCGATCTCGCCGTTCCAGTCGGCGCCGTGGACGTGCTTCAACTCCCCTTTCGCTTCAACCTTCGACAGCCAGGCTCTCAGGTCATCGGCCATTTCTCAGCTCTCCTCATTGTTTCAATGCCCCGGCTTCGGGCTATTCGGCACGGATTCCGGCGGCCTTGACCACCTTTCGCCATTTCTCGATTTCCGAGCGGATGAAGGCATCAAACTGCTCCGGCGTGGTTCCGGAGGGCTCCATCCCCATCTTGTCCATGCGCTCCATCAGATCCGGAGATTGCAGGACCCTGTTGATGTCGGCGCTCATCTTGCGCACGATGTCGCGCGGCGTGGCGCTCGGCACCACCACCCCGGCAATGGCCATGACGCTGTAGCCGGGAACGGTCTCGGACACGGCCGGGATCTGGGGTGCGGCCGGTGAACGGCGCTCGCTGGTGAGCGCGATGGGCTTCACCTTGCCCTGCTTGATGTTTCCCATCGAGCCTTGCATGGTATCGAACTGCAGCGAGACGCGGCCGCCGATCACGTCCGGATATGCCGGGCCGCTGGACTTGTAGGGCACGTGCACGATGTCGACGTTCGTCATGTTCTTCAGCAATTCGCCGGCAAAATGCATCGAGGTACCCACGCCCGGCGTAGCATAGGTCAGCTTCCCGGGACTCTTCTTCGCCAGCGCAATCAACTCGGCGACGGTGTTCGCCTCAAGAGAATTCGTCGCGGTCAGAACCAGGCGCGAAACTGCGGTCATGGTTACGCCCGAGAGGTCTTTGACCGTGTCGAACGGTATGTTCGCATGCAGGACGGGATTGAGCACGTGCGAGGTGATCACGAACTCGGCGGTGTAGCCATCGGGCGGCGCTTTGGCGACGAAGTCGGTTCCCAGCATGCCGCTCGCACCCGGTTTGTAATCGATCACCGCCGGCTGGCCCCACAATTCGGTCAACTTTTGTGTAATCAGCCTCGCCTGGACATCGACTCCGCCGCCAGGGCTAAACGGCACGATCATGTGGACCGGCTTGGAAGGAAAGCTCTGCGCCCATGGCGCATGCGGCGCCACCAGCCCGAGCAAGACCACAACACCCGCCAAGACGTGCAGCAATCCGTTCCTGAGGGCTTTCATCGCTCGCCCTTCAAACCGCCACCAGTCGCCGCTCGCGCTCCTCGGCGGTCCGGTAGC
>MEQV01000245.1:8378-12622 GCA_001770355.1 Betaproteobacteria bacterium RIFCSPLOWO2_02_FULL_62_17
CGATTCCGGTGCAGCTAATGAACACGCCGTCCGAATCCGGCGTGTCGACCGCCTTCGCCAGCCGGTAAAGAACGCTCGGCGGAAGGTGCGCGAGGATGTTGTTGTCGACCAGATCCAGGCCTTCGCACTTGAGGACCTTGAATCCGTTGTCCTCCAGAAACTTCTTCTCGATGTCGTTTACCGGGTTCGGATAGGGCGTGCACATCGACAGCTTCTTGATGCCCAGCTGCCGGAACGCGGCCATCATGGCCGTGGAGGTGGTGGTGCACGGAATCCCGGTCGCGGCTTCCATCTCCTTCACCAGCCGCTCATCGTGGCCTTTGCCCTTCATGAAGCTGCCCGCCGTGCAAATCCAGCCGATCACGTCGGGATGACTGCCGGCGACGATCTTCGCCGTCTCGACCACTTTCTCGTCCAGATGCATCATCGCCTCGGCGCTCTCGTCCTTGTGCCGGGGCACCGCGGCCGCACCCACGGCGACGCCCTTGGGAGCCAGCTTGTGGAAGTCGCCGATATGGTGAAAACCCGCACCCGGATAGACGATGCCTATCCTCGCGCGCCAGCCCTGGTTCGAGTGCCACAGCGGGTGCTTGCCGAGATCTGCTCTGCGTAACTCCATGATTTAGCTCCTTGTTCACATGTATGAACTTGTTCTCATTGGTAAAACTACACCCGGTGCTTGGGCTTGTCAATCAGCCCCGCGGCGTCGCTACTTCGCCGGGCCGAGGCTGGCGTGCAACTCGCGCTCGAGCGCGCTC
This sequence comes from Betaproteobacteria bacterium RIFCSPLOWO2_02_FULL_62_17, assembly GCA_001770355.1. Classification (GTDB taxonomy): domain Bacteria; phylum Pseudomonadota; class Gammaproteobacteria; order Burkholderiales; family SG8-39; genus 2-02-FULL-62-17. Next base: position 9,137 of record MEQV01000245.1, read on the forward strand.
GTGGCCGCCTTGAGCTCGCGCAGGCACGTGGCATCCAGCGCCGCGTCGAAACGTATCGCCGGCGCCACGACGTTCAGCGCGCCGACGGGGTAGCCGTCGGCGCGGCGTACCGCCGCAGCGATGGCGACGATACCCGGGAGGTACTCGCCGTGGGAATAGGCGACGCCCGCCTTGGCTATCTTGGCCACCTGGCGGCGAAGCTCGGCGACCGACTTCACGGTCGACTCGGTTCGCTGCTCCAGCCTTACTCTGGCGAGGTACCGATCGCGCTCGTTTTCAGGCAATGCGGCGAGCACGGCTTTCCCCGCGGAGGACGAATACAGCAGAAAGCGTGTTCCCACCGTCATGCGATAAGTCAGAGCCTGCGGAGAATCGACTCCGCACATGCGCTCGACGTAGTCCTTGCGGTACACATTGAAGGAGGAGGATTCGTGGGTCGCGCCGGTCAGCTTTTCCAATACCGGACGCGCGAGCGCGACCAGGTTGAATCCCTCGTGCCCCTGGCGCAGCAGGGCAAAGAACCCCGGACCGGGTTCGTAAGTGTTCGGCCCCGGTGAAAACAGCAGATAGCCCCTGCCGGTGAGATTGCGCAGCAACTGCGTGAGGCTGCTCTTGGGAATGCCGAGCGCGAGGCTGAGCTCGGTGTGAGACATGGCCTTGCCTCTGCGGGTGAGCAACTCGAGCAAGTCGAGCACCCGGTCCGCCGACTTCACCGATACCGATTTGGTTTTCATCTTGTCAGGTTTGCGCGCGTCGGGCTTGCGACGCCGGCTCCATCGGAGGTCGGATTTTCCGCGATCACAAGCAGCGCATAGACAGCCAGCTGCACTCCAAACAGCACGCCGAACGCCGCCTGGTAGCCCGCCGGGGAATAACGCCCGTCGATGACCGGCCACTGGTCGAGTGCGGCACCGATGCCCCACTGAAACGCGAATGCGATTGCAAACATGAGCACGTTGTTCGCGGTGGTGACTCGTCCCGAAAGATGCGCGGGAAACTTGTGCGACAGGATAGCGAGCACCAGGGCACCGCCGGAACCGATCAGGAAATACGCAATCCAAAGCGGCAGCCCCAGCGAACCGCCCGCGAGGGTGATCAGCCCGAACAGCCCGACGCCGGCGCCGCTTTGGATCTTGTAAAGGGTCAGGGGTTTCGCGCCGCGGCGAATCAGCCGGTCGCAGCCGGCGCCGATGACGGTGAATCCAAGAATGGAAGCGAGCGCGAACCAGGTCATCATCAGAATCGCACTGTCCCTGGCGAGGCCCCCCACGTCTCGCAGCCAGGGGCCGATCCACAGACTCTGTACCGCAGAATAGGTCCCGCTCACCGCTGCCATCACGAGAGACAATCTCCAGAAGGTCGCGCTCGAGAAGACGGTCGCGAATCCGGCCGCCAGCGCGCTCCAGGAATCCTGCGCGCCCGCCTCGCCGCGATCGGGAGTGATGAAATACAGGAACGAGGAGCCGGCGAGCAGCAGGACGGCGCAAACCGCGAAGACGACGCGCCATGACACGTGATACAAGGCCCAACCCACCGGGCCAGCGGCCACCAGCGCGCCGATGCCTCCGCACGCGAGCAGCAGATTGAGGGCGAGGGGCACGCGGGTCGCCGGAAACCATTGCGAAAATGCCTTGACGGCGCTCATCAGGCCCACCGCCAGGCCGATTCCAATCAGCGCGCGGCCGAACGCGAGCTGCGAGAAGCTGTGACCGAAAGCATGCAGAGCGCAGCCCGCCGCGGCGACCAGCATCAACGAGGCATGCACGCGCCGCGGGCCGAAGCGGTCGAGCAGCAGGCCGGCGGGGAGCTGCACCAGCGCAAAGGCCACGTAGTAGGAGCTGGTGAGCAGTCCGAGTTGAGCCGCGCTCAGTCCGAATTCGCCCGTGAGCTCGGGCGCGAGCACGGCATTGACGTTGCGCAGCCCGTAGGACAGGAAATAGCCGAAGGAAAACGGCAGCCACACGGTTGCCAGGAGCCGCAGCGACAACGCGTCGGAACGGTGCTTGTTCTTATTCGTGAACATATTCCACAATATAAACTGACAGTGTCTCCCGGGTCAAACCATGCCAAGCGATGAGTCCGTAAGCCGGGCGGCTTCGCGAGGCGTTATTCGTGAGGAATGTTCGCGGCGCGCGCGCACCGCCACCCGAAGCCCTTGCTCGACCAACGTGCAGCGCACCCGATGAACGCTGCCTGGCTCTTCGAACCGTGCGAAGACCGACGCGATTGTCGCGCACCAACATTCCGCATAACGATCTCATCATGTGGGTGCAGACCAAGAACCCGCCGGGTATTCTTTTCGACAACTTCAAGGAAACCTTCGACCAGCTCTACGCGGAGGGCAAGGCCGGGCGCCCGAAGTGGACCGAAATCACCCTGCACTGCCACATCGCCGGACGGCCGACGCTGGTTCCCACCATCCGCAAGTGCCTCGAGTACGCGAAGCGGCACGAGAACGTGCGGTTTGCGCTCAAGCGCGACATCGCGCGCTGGACGCTCAAGCGGGAAGGCAAGGCCTGAGCGGACGCGCGGCCGGATGCCAACCCTGTCACTTTAGGTCATGAGTCTCGATGACGATTGGATCAAAGCGCCATCGGAAAAATCCGATTGGCGAATTCAGCGCCATAGAAGCGTTCGGTAATCCAATGCTTGCGCTCGTACTCTCCCAGCCCTGGCGGCAGGCTGGATTCGGCGAGACTGCGCGCGGCATCGAACATTTCGGTGCACAAGCTGACGCGTTCACCCGGCGTGAGGCGCCGGTACTGCTCGTCGACAAATCGTTGAAACTCAGGTGTCGTATCCAGCATCCTTGCACTTTCGCAGAAGAACGTCGACGCCAAGCGTCACGCTCCAACGGTCAAGGTATGCTTCATCGGCGCCCGAAGCAAGAAGTTTGCGCACGTCGCGCAACTGGAACGCGGACTCCGTAGGCATTGCCCAGACAAGCTTGGACAGAATCAGGTCTTCCTTCCCGATTACCCAAACCGAGCAGCCCCCCAACTCATGGCGCCGGCGTCGCATGAACTGCTGGTGCTGGAACGCATCGTCCTTATGCACGATCAAATCGACCTTGATCAGTTTGGCAAGGTTGAACAGATTGAACAGACCGCGCGCCGAGATCGCGGATCGGACGGCCTCATCCGAAACGTAGTAATCCGGCGAGAACAGTTCGACCAGGCGCAGTGCGTCTTCCGCCGCAAGTTCCACCACGATATCGATATCCCGCGTCATGCGGGGCTCCGCATAAACGCTCATCGCGACCGATCCCGTCAACATGTACGGGATTGCGCCAGCCTCCAGGCGGGCAACGACATCGTGCAATACCTCGAGTTCGCTGTTCATTCACGCTGCCGTAGGGGTCGAATGTTCCAGACATGGCGCCGATTCGCGGGCAAGGATAATTCAGATACGCCCAAGTTGCTCGCATCAGGCTGCATCCTCGATGTTGCAAGGCACGCTGCGGGGCGTTGCGGCAGGCACGGTCCT
>MEQV01000245.1:12641-15846 GCA_001770355.1 Betaproteobacteria bacterium RIFCSPLOWO2_02_FULL_62_17
TTGAAGGTGGTGGTCTTATAGGAGCTGCACAGGTCGAGGTCGCAGCGCGCGAGCACCAGTTCATCGCCGACGCTAGTGCTGGCAGCGACGATCTCGCCTGAAGGCGCCACGACGATCGAGTTGCCGATCTGGTCGACGCCTTCCTCGCAGCCCGCCTTCGCCACGCCGGCGACCCAGCTGCCGTTCTGGTATGCCCCCGACTGCATGACCAGCATGTTGTGGAAGTGGGAAAGGGCATCGTGCTCGGGCGCCGGCGGGTTGTGCACCGGGGTGTTGTAGCCGATCAGCACCAGTTCCACACCCTGCAGCCCCATGACGCGATAGGTTTCCGGCCAGCGGCGGTCGTTGCATATCGCCATTCCGACCAGTCCGCCGAACGCGCGCACCACCGGCCAGCCCAGGTTGCCGACCTCGAAGTAGCGCATCTCGAGGTGCTGGAAGCGCCGCCACGGCTCGTGCCCGGCGTGGCCGGGCAAGTGGATCTTGCGGTACTTCGAGACGATGCGGCCGGACTGGTCGACGAGGATGGCGGTATTGAACCGCCGCGCGCGTCCGTCCTCGAGGGCAAGCTCCGCGTAGCCGAGATAGAAGCCGATGCCCAGCTCGCGCGCTGCGTCGAACAGCGGCTGCGTTTCGCGTCCCGGCATCTCGCGCTCGAAGTACGCGTCGATCTCCTCCTGGCGCTCGAAGAACCAACGCGGGAAAAAAGTCGTCAGTGCCAGTTCCGGGAATACCACCAGATCGCAGCCGTGCCCTTTGGCTTGGCGCAGCAGTGCGATGAGCCGCGCCACCACCTGCGCGCGCGAGTCGGCGCGCGCGATCGGGCCGAGTTGCGCCGCGCCTATGGTGACCACGCGCGTCATGCGGCCATCTCCGCTGCGCGGGGCCCCTGCTCCCTGCTCATGCCGCCAACTCCAGCAGGGTATGCAGCAGCACGTCGGCGCCCGCGGCGAGATGCTCGGGGGAAGTGTGCTCCGCCGGGTTGTGGCTGATGCCCTTCACCGACGGCACGAAAACCATCGCCGTGGGGCAGATTCGCGCCAGCATCTGCGCGTCATGGCCCGCGCCGGAGGTCATCGGCCGGCACGAATGGCCGAGACGCGACGCAACGCGTGCGATGAGCGTGGCGACGCCCGCGTCGAAAATCACCGGCTCGAAGCGGGCGAGGCGCCGCGTCTCGATGGCGACGCCCTCGTCGCGGGCGAGCTGAACGAGGAACGCGGCGAAGCGCTGTTCCGCCTCCTGCAGCGCGGCCTCGCCGGTGTTGCGCAGGTCGACCGTCACGTTCGCGCGCGCGGCGATGACGTTGATAAGGTTGGGATGCAGCGTCACCGACCCCATGGTGCATACCTGGTCCCCCCCCAGCTCGCGCGCCAGCGTGCGCAGGAAAGTGCCGATCGCCGCGGCGCAGTAGCCGGCGTCGTGGCGCAGCCGCATCGGCGTGGTGCCGGCATGGTTCGACTCGCCGGCGATGCTCACCTCCTGCCACGAGATGCCCTGCACTTTCTCGACCGCGCCAATGGTGTCCCCTTCGGCGTCGAGCACCGGGCCCTGCTCGATATGCAGCTCGACGTGCGCGTGCGGGCGGTAGAGCGTCAGCGGCGCTTCGCCGCGATAGCCGATGCGCGCGAGCTCGTCGCCCAGCCGCTTGCCGTCGATGCTGACGCGCGCATAGGCCTCCTCGAGCGGCAGGGCACCGACGTACGCCAGCGAGCCGAGCATGTCGGGCGCGAAGCGCGCGCCTTCCTCATTGGTAAACACGCCGACGACCAGCGGGCGGCGCGTGCGCAGCCCCGCGGCGTTGAGCGTATGCACGGCTTCGATCCCGGCAAGCACGCCGAGGCAGCCGTCATAACGCCCGCCGGTGGCGACGGTGTCGATGTGCGAGCCGGTCATCACCGGCGCTGCGTCCTCGGTGCCGGGGCGGTAACCAAAAAAGTTGCCGATCGCATCGATGCGCACCTCGAGGCCCGCCTCGCGCATCCAGCGGCAGACGAGGTCGCGGCCGGCACGGTCCTCGTCCGTGAGCGCCAGCCGGCAGCAGCCGCCGTCGCCGGTCTGGCCGATCGCCGCCAGTTCGGCGAGGCGGGCGAGGAGGCGAGCACCATCGATGCGCAGACCTTCTGTTTTCATGGGCGGAATCTTAGCAAGCCGGGCCGCTCAAGCCCGCCCCGACTCGCCGCGGCGGAGGTACTGCCCCATGCCCTCGCGCCCGAGCCAGTTCGCCCCGTCGACAATGCATTGCCCGCGCGCGAACACCTTTTTCACCCGTCCGGTCACTTCGCGACCCTCGTACAGCGTGTAGTCGACGCGGCTGTGATGCTCGGCGGCGCGGATGGTCCAGCGCTCGGCCGGGTCGAACAGCACCAGGTCGCCGTCGCTGCCGACCGCAATCGTGCCCTTTTTCGGGAACAGGCCGAAGAGCTTCGCCGGCGCGGTCGCGGTGATTTCGACGAAGCGGTTCAGTGACATCCCGTGCTTCACCACCGCGCCGTCGAAGACCAGCGGCAGGCGGGTCTCGACCCCGGGTGCCCCGTTGGGGATGCGGCTGAAGCTGTCGACGCCTTGCCGTTTGGAGAACTGCAAGCCATAGGGCCGTTCGTTGAAGCAGAACGGGCAGTGGTCGGTGGACACCACCTGCAGATCATCAGTCTTCAGCCCGCGCCAGAGCTGTTGCTGGTGGCTCTCGTCGCGCAGCGGCGGCGTCATCACGTATTTCGCCGATTCGAAGCCGGGCCGCTGGTACTCCTGCGCGGTCAGGAACAGATAGTGCGGGCAAGTCTCGGCATGCACCGCGATGCCGCGGTCGCGCGCTTCGGTGACCGCCGCGAGCGCCTCCGCCGCGGACAGGTGCACGATGTACAGAGGCGTCGCAGCCAGTTCGGCCAGGCGAATGGCACGATGCGTGGCCTCGCCCTCAAGAATCGAGGGACGGGTGAGCGCGTGGTACTTCGGCGCCTTCAGCCCCAGGGCCAGCGCCTCCTGCACCAGCGCCTGGATCACCGGTCCGTTTTCGGCGTGAACGCAGGTCATGGCGCCGCTGGCCCCGGCGACGCGCATCGCCTTGAACAGCGCACCGTCGTCGACCATCAGCGTGCCGGGATAGGCCATGTACAGCTTGAAACTGCTGACGCCCTCTTGCCGGACCAGCATTTTCATTTCCTCGAGCGTGCCCGGATCCGCGTCGAGCACAGTCATGTGGGCG
>MEQV01000245.1:15875-16098 GCA_001770355.1 Betaproteobacteria bacterium RIFCSPLOWO2_02_FULL_62_17
CCGGTGCCAGTCCTCGAGCCCCGCCAGCAGGCTCGCGCCCGCCAGCGGCGTGCAGAAGTCGACCAGCGTAGTGGTGCCGCCAAACGCCGCGGCCTTGGTGCCGGTGCCGAAGCTGTCGATCGTATGCGCGGTCGGGGTGGCCGAGTCGAGGTGGGTGTGGACGTCCACACCGCCGGGGAACACCAACAGGCCGGCGGCGTCATGCACCTCCACGTCGCCGCCG
>MEQV01000246.1:0-5228 GCA_001770355.1 Betaproteobacteria bacterium RIFCSPLOWO2_02_FULL_62_17
GTCCGGATAGACGAACCCTATCCGCGCAACGATGAATTTCGCAGCAGCCCGCGTTTCGCTGCCTGCTGCCGCGAATTGTTTGCGCAACTGGGCGAGGCAAGCGGCGGCGAAGCGGTGGCGCGAGCGTGAACACGCGCCTGGCAAAGATCCTCATGCCGCTTGCCATCGGCATAGTGGTGGTCGCAGCCTGGCATGGGCTGGTCGCCGCCTATGAGGTGCCGCGCTACATCGTGCCCGGCCCGTCGGAGGTGGCCCGCACGCTGTTGCAGGACTGGGAACTGCTGTGGAATTCCCTGCTCATCACCGTGACCGTGACGGTGCTGGCCTTGCTGCTCTCGGTTATCGCCGGCACCTTGATTGCCTTTGTCTTCGTGCAAAGCCGCTGGGTGGAGATGTCGCTGTTTCCCTATGCGGTGCTGCTGCAAGTCACCCCCATCGTCGCCATCGCGCCGCTGTTGATCATCTGGGTGAAGGACGCGCAGATCGCGCTGGTGTTGTGCGCCACCATCGTGGCCATATTCCCGGTGATTTCCAATACCACGCTGGGTCTGCGCAGTGTCGATCCGGGGCTGCTGGAACTGTTTCGCATGCATAAAGCCACGCGCGTGCAGATCCTGCTGCGCCTGCGCATACCGAGCGCGCTGCCGTATTTTTTCGGCGGCCTGCGCATCGCCAGCGGCCTGGCACTGATCGGCGCGGTGGTCGCGGAGTTTGTCGCCGGCACCGGCGGCGGGGGCGCCGGCCTCGCCTACCAGATCCTGCAATCCGGCCTGCAGCTCAACGTGCCGCGCCTGTTCGCCGCCTTGTTCCTGATAACCCTGACCGGCGTGGCGCTGTTTGTCATCATGGTGGCGCTGTCGCGCCTCGCTTTGGGAAAATGGCACGAAAGCGAATTGATTCCCGAGGCTTGATCTGCGTTAATTGGGGTCGTTAATTGGGGTCAGGTCTTGTATTGGCGCCACAATACAAGACCTGACCCCAATTAATAAATGAGGAACCACTGCATGCTCCGAAATCTGATCATCACGGCCGTGTTTGCGCTCGGCTGTGCGCTCGCGACCGGCGCGGCCGCGCAGCCATCGACCAAGCTGGTGTTCTATACCAACTGGTTCGCCGAGGCGGAGCACGGCGGCTTTTACCAGGCGGTGGCGCAGGGCCTGTACAAGAAGCGCGGCATCTATGTCGAGATCAAGATGGGCGGTCCGCAGGTCAATGGCCTGCAGTTGCTGGCCGCGGGCCAGATGGATTTGTTCATGGGTTACGACTTCCAGACGCTGGGCGCGCTGGAGCAGGGTGTGCCGGTGGTCACCGTGGCGGCAACCTTCCAGAAGGATCCCGCGGTTCTCATTTCTCATCCCGGCCCAAGGCGCATCGAGGATCTGAAGGGCAAGCCGGTTTTCATCGCGCCGGCGAGCAACACCACCTTCTGGCCCTGGCTGGTGGCGCGCTACGGGTTTTCCGATGCGCAGAAGCGCCCCTATGCATTCAGCGTGCAGCCGTTTCTCGCCGACAAGACTTCCTCGCAACAGGGCTACGTGACCTCCGAACCCTATTCGGTGGAAAAAGCGGGGGTCAAACCCGCGGTCTTCCTGCTTGCCGACCTGGGCTATCCGCCGTACGCGCAGACCATCGTCACCACACGCGCGGTACTGGAGAAAAAACGCAACCAGATCCGCGCCTTCATCCAGGCGAGCGCCGAAGGATGGAAGAGCTATCTCGCCGATCCGCGCCCGGGCAATGTGCTGATCAAGAAAGACAACCCGCAGATGGAGGACGAGCTCATCGCCTACGGCATTCGCAAGATGAAAGAGTATGCCCTGGTGACCGGCGGCGACGCCGCCAAGTCGGGCCTGATGAGCATGAGCGACGAGCGCTGGCGGCGCACCCACGAATTCATGGTGTCCGCCAAGCTGCTCAAGGCGGCAACCGACTTCCGCCGCGGCTACACCCTTGAGCTGCTGAAAGACGTGAAAGTGCTGCCGTGAACAAGCCGCTTGAAGCGCGTCATGCCGGCTTAAAAGTTAAACATTATTCTGTAAAACGCCAATATTGGCGTACGTTTTCAGGTAGATTTATTGTTAAATAGAACAACTTTTCCGGGCGGCGCCGCGACCCTGGCCAGCCTACTGCTTGGGCACGTTATATTGCTTCACCAGTTGCCCGATGTATTCCCGGTCGGTTTTGAGAAAGGCGGCGAACTGCTCGGGCGTGCTCGCCACGGTTTCCACGTAGCTGCTGTCGAGGAACTCGGCGAATTTGGGTTCACGGAACAGGCGGATGTATTCCGCCGAGAGCCGCGACGCCACCGCGTCGGGCGCGCCCGCGGGCAAAACAATACCCCACCACCCCTTGACATTGAATCCCTCCACGCCGGCCTCCTCCATGGTGGGCGCGTCGGGCACCAGCTTCAGGCGGGTCGCACTGGTGACGGCCAGAATCCTGATCTTGCCGCTCTTGATGTGCGCGATGGCGTTGCCAAGGCCCATCTTGGCAAAGTCCACCTCGCCGGTAAGCACCGCGGTGACGATGGGCGCGAATCCCTTGTAAGGCACGCCCACGACATTGGTCCTCCAGCGCTGCACCAGCCACTGCCTGAATATGTCCGGATTTGATCCCACGCCTGGAATGCCGAAATTCAGCGCCCCCGATTTCTCCCTTGCCTTGGCAAGCGCCTGCAGCTCCTTCATCGAATTGACCGGCAGCGAAGCGGGCACATAAATGCCCTCGGTGAGGAAATACATCTGAGTGACCGGCTTGGTGTCCTTCTCCGGGTTGTAGTGCAGCTTGGCGAAGGTATGCGGGTGAAACGACATGGTGGTGATGCTGATCATGCATAGGGTGTGGCCGTCGGGCGCCGACTTGACGCAGGCCTCCATGCCGGGCAGGCCGTTACCGCCGGCGCGGTTCTCGATGATGATCGGCTGTCCGAGCCGCGCCGCCAGCTCCGGCGCCGCAGCACGGGTCACGATGTCGGTGACCGCGCCGGGCGCGCCCTCCACCAGGATCGCGCGTATCGGCTTCGAGGGATAGCCCTGCGCGCCAACGCTGGAGCATGCGAGTGCGGCAAATGCGGCGGCAATGGCGGCGGTAAGATGGCAGAAAATGTGCATAGATTTCTCCTGCAGATCGTTGGGAGCCGTGATGCTACTCCGCCCGAGAAAATCAGGCCGAAGTCGCTGCAGTCCAACGTCATCAATCGGGGTCAGGTCTTGTATTGTGGCGCCAATACAAGACCTGACCCCAATTAATCTTGCCGATATAATTGCGACCTTCCCGCAGCCGGTCGCATATATCCCCCGACAGGCGCTGCAGCCTCCCTGGAGCACAGCATGAGACGCAAGTCACTCTCCCAGTATCTCACCGAGCAGGTTCGCGCCGGCGCCGCTACGCCTGAGCTGATGCAGTTGGTCGAGCAGGTCGCGGAAGCCTGTGTGTCCATCGGCGCCCTGGTGGACAAGGGCGCGCTGGCGAACATGCTGGGTTCCGCGAGGACCGAGAACGTGCAGGGCGAGACGCAGAAAACGCTCGACGTGATCTCGAACGACCTGCTGATCGCCGCCACCGAATGGACCGGCGTGCTCGCGGCGCTGGTGTCCGAGGAGATGGAAGCGCCCTACCAGATTCCCGATACCTACCCCAAGGGGCCATACCTGCTGCTGTTCGATCCGCTGGACGGCTCGTCGAATATCGACGTCAACATTTCCATCGGCACCATTTTCTCGGTGCTGGAATGCCCGAAAGGCGTCAGCAAGCCCGATGTGGCGGCATTCATGCAGCCCGGATCGAAGCAGGTCGCCGCGGGCTTCGTGGTCTACGGCCCCTCGACCCTGATGGTGCTGACGGTGGGCCGCGGCGTGGTGGGCTTTACGCTCGATCGTTATCCCGGGACTTTCGTGGTGACCCAGGAAAAGGTCTCGATTCCCGCCGATACCAGCGAATTCGCCATCAACGCTTCCAACATGCGCAACTGGGAGGCGCCGGTGACGCGCTACATCGATGAGTGCCTGGCCGGCAAGACCGGTGCGCGCGGGCGCGACTTCAATATGCGCTGGGTGGCCTCGATGGTGGCCGATGTCTACCGCACGCTGTGGCGCGGCGGCATCTTCATGTACCCCAAGGATGCCAAGCACAAAGAAGGGCGGCTGCGCCTCATGTACGAGGCCAATCCCATGTCCTTCATTGTCGAGCAGGCCGGCGGCGCGGCCAGCGACGGGCGCAGGCGCATCCTCGATATCCAGCCCACCGGCCTGCACCAGCGCGTGGGCGTTATCCTCGGCTCGAAAAACGAGGTGGAGCGCGTCAGCGCTTATCACAGCGCATAAGATCGCCCAACAGTTTCCCACCCGCGAAGTGGGTTGACGCACGCGGCATTTGTCGTCGAAAGTAACGGATTATCGAGAAATTCATGATTCATGACAAAAACATGCCTCTGACGAGGCTGTCATATTTTTGGAAATGGTCAATAAGCATTCACTGAGGAGATCCCCATGGCAACCACCACGAAACCCCCATTCCGTGCCGACCAGGTCGGCAGCCTGCTGCGGCCGGCGGAACTCGCCGAGGCGCGGCTGAAACTGCGTTCCGGCGATATGGGCGCCGAACAATACGGCACGATTCGCGACAAATGCATCCGTGAAGTTGTCGCGAAGCAGGAGGCGGTGGGATTGACCGGCATCACCGACGGCGAGTTCAGCCGCGACTGGTGGCACATTGATTTTCTCGAGCGCCTCGACGGCGTCAAGGCGGTGCTGGAAAAACCGCTGATCGGCTTTCAGGGCTCGGATGAGCAGCCGCCCATCCTGAACGTCACCGGCAAGGTGGCGCGCTCCAAGCCCATATTCACCGCATACTTCAAGTTCCTCAAAGAGGTGGTGAAAAAGACGCCCAAGCTCACCATTCCCGCGCCGGCCATGCTCTATCACCGCGGCGGCCGCGCGAAAGTCAGCATGGATGCTTACCCGGATCTCGCGGTGATGTGGGCCGATGTGTCGGCCGCTTACAAGAAAGAAATCGACGATTACGTCGCGGCCGGCTGCAAGTACCTGCAGATCGACGATGTGAGCTTTGCCTATCTCTGCGATCCCAAGTATCGCGAGACTTTCGAGAAGAACGGCGACGACCCGAACAAGCTGCTGCGCACCTACGCCAATGCCATCAATCAGGCGATCGCGGGCCGGCCGGCGGACCTCACCGTGACCACGCACACCTGCCGCGGCAATTTCAAGAAT
>MEQV01000246.1:5236-6856 GCA_001770355.1 Betaproteobacteria bacterium RIFCSPLOWO2_02_FULL_62_17
GGCGTCCGGCGGTTACGAGCCGGTAGCCGAGCTCATGCTCAACGAACTGAACGTAGACGGCTACTTCATGGAATTCGATTCGGATCGCGCCGGGGGTTTCGAGCCGCTGCGGTTCTTTCCCAGGAACTCCGAAAAGCAGGTGGTGCTGGGACTCATCACCACCAAGTCGCCGGTGCTGGAGGACATGGACACGGTGTGCCGGCGCATCGACGAAGCCGCCAAGTACGTGCCGCTGGAGAACCTGTGCATTTCCACCCAGTGCGGCTTCTCCAGCACCCACCACGGCAACAACCTCACCCAGGATGAGCAGTGGCGCAAGCTGGACCTGGTGGTGAAGGTCGCCCGCAAAGTCTGGAACTACTAAGAAGTCTCTGGGGTCAGGTCTTGTATTGCAGCATTCTAAAGAGTCTCCGGGGTCAGGTCCTTAATTGCACTGAAACAGGACTATGGAAGCTCTCTTTCTGTACGGATGGTGTGTATCCGTGCAGAAAGAGAGGTTGACGCGCGCAAGCGCGTAGGTTTTGGGAAAAGCCTGCACGGACGGTAAAACTGTCCGTGCGGATCGTTGATTGCGCGCGGATGGTAAGGCTATCCGCGCGCAATCAACGATCTTTATTAAACCCCTAACCACAGCTACCCACCGCTCCGCACGCGGTGCAGAAATCGCAGCCGTCCTTCCTGATCACGCTGTTGTTGCCGCACTCGCCGCAGAGCTTGCCGGCCATTTGATTGGCGTCCGCGGTCGGGATTTCCATGCGGCTTGTGCCCTGCTTCGGGTAGCCGTGTTCGTCCAGCACGCCCAGCATGGCGTAGCGGTGGATCATGAGGCGCGCGATATAGGCCACCGACGAAGGCCAGTTCTGCTGGCGGCGCTCGCCGGGCACGAAAGCCAGAAAATCGCACAGCGGCTCGGAGTAGTTGAGCAGCTTCCTGAGTTTCATGCCGATCCAGGCCGGGTCGATGATGCGCATGTCCAGGGAGAGCAAACGCGCCAGACCATCCAGCGCGCGCGGATAGTGTCCCGCCAGCCACATCGAGTAGGGCCGCATCACGCCATCGGGCAAGGTCACTTCCTTCAAGCCGAGCACGAAATCCTCGCCGGTGGCCGGATTGCGGATGTCCACCGTCCAGGAGAGCGTGCCGTCGGTGCCGGTGCGCGGCTCCTCGACCGAGAACATCGCATCCAGCAGCGGATGCGGCCGGCCCTCGGGCGAGAGCAGGTCGGGCGCACGCTCGTCCAGCGCCCCCAACTGCTCGCAGCGCCAGGCAATGACGCGCGCCACGCCCGCGACCACGCTGGGCATGAGTTTCTTCTCGCCCGAGGGCGGGAACGGCATTTCGAATGAGACCTCCCCGGGCGTGGTGGCGAGCACCTCGAGCTTGCGTTTCAGCCAGGCGCGGTCGTCGGCGCGCATGTCCATGGAAAGCGTTTTCGCCACGGCACCGAGGCCGCGCGGCTGTTCGTTGCCGTTCACCCAGGCTTCAAAAGGAAACGCGCGCCCCTTGTCGATGTGCCCGATGAACAGCGCGAAATCCCCGCCCGGGTGGCGGATCATGTAGGTCCAGGCGAGATTGCCTTCGGGAAGTTCCGGCCGGTTGGGCCAGACCAGGGAGGCGAGC
>MEQV01000246.1:6872-7165 GCA_001770355.1 Betaproteobacteria bacterium RIFCSPLOWO2_02_FULL_62_17
GGTCCAGTTCCACGTCCTGCGGCTGCGCCTGCGTGGCCGCCGGCGTCGCCGGCATCACCGAGAGCACCGCGCCCAGAATCTTGTTGGGCCGGTAGGTTGCCAGACCCTTCAGCCCGGCCTTCCAGGCGGACAAATACAGATGCTCGAATTCAACATAAGGATAGTCCTCGGGGACATTCACCGTCTTCGAGATCGAGGTGTCGATATAGGGCGCCACCGCGGCCACCATGTCCTTGTGCGCCTCGGCGGAAATCTCCAGCGCCGTGACGAAATACGGCGGCAGATTCTTCATT
>MEQV01000246.1:7181-7366 GCA_001770355.1 Betaproteobacteria bacterium RIFCSPLOWO2_02_FULL_62_17
CAATCTTGCCGATTTCGCCCAGGTGTTTGTAGAGCCGCCAGGCGAAGTCCTCGACGGCGTATTCCTTCCACCCGCCCTCGGCCATGCGCTTGCGGCGCGAATAGGTCCAGGAGAACGGCGGCTCGATGCCGTTGGAGGCGTTGTCGGCGAACGCAAGACTGATGGTGCCGGTGGGCGCGATCGAG
>MEQV01000247.1:0-14721 GCA_001770355.1 Betaproteobacteria bacterium RIFCSPLOWO2_02_FULL_62_17
TGGCTAATCCGCCTTCACATTCGCCGTGCGGATGACATTGCGCCAGCGCTCTGCGTCCTGGCGCATGTAGGCGCTCATCTCGGCGGGCGTGTTGCCCACTGCTTCGGCGCTCAGCTCCACCAGGCGTTTGCGCATTTCAGGTGTCTTAAGCGATTCGGCAATCGCGGCGGACAGTTTTTCGGCGATGGCGGGCGATGTTTTCGGCGGCGCGACCACGCCGTACCACGCCACCGACACGAAGCCGGGCAGTATCTCCGCCATCGTCGGCACATCGGGCAGCGCCGCGACGCGCTTTTGGCTTGCCACCGCCAAAGCCTTCAGCTTGCCGCTGCGCACGTGCTGCAACGACACGCCCAGATTGTCGAACATGATTTCAACCTGTCCGCCCAGCAGGTCGGTAAGGGCGGGCGCCGTACCCTTGTACGGGACGTGGGTAATGGTGAGTCCGCCGCCCATGGACTTGAACAATTCCGCGGTGAGATGCGAGGTCGATCCGCTGCCCTGCGAAGCGTAATTGAGCTTGCCGGGGTTGGCCTTGGCATAGGCGATGGCCTCGCGCACGCTGTTGGCCGGAATCTTCGGATGCAGCAGGAATACATTGGGCACTTCCGCCAATACCGAAATCGTCACAAATTGCGTTGGGTCGAAAGCGAGTTTTGCATACAGGCTGGGGTTGATCACCAGCGGCGGCGGCGGTGCCGAGAGCAGCGTGTAGCCATCAGGCTCCGCTTTGAAGACGGCTTCAGCGCCGATGTTGCCCGCCGCGCCGGCGCGATTCTCGACCAGGAAAGGCTGTCCCCATTTAGCGGTCAAACGCTCGGAAACGAAGCGCGGCAGCACGTCCGCCGTCCCGCCGGCCGGGAAGGGCACGATGATGCGCACCGGCTTGGATGGCCAGGACGCCGCCGAGTCCTGCGCATGCGAGGGAAATGCGATCGCGGAAAGCACGGTGGTGACTAGCGCGGCAAACGATTTGGCACTGAGACGCATATTGGGCATATTTGGCACGGCACTCTCCTCCAGGACTGTCGACGGCGCAATCATTGTACAGACAGCGGCAAGGCCGCAGTTATGTGCCGCGGCAATATACCGCGGGTATATGCTCTAGAATGCAGCGCGATCATTTTACGGCTCCACCGATGTCAGCCATCCTTGCATCCCGTACCTGGCCGAAAGAAGGCCTGACGCGCGTTCCCTACTGGGTCTATCAGGACCCGGGGCTGTACGAGCGTGAGCAGGAGCGCATTTTTCGCGGTGACGCCTGGACCTTTCTCGGGCTGGAAGCCGAGGTTGCGAACCCCGGTGATTACAAAACGACCTTCGTCGGTGACATGCCGGTGGTCCTGTCGCGCGATGAAGCCGGCGTGCTGCATGCCTGGGAAAATCGCTGCGCACACCGTGGCGCCTTGATTGCGCTGCGCAACCAGGGCAATGCCCGCGAGTTTGCCTGCGTCTATCACAACTGGACCTACGATCTTTCGGGCACTCTCACCGGCGTGGCGTTTCGCCGCGGCGTCGGTGGACAAGGCGGCATGCCGGCCGATGCAAACCCGGCCTCCCAATCACCCAGGAAGCTGCGCGTGGAGAGTTACTGCGGCCTGGCATTCGGCACGCTCTCGACGCGCACCCCGCCTATCGAAGCGTACCTGGGCGAAAACATTGCCGTGCGCATACGCCGTGTCATGAAAGAGCCGGTAAAGGTGCTGGGCAGCTACAGCCAGATGTTCTCGAACAACTGGAAGTTGTACATGGACAACGTCAAGGACAGTTATCACGCCAGCCTCCTGCATCTTTTCTTCACCACCTTTCGGCTCAATCGGCTGTCGCAGAAAGGCGGGGTGGTCGTGGGCGGAGATGGCGGCAATCACGTCAGCTACAGCATGAGGGATACCGGCACCGCGGGCGAGGAGTACGCGCGCGAGAAGCTGCGAAGCTCCAATGACGCATTCGGCCTGGAGGCTCCCGGTTTGCTGGAGGCGGTGGATGAAATCGGCGACGGCATCACGCTGCAGATCCTGTCGGTATTTCCCGGATTCGTGCTGCAACAGATTTTCAACAGCCTCGCGGTGCGCCAGATAATCCCCAAGGGCGTGGGCCGCAGCGAACTGGTATGGACCTGCTTCGGTTATGAGAGTGACGACGCGGCGATGACCGCGCGCCGCCTGCGCCAGGCTAACCTGGTGGGACCGGCGGGTTTCATTTCCATGGAAGACGGCGCGGCCACCGGGTTCGTGCAGCGCGGCGTGGCAGGCTCGCCGGATCGCGCATCGTTTATCGAAATGGGCGGCGACGCGGTGGCTTCCAGTGAATCGCGCGTCACCGAAACGTCGGTGCGCGGGTTATGGAAGTCCTGGCGCGGGCATATGGGTATCTAAGCGGTCCAATAAGTATCCAAGCGGTCCTATAAGTATCTAAGTGTTCAAAGAGGAATCTGAATCTTGTCGGATATCGAGCTGCAGGTGTCGGTTGAGAGTCTTCTGGCGCGTTACGTTCATGCCATTGATGACGATCGTCTGGAGGACTGGCCGGGGTTTTTCGTCGATCAGGGCATCTACCGGATTGTCACCGCCGAAAACCTGGAACGCGGCTTGCCCCTGCCTGTCATGCTGGCCGAGTCGCGCGCGATGCTGCGCGACCGGGTGAATTCACTGCGGCGAGCCAATGTCTACGAGGCGCAGCGCTACCGGCACTCGGTGACAGCGACGCTCATCGATCGCATCGATTCAGCGCGCGTGCGGGCTACCAGCAATTTCATGGTGGTTCGCATCATGCGCACCGGAGAGTCGGCGCTGTTCGCCAGCGGCCGCTACCTCGATCGCATTCTGCTCAAGGGCGACAACGGTCAACCGCAGTTCGAAGAGCGCGTCGTGGTGCTGGACAGCCGCGCGGTGGATACTTTACTGGCCATTCCAATATAAAATCTGGAAAGCTTCAGAACGGGGAGAGAGGGAGGGCCCGCATTTTCGTAACTGCGTCCCCGTTACCCCTCTCGCCCCGTGCTTGTTTGACAATGCACGGGTTCCGGAGCAGATGTGGCATGCGGGCGACAGTTGTTATTCAGGACAGATAGCCCCGGGTACGGGTAAGATTCCGCCAGCTCGGGGAACAATTCCGACCTCACTATTCGCAACATTTAACGGAGGCAGGCAATGAAGGCAGCGGCATTTTCGCGTCGGACCGTTCTGACGCTTGGCATGGCGGCTATGGCCGCAGGCGTCTTCGCGCAGCAACCCAAATTCGAACCTCAGGTCGGCCAGCCCGGCAAGGACGTGGTTTGGGTGCCGACCTCGCAGGTGGTAGTCGACACCATGCTCAACCTGGCCAAGGTGACGGCCAAGGACGTCGTCTATGACCTGGGTTCCGGCGATGGCCGCACGGTGATCACGGCCGCCAAGCGCGGCGCGCGCGCCAAGGGCATCGAATACAACCCGGACATGGTGGAGTTGTCCAAGCAGAACGCCGCCAAGGAAGGCGTCACCGACCGCGCGACCTTCGTCAAGGCGGACCTTTTCGAGACCGATTTCTCCGAGGCGACGGTGATCACGATGTTCCTGCTGCCCAGCATCAATCTGAAGCTGCGGCCGAAGATCCTCGACATGAAGCCGGGCACGCGCGTCGCATCCAATTCTTTCACCATGGGCGAGTGGCAGGACGACGAAACCGCGACCATGGACGCGAAGGACGGCTGCACCTACTGGTGCGTGGCGCATTTCTGGATCGTCCCCGCGAAGGTGCAGGGCAACTGGCGTATCGGCCAGGGCGAGCTCGCCATCAAGCAGGAGTTCCAGATGCTCTCCGGGTCGTTGACTGCCGATGGCACGAGCGTGCAGATTGCCGGGCGCATGCGCGGTGACCTGATCACCTTCACCGCTGGCGGCGCGGAATACAGCGGCCGGGTCAATGGCAATGCCATGGAGGGCATGCGCAAAGTCGGAAGTGCTTCGGCGGCCTTCAGCGCTGCGCGCCAGTAGTTCGGCCGTGCTGCGCGGTGCGCGCGGCATGGCCCGACACCGGGCATTCAGCGTGAATCGCCGCGGCGCGTCGACGGCTCTTTCAGGAATGTCTGTACCGCAAGGCTGCTCCCGTTGGCCAATATCCGATTGACCGCGCAGCTCGACGAACTCGCGCGGCTCGATCTCCTGCGCGAGCGCCGCGTGCTCGAAGGGCCGCAGGGCCCGCGCGTGGTCATTGACGGGCGCGAGTTACTCGCCTTTTGCAGCAACGATTACCTGGGCCTGGCCAATCACCCACGCATCAACGCGGCGGCAATCGAGGCGGTGCGGCGCTTTGGCGTCGGCGCCGGCGCTTCCCCCCTGGTGACCGGACACAACCTGCTGCACCGGAACGTGGAAGAGGAACTCGCCGCGTTTACCGGATTGCCGCGCGCGCTGCTTTTTCCCAGCGGCTACCAGGCCAATATCGGCGCGGTGACTTCGCTTGTCGGGCGCGGCGATGCGGTGTTTTCCGACGAACTGAATCACGCCTCGCTCATCGACGGCATGCGCCTTTCGCGGGCCGAGGTGGAGCGTTATGCGCATCGCGACATGGATGCGCTTGAGAAATCGCTTGCCGCCAGCGGCGCGAAGCTCAAGCTGGTCGCCACCGACAGCGTTTTCAGCATGGACGGGGACATTGCGCCGCTGCCCCAAATACTGGCGCTGTGCGAACGCCACGACGCCTGGCTGCTGGTCGATGATGCTCACGGGTTCGGCGTGCTCGGGGCCAACGGCCGCGGCGCGTTGGAGCATTTTGGACTCGACTCGCCGCGCATTGTCTACATGGGCACACTGGGCAAGGCGGCCGGGGTTTCCGGAGCGTTTGTTGCCGGCCAGGAGGAGGTCGTGGAAACGCTGCTGCAGCGCGCACGCACCTACATGTTTTCCACCGCGGCGCCGGCACTGCTGGCCGCGGCGGTTGGGGAGAGCCTGGCGGTGATGCGCGATGAGGGCTGGAGGCGAACGCATCTCGCCGCACTGATCGCCGCGCTGAAAGCGGGACTTGCCGGCAGCGCCGCGCGGCTGGCGCCCTCGGACACCGCGATCCAGCCGCTGATTGTCGGGGCCAACGCCGCGGCGCTGGCGCGCGCGGAATCCTTGCGCGCGCGCGGCATCCTGGTGCCGCCGATTCGTCCGCCGACTGTTCCCGAGGGTAGCGCCCGCCTGCGCATATCGCTTTCGGCGGCGCACAGCATCGAGGACGTGCGGCAACTGGTCCAGGGACTGCGCAACGAGCCTGCTTCATCGGCTGCTGCTTAGAGGGCGGTCGCATCATGGCCCAGGGGTTCTTTGTTACCGGTACCGACACCGGCGTGGGCAAGACCCTGGTGGCCTGCGCGTTGCTGCATGCCTTTGCAGCCAGGGGAAAAACCGTGATCGGCATGAAGCCGGTGGCCGCTGGTATCGAGGGCGGCAGGTATGCCGACGTTGAAGCCTTGATGGCTGCAAGCACGGTGGCCGGCGAGCGGCGCTTGGTCAACCCTTATGCGTTCGAGCAGGCTATTGCCCCGAATATCGCGGCAGAAAAACAAGGCGTGGAGATCAGTATCGAGGTCATCGTCGAGGCATATCGCAGGCTCGCGCGCCAGGCGGATGTGGTGGTGGTGGAAGGCTCCGGCGGTTTCATGATTCCGCTCAATGCGAGCCAAACCAGCGCCGACCTTGCGCGGCGTCTGGCGCTGCCGGTGGTGCTGGTAGTGGGCATGCGCCTTGGATGTCTCAATCACGCGCTGCTCACGCGCCGTGCCATCGCGGATCTGGGCCTGGCATGCGCGGGCTGGGTGGCCAACGGCATACCGCCGGGAATGCGTCTTGTCGAGGAGAACCTCCTCGCCCTGTCGCAGCGTATCGATGCGCCGCTGATCGGGACGATTCCGCCGCTTGAGGCGCCGTTGCCCGCGACAGCGGCCGCGCTGCTGAATCTGGATGCCATGGCTGGGTGCCCCGGTGGATAACCGCGAGATGCTGGAGCGCAGCCTGCGCGCGGTATGGCATCCGTGCACGCAGATGAAGCACCACGAATTGCTGCCGCTGGTGCCGGTGGCGAGTGCCCGCGGCGCGTGGCTGGTCGATTTCGAAGGTAACCGCATCCTCGACGCCATCAGCTCCTGGTGGGTGAACCTGCTGGGACATGGCAATCCGCGCATCAATGAAGCCATCGTCGGGCAACTGCGGATTCTCGAACACGTCATGCTGGCCGGCTTCACGCACGAGCCGGTGGTGCGCCTCTCCGAGCGCCTCGCGGCGCTTGCGCCGGGAAATCTGGGGCATTGCTTCTACGGCTCGGACGGCGCCTCGGCGATCGAAATCGCCTTAAAAATGAGCTTTCACGCCTGGCGCAATGCCGGCCGCACGCAGAAAACCGCCTTTATCGCCCTGGAAAACAGCTATCACGGCGAGACCCTGGGAGCGCTGTCGGTCACGGATGTGCCGCTGTTTCGCGATACCTACGCGCCGCTGCTTGGCAACTGCGTGCGCGTGCCTTCGCCGGATGCGCGCCGCGCCGAACCCGGCGAATCGGCGCGCGATTTTTCGCGGCGCTGCGCGCGGCGCCTCGAATCACACCTGGAAAAACACGCGCATGAGACCGCCGCCCTTATCGTGGAACCGCTGGTGCAGTGCGCCGGCGGCATGGCGATGTACGACGCCGAGTACCTGCGCGCGGCGCGCGAACTGTGCAACCGCTTCGAGGTGCACCTCATCGCCGATGAAATCGCGGTCGGATTCGGTCGCACCGGCACGCTGTTTGCCTGCGAGCAGGCGGGCATCGCACCGGATTTCCTGTGCCTCTCAAAAGGTCTTTCCGGCGGCTATCTGCCCTTGTCGGTGGTGATGAGCAGCGATCGCGTCTATGAAGCCTTCTACGACGACCGCCTGGCGCGCGGATTCCTGCATTCGCATTCCTACACCGGCAACCCGCTGGCCTGCAGCGCGGCGCTGGCGGTGCTGGATATTCTCGAAGACGAGTGCACCATCGAGCGCAACCATGGGCTTGCCGGGCGCATCAATGCTGCGACGGGCGCGCTTCGCGATCATCCGCGTGTGGCGCATTTTCGCAATCAGGGAATGATCTGGGCTTTCGATGTGCGCGATGCGCAACCCGATTTCGCGCAGGATTTCTTTGCCCGGGCGATTGCCGCGGGCGTGCTGCTGCGGCCGCTGGGGAATACCGTTTACTGGATGCCGCCTTATGTGATCGGCGACGCGGAAATTGAATTGCTGGCGCGCACGCTGGAAATGCTGATGCAAGGGAAGTAACGCGGCGTAGATCCGCGGCAATGCCTGCTATTCTTCGCACAGGGGTCGCCGCGGCGGCCCGTCGGAATTTTCGGAGAAACCCCATGACTTTCAGACTAGAGCACGTGCATGTGAAAACCCGCGAGCCCGCGAAAACCGCCCGCTTTTATATGGAAACCCTGGGCGCTACGCTGATCGAGGCCAGCCACAACGACACCCGCTTTCGCGTCGACCTGCACGGGGTGACGCTCAATATCACCGACCATGTCGATTACCAGAAGCGCCAGCAGAAATACGGTCTGGAACATCTGGCGGTCGAAACGGATCACATGGACGGCACGCTGGCGAAGCTAAAGGCACAGGGTGCAACGGTCCTCGAGGAAATGATTTCTCCGATCCCCGCGCACCGGGGCGGCCGGATTTGTTTCCTTGAAGGACCCGAGGGAATCCAGCTGGAACTGATTGAAATCATGCCCTGACGGACAGGCAGCCGGGAATCGACATGTCAACCCTGATGAAAAATATTTTCTACTACAACCATCTCAACCATCCGGTCTATATGGAACTGATGGGCAGGCGCAAGGACATGCTGGTGCAGAAGGTCGATGCCGCGACGCCGTCACGCCAGATGGCTGGCGTGCTGGCCGCCGCGCACGCCTACCAGATCGGTTCCGACCAGAACGAAATGCCGCCCGATTTTCAGGCCTGCGACGCCTTGTTCCGGCGCACGCCGAACCTGCTATTGGTTTCCACCAGTGGCGCCGGCTACGACACGATCGATCTCGACGCCTGCACTCGCGCAGGGATCCTCGCCATGAATCAGGCTGGGGGAAATGCCGAGGCCGTGGCCGAACACGTGCTCGGCATGATGTTCTGTCTGTCCAAGCGCATCATCGAGACCGACCGTTACATGCGCCGCGAGGCGGGCATCAAGCGGGTGGAGTTCATGGGCCATGACGCGCTGGGAAAAACCATCGGCATCGTCGGCCTGGGGCATGTGGGCACGCGCATCGCGGAGTTGTGCCGCGGACTGATGCACATGCGGGTGCTGGCCTATGACCCCTACCTCTGCGCCGAGGAGATGGCAAATAGAGGCGGCGAGAAAGTGGCGCTCGATGC
Source organism: Betaproteobacteria bacterium RIFCSPLOWO2_02_FULL_62_17 (assembly GCA_001770355.1). GTDB lineage: Bacteria > Pseudomonadota > Gammaproteobacteria > Burkholderiales > SG8-39 > 2-02-FULL-62-17. The sequence continues at coordinate 8,352 of MEQV01000247.1, forward strand.
GATCTTCCGCGAGTCCGATTACGTCTCGATCAACTGCCCGCTCAACGCCGGGTCAAAAGGCATGGTCGGCGCGGCGCAGTACGCGCTCATGAAGAAAGAAGCCTTCTTTATCAGCACCGCGCGCGGCGGCGTTCACGACGAAATAGCGCTGGCCGATGCCCTGCGCGAAAAGCGCATTGCCGGCGCGGGCCTCGATGTCTGGGAGCCGGAACCGCCGCTGCCCAGCCATCCTCTGATGCAGTTCGACAATGTTCTCTTGAGCCCCCACACGGCCGGTGTCACGCATGAGTCGCGCACCCGCATCACCACTATCGCGGTGGAACAGTTGCTGGGGGCGTTCGATGGCAAACGCCCGCCGCGACTGTTGAATCCGGCGGCCTGGCCCTTGTTCTGCGAGCGCTTCGAGAAGGAATTCGGCCGGCTGCCTGAGCCTGCGTGACTGGGGCGGGCTTGCCGGGGGCTCAGCGACCGACAAATTGCGGTTTTCGAAAATGGGTATTACCATTGGCTGCTCTGGTATTACTTGGAGTCAGGCATGGCGCAGCAGCTTACCGTCAAGGGGCAAGTCACCATCCCCAAGCGGGTTCGGGATTATCTGGGCATTGGTCCCGGAAGCGGGGTCGAATTCGAAGTCGATTCCAAGGGGGAAGTGCTATTGCGTAAGGCGGGCAAACCTTTGAAGGCAGCCGGTGGCCGGAGCGCTTTCGCCGCATTGCGCGGCAGCCGCAACACCGGTATGAGCACCGGCGAGATCATGAACTTGCTTCGCGGCTACGACATGGACGCGGGCGATCCGGGATTCAAATCCGCAGGCAAATGATTCTTGTCGATTCCTGCGTTCTCATTGATGTCCTGGAGAACGATCAAGAATGGGCGGACTGGTCGCAGCGGCAGCTCGAAAGCTGGAGCGTGCGCGGGCCTCTCCTGATCAATCCGGTGATCTACGCGGAACTGGCCGCCTACGCGATCAGCAAGGAGTCGCTCGACGCCGAAGTGGCACAGGCCGCCCTGGAGTCGCGCGAGTTTTCGTCCGAGGCCTTGTTTCTGGCCGGTCGTGCGCACGCTGCGTATCGTCGGCGCGGCGGTTTGCGCGCCGGAGTGCTGGCGGATTTCCTGGTTGGCGCGCAGGCCGCGGTGCTGCGGATTCCAATTTTGACGCGGGATGTTGCCCGGTTTCGAAGCTATTTCCCGACGGTCACACTGGCGAGCCCCGAGTAAATGATTCTGTGCCGGGAGATCGGAGTGGGTGTAATGGTAACTTGCATATTTCCGCCCCGCGGCCAGGCGAGCCTCAGCACCGGGAAGCCAACACAGTAGAATCTAGAATCCGTGAACGCAAAACCAATGGAGATGGGAAATGCCAGAAGGAAATCGCGCGGCCGTCAAACCCGACCTGGAGAAATTCCGATTGCGTCGTTTTGTGGAGTCCCTGGCGCAGGCCGGCGAACTGGAGGTCATCGGCCGGGCGCTCGATCTCGCCGAGTTGAGTCCAATCATCGAGGGCACGCCAAAAGCGGTGCTGTTCAAGAGCGCCGGGCCCGAGCGGGTGGAACTCGCCGCCGCGGTCATGGGCAGTCGCAGGCGCATGGCGCTTGCATTCGGCGTTTCCGAGGAAGATCTCGCCAAGGAGGCGCTGAGGCGGCTGGATAAGCCGCATGCCGTGTTCGAAGTCTCCTCGGCCGAAGCACCCGTCCACCAAGTGGTGCTGACCGGCGAGCAGGCGGATGCTTCGAAACTGCCATTTCATCCGCAGCACGAATTCGACGGCGGTGTCTATATTTCCTCGGGGCTGGACTACACCATCGATCCGGAGACCGGGTTCACCAATATCGGCTGCCGCCGCCTGTGCCTGCGGGGGCGCCACGAGTGCACGACCAACGTCACCAGCCAGTCGCACCTTCGCGATCTCTACCAGCGCACATTGCGCAAGGGCGAGCGCCTGCCCATCAGTTTTACGGTGGGTTCGCATCCTCTGGATTTCATGGCGGCCGCAATGCGCGTGCCCAAGTCCGACGAGCTGATGTTCCTCGGCGCATTCCGGGGTGAGCCGGTGGCGCTGGTGAAAAGCGTAAGCAACGACATCCGCGTTCCCGCCGACGCCGAAATGGTCATCGAGGGCTACCTCGACGAACGCGGCTACATCGAGCCCGAGGGGCCGTACGGCGAATACATGGGCTATTACGGCCCCATGCATCTTGACCCGGTGTTCCACATTACGGCGATCACCATGCGCCGTGACGCCATGCACCAGTCGCTGCTGCACGGCGCCGGACGAGTTCTCGGACAATGCGACTCCGTGCATCTGGCCGCCATCCGCATCGAGGCGGACGCGCTCAAGCTGCTCTGCTCCATCGGCATCGAGGTGAGCGCGCTGTTCCAGTCGGTCTGGGGCGGTGAACTGCAGCACCTTCGCGTCGCCATCCGCCAGACCGGCCCCGGCCAGGCGCGGCACGTCATCACCGCGCTGTTCGGCGCCATCTACCCGATCAAGCACATTTTCGTTGTCGATGAGGACATCGACGTTCGTTCCGACCACGCGATGGAGTGGGCGCTGGGCACCCGATTCCAGGCTGATCGGGATCTGGTGATCCTGGAATCGATGCATGGCATGAGGATGGATCCTTCGCTCGACGGCCGGCCCCTGGGCGCCAAGGCCGGATTCGACTGCACCCGGCCGTTTGGCAGAAAGCAGCTCATCACCTCGTTGGTACCGTCGGCAAAACGGCTGACCCAGGCTGCCAAGTTCCAGACGGTGGAACAGTCACTTGGCGCCGGGCCCACGTTTTTCATGCACATCATGGAAGCGATCGGCAGCCGCGACGGGCGCGAGGTCACCCTGGCCCTGGATGAATTGCGCTCGAGGGGAAGACTCGGCCGCGACGCCGAGGGGCGTTATCACCTCGCGCAGTCCGAGGCGGGTCGAACCGCCATCATCGGCGCGCCCGGCCACGATCCTCAAATCGACTGAATCGGGGATTTCATCGTGGCAAAGGAAACCATGGAGCGGGCAGCCGCGGTGAAGAACGGAATCGGCCAGCCGGTCCGGCGCAGGGAAGATCTGCGTCTCCTGACGGGCACCGGCTGCTATGCCACCGATATTGCGTTGCCGGGACAGGCGTGTGCGGCGATGGTGCGTTCGCCTCATGCGCACGCGCGCATCGTTTCGATCGACAAGTCGGCGGCCCTCGCCGTCCCCGGCGTCCTTGCGGTGCTGACCGGGGCAGATGTCATGGCGGATGGCCTCGGCAATCTCCCTGAAGACCCGGGCATCGCGATGGGGGGACCGCCGGACGTCGTGCTGCGCGTGCGCCCGGGTGGGCAGCTTTTCAAGTCCAAGCGCCTTCCGATGCCCTGCGACCGGACACGCTACGTCGGCGAAACCCTCGCCATGGTGGTCGCGGAGACGGCGGAGCAGGCGAAGGATGCAGCCGAACTGGTTGAAATTGATTACGAAACGCTGCCCTCGGCCGTGCACGCCGCCGATGCGATCGGGCCGGATGCCGCGCGGCTCTGGGACGAATCCACGAGCAATGTTTGCCTCGACGTCGAAGTCGGCGACGAGCATGCGGCCGCCGAGGCGTTCAGGCGCGCGGCGCACGTGGCGAGGCTCGATACCTGGATCCAACGCGTCACCGGCGTACCGATGGAGACCCGGACGGTCGCCGCAGAGTTCGATGCTGCGACCGGCCGGTACACGCTTCATGCTGGAACGGGGCACGGCGTGGCCGCATTCAGGCAGGAACTCGCGCAGGTTCTCGATGTTCCGCCCGAGCGCGTGCGCTGCGTGGTGCAGGACACCGGGGGCAATTTCGGAACGCGCAATTTCTTCTATCCCGAATACGCACTGGTTGCCTGGGCGGCAAGGCGCGTCGGCCGGCCTGTGAAATGGGTGTGCGAGCGCCGCGAAGCGTTCCTCGGCGATTACCAGGGGCGCGACCTCGCCGTCACAGCCGAGCTCGCGCTCGACCGGGAAGGGCGCTTCCTCTGCGTGCGCGGATCGAATCTCAGCAATGTCGGCGCGCACACTGCCACCGTCGTCCCGCTGCGCAAGGGCCTCGGCCTGATGTCGGGGGTGTACAACATTCCGGCGGCGTATTTCCGCGGCCGCGCCGCGGTCAGCAACACGGTTTCGACAACGCCCTATCGCAGCGCCGGCCGGCCCGAAGCCATGTTCGTGATCGAGCGATTGATCGACATCGCTGCCGACGAATTCGGCTTCGACCCGGTAGAACTGCGGCGCCGCAATCTCGTTTCGCCCGAGGCGATGCCGTTCAGGAATCCCTTTGGCGTGACCTACGACAGCGGCAGCTACGAGGCGGCGATGGACAAGGCGCTCGAACTGGCCGACTGGAAGGGTTTTGCGGGCCGCAGGGCGCAGTCGAAGCGTCGCGGGCGGCTGCGCGGCATCGGGGTCGCCAATTGGGTCGAGATCACGACCGGCAATCCGCACGAGCGGGCCGAGATCACCGTACTCCCGGAAGGCGTGGTCGAACTGGTCATCGGCACCATGTCCACCGGGCAGGGCCATGAAACGGTCTTCCCGCAACTCTTGACCGAATGGCTGGGTGTGCCTTACGAGAGCGTGCGCTTCGTCGCGCACGACACCGAACGCGTCAAAGGCGGCGGCGGCTCGCACTCGGGCCGCTCCATGAAGATGGCGACAATTGTCGTCGGCAAGGCGAGCGACGACATCATTGAGCGGGGCAAGAAGATCGCGGCGCAGCTGTTCGAAGCGGTTGCACCCGACATCGAGTTCGACCGCGGCGTGTTCCGGATCGCAGGTACCAACCGCGAGCTGGGAATTTTCGAGATCGCCCGCGCCGCTGCGACCCGCACGGATCTGCCCGCCGAGCTGCGGGGCACGCTGGGGACCGTCTCCGACCAGGTCGTCCTCACCGGCAGCTTTCCCTATGGCGCGCAAGTCTGCGAGGTAGAAGTTGATCCCGAGACCGGCGTGGTACAGGTGCTCGACCACACCGCGGTGGACGATGTCGGCCGCCCGGTGAACCCGCTCATCGTCGATGGCCAGACGCACGGCGGCATCGCCCAGGGTGCTGGACAGGCCTTGATGGAGAAGTGCCATTACGACCGGGAATCCGGGCAGCTGCTGTCGGCCTCCTTCATGGATTACGCCATGCCCCGGGCCGACACTTTTCCCTCGTTCAAGACCGCGTTCAGCGCGGTGCCCGCGCCCGGCAACCGGCTCGGCGTGCGCTCCGGCGGCGAAGGGGGCACCACGCCGGCGCTCGCGGTGGTGATCAATGCCATCGTAGACGCCTGCGCAGAACTGGGTGTCAGGCACATCGAGATGCCGGCCACGCCGGAACGCGTCTGGCGAGCGATCCGCGAGGCCCGACCGCCGCAAACGAATTCTGCCGACGACAGGGAACGCAAGTGAACGCCGCAAATCCTTCGTTAACGCCAATCGCGCACGACCAGCCTGTCAGCGGCACTGCGCAAGCAGAGATCTGGGGCAGCGATGCGATCGCCGCGATGCTGCGCGAGCTGGGCATTCCCTATCTCGCCCTCACGCCGGGCGCGAGCTATCGGGGGCTGCACGACAGCATCGTCAATTACCTCGGCAACGTCCGGCCGCAGATGCTGCTGTGCCTGCATGAAGAAACCGCGGTGTCCGTCGCCCAGGGCTACGCAAAAGTCACAGACCGCATGATGGGCGCGGTTCTGCATTCCAATGTCGGGCTCATGCACGCGACCATGTCCATCTTCAATGCCTGGTGCGACCGGGTGCCGATGCTCATCCTGGGCGCCACAGGCCCCACCGATGCGGCCAGGCGCAGGCCGTGGATCGACTGGATACATACGGTCGCGGACCAGGGCGCCCTGATACGCGACTACACCAAGTGGGACAACCAGCCCGGGTCGGTGCCGGCCGCCTACGAAGCGCTGCTGCGGGCGGTGCAGTTGGGCGACACCGCGCCGCGCGGTCCCACCTATGTCAACCTGGATGCCGCGCTGCAGGAGCAGAAGATCGGCGCGCTCCCGCGGCTTCCGGATGTGAAGCGCTTTCGCGCACCCGATCCGGTGCTGCCTTCCAATGACTCGGTCGCTGCCGCGGCGAAACTGCTTTCGCAAGCGCGCAACCCGGTGATGCTCATGGGGCGCGTTTCCCGAAGCGAGGCCGCGTGGAAAGAGCGCATTGCCTTCGCCGAGAAGATCCAGGCCCTGGTGCTCACCGATCTCAAGACCGCCGCCGCATTCCCCACCGATCATCCGCTGCATGCGGTTCCCCCCGGCGCGGGCTCTTCACTCAAGCCAGGTCTCGCCGAAACGCTGCGCGGCGCCGATGTCCTCATCTCCTTCGATTGGGTGGATCTGGCGGGGACCCTCGCGCAGGCCTGGGGCTCGCGCG
>MEQV01000247.1:14729-17918 GCA_001770355.1 Betaproteobacteria bacterium RIFCSPLOWO2_02_FULL_62_17
ATTACCAGGGGCTGCCGCCCGCGGATGTCTACCTCATGTGCGAACCGGATGCGGCGCTCGGACCGCTGCGGAACGCAGTGGCGCAGCGGCCTGCGCGCAAGGCGGTAACGCGCGTGCGCCCCGCGCGCGCGCCGTGCGAGACGCTGTCCGTCCTGGCGATCGCGCAGGCCCTGAATGCCGCGAGCGCGGGCATGGATCTGTGCCTCACCCGCCTGCCGTTCGGCTGGAACGGTGACTACCGGCCGCTGCGACATCCCCTGGACTACATCGGCCAGGAAGCGGGCGGCGGCATCGGCGCGGGCCCGGGCATCGCGGTCGGCGCGGCATTGGCGCTGAAGGACAGCGGACGCATTCCGGTGGCGGTCGTGGGCGACGGGGACTTCCTCATGGGCATCACCGCGCTGTGGACTGCCGTGCACTACCGGATCCCGGGCCTGGTGCTGGTCGCGAACAACTGCTCGTTCTACAACGACGAGATGCACCAGGAGAGGGTCGCAAGAGAGCGCTTGCGCCCGGTCGAGAACAAGTGGATCGGCCAGAGGATCACGGAGCCCGAGATCGACCTCGCGATGATGGCGCGCGCGCAGGGCGCCGAGGCCATCGGCCCGGTCACCCGGCTCGAGGATCTTCAGGCGGCGATAGCGCGAGGATTGCGCGCCGTGCGCGACGGCGCGGTCTGCGTGGTCGACGTGCGCATCGTGCCGGGCTATGACAACAAGATCAGCGGCACGCAGGCCGCCGAGCGGCAATGATGGGCGTTTCGTGCCCGGCTATCAGTTCTTGATCCCGCGCTCGCGGATCATGCGGCCCCATTTCTGGGACTCCGCGGCAATCCACTTGTCGAAAGCTTCCGGGGTGCCGCCGACGATTTCGTAGCCCTGGTCCTCGAATACGCGCCTGATCTCGGCTTCGGCGACCACACGGACCGCCTCCGCGTTCAGGCGCCGGATGATGTCCGGGGCCGTTCCCACGGGCACCGAGAGTCCACCCCAGCCCTGTATCTCGAAGCCGGGATAGGTCTCCGCGACCGCGGGCACGCTGGCGAGCTGCCGCACGCGCTGCGGCGACGTTACGCCCAAGGCGATGAGCTTTCCTGACCTGATGTGCGGAAGCAGGGTGCCCACGGTTGCCACGATGAAATCGATGTGGCCTCCGAGCACCGCCGCTAAGGCGGGACCGGCGCCCTTGTACTGCACTACCTGCAGGTCGATGCCGGCGGTGGCCTTGAAAAGCTCTCCGGCAAGATGCCCCGAGGTCCCGGCTCCCGCGGCCCCGTAGTTCAGACTTCCTGCCTTCGATTTTGCGAGCCGTACAAACTCGGCAAGGTCCTTGATGCCGCGTACCGCGGGGATAGCGGCGATCTGGGGCGCGCGCCACAGGAGTGATATCCCCGCGAAGTCCCGGGTTGCGTCGTAGGGAACGTCCTTCATCAGAAACTGGGTCAGAGGGAAATTATCCAGGGTGTTCAGGATCGTGTAGCCGTCCGGGGCGGCCTTCGCCACTTGCGCCGTCCCGACCTGGTTGGGGGGACGGTTCTCGACCACGACCGGAGTCGCGAGGCGCTCGCTGAGTCTGGGCGCGAGCACCCGCGCACTGGTGTCGTTGACGCCGCCGGGCGAGGAAGGAACGATGTACCGGATCGGTTTCGAGGGATAGGGCTGCGCATGGCCCTGGTGCAACCACCCAGCGAGGACGGCAACAAGCAGCGCATATTTCAATCCATGCATGGACAGGGCTCCTCTCATGTCATCGTTATGATCATTGCTCTCGGATCAGTCGTCCGGCCTTGCCCTCGACGCGGGATAAAGAATCAATCCGGCCGCGCAGCCTGAACGGCTTGCCGGTGCACCACAATCCGGTGGTTAAACCCGGTCCGAACCACAGCTAATATATCTTACCCAGTAAATCCGGGTTCGACGATCGCAGATTCCCCGAGGCTGGACACAAACCCCATGGTGCGCAAATTTCACGGCCCGAAACATGACCGATGCGAGAGATTCATGCGCCGCCATACGTTACGTTCGGAAGTCGGGTAGCCGGACGCGGTTGGCCGCGCCCAGCCCCCTCAGAACCGTGCATGGGTCTTTCGATCCACACGGGCGGCATTTCACGTATCCGAGCCTGTCTAAAGCCACGAAGTGTGAAATCCCGACTTGATTTATCCAATAGATGCGAAACTCAGGCCACATCCATATCTCTACGCTAGAATCGAGAAAGCAGCAGCACACAGGAGTCAGCCATGTCCATCGCCGTTGTACTCAAACCAGCCCACAAGCGCCGCCTGGCAAGGCTTGCGCGGGAGGCTGGTTGTGAACCGCAGGACTTGCTCGATGACGTATTTAAGTTCGGCTTCGATTTTGTGGAGCAGGACATTCGGGAAACCGGCAAAGGCATCGCCGAGTTGGAAGCCGGCAAGGGCATCCCGCACGGGCAGGTAATGATTGAGGCCAGAGCGGTCATCGCGCGCCATGCCGGGAAGCAAAAAGCGGCTGCATGAATGGGCGCCAAGTGCGCGCCGTGCATATCTGCGCACACTCGATCATATTGCGAGTGATGACGTTCACACCGCCAAATTGGTCGCCGAACGCGTAGCGCATTCCCTCGAACTGATCGAAACCAATCCCGGCATGGGAACACCGGTTCAGGGCAGCCGGGTGCGCCGTTATCCAGTGCCGCGCACTGGCCATGCGTTTAACTATCGCGAGACCGTCGAAGGCATCAAGATCGTTCGTCGGTATCGCCAGCGCCAAAATGTGAAGCGATAAAGCGTCAGTAGCTAAAACTTTTTACCCAGTAAACACAGGTCCAATCACCGCCGATCGTCCGGAACTAGACATAATCGGCATAGGGCGACTTTTTCAAGGCCCGATACATAAGCAATGCGAGAAATTCATGCGCCGCTATACGTAATGCCCTGGATTGGTTTGCCTATTCTTTTTCAGGAACTGCAGGAAAGCATCGAGCAGCCGGCTTTTTTCCTGGCCCAGTCGGGGCGCTTCGCCGCGTAGCGTTCGCGCCCGGGCTGTTCGTCGTAGGGGCGGCGCATCACATCGAGCAGTTCGTGGATGGGCGCGTCGTTGCCTTCGTGGGCGGCATCGATGGCTTGCTGCGCGAGGTAATTGCGCAGCACGAACTTCGGATTGACGGCATGCATGCGCTCGCGCCGCAGCGCCGCGGGTTCCTGGTCCT
>MEQV01000247.1:17972-19025 GCA_001770355.1 Betaproteobacteria bacterium RIFCSPLOWO2_02_FULL_62_17
AGATCGTCATGTCCATCTCCGCATCACGCATCAGGCCCATGGCTTCGGCAACTAACCCATCGTCGGCGTCGCGCCAGGCTTTGAGGCCGAACTTGGCCGCTGTCATGGCTTGCTGGGTCTTGGTGTAGACCTCGGCATAGCGGTCCAGCGCCGCCTCGAGAGGCTCGGATGACGGGAACAGCCCCAGCAGCGCGCTGGCAAGCCGCGACAGATTCCAGTGCGCGACCTGCGCCTGCTGGCCGAAGCGGTAGCGGCGCTGTCCGGCATCGGTGGTGTTGGGGGTCCAGTCCGGGTCGAAGTTGTCGACCCAGCCATAGGGGCCGTAGTCGATGGTGAGGCCGAGGATGGACATGTTGTCGGTGTTCATCACGCCGTGCACGAAGCCCACGCGCATCCAGTGGGCGACCATCAGCGCGGTGCGCTCGCAGACTTGCTCGAACCAGCGGCGGCGGCGCTCCGCGGGATCGCCGCCCAGATGCGGATAGTCGCGCGCGATGGTGAAATCCACCAGTCGCTCGAGCAGGGCATCGTCCTGACGCGAGGCGAGGATCTCGAAATTGCCGAAGCGGATGAAGGAGGGCGACACGCGGCAAACCACCGCGCCGGGTTCCTGCTGCGGGTTGCCGTCGTAGAACATGTCGCGCACCACCGCTTCGCCGGTGCCTACCAGGCACAAAGCGCGCGTCGTGGGCACGCCCAGGTGGTGCATGGCCTCGGAGCACAGGAACTCCCGGATCGAGGAGCGCAGCACCGCGCGGCCGTCGGCGGTGCGTGAATAGGGGGTGAGCCCGGCGCCTTTCAATTGCAGCTCCCAGCGTTCACCCGCGCTGTTGATGGTTTCACCGAGCGTGATGGCGCGGCCGTCCCCCAGTTGTCCTGCCCAGTTGCCGAACTGATGGCCGCCGTAGCAGGCGGCATAGGGCTGCATGTCCGGATGCAGGCTGTTGCCGCCGAAAATTTGCGCGAACGAAGGCGAGGCAATTTCCTCTTCGCTGATGCCAAGCAGTGCTGCGACTTCTCTCGCGTGGGCGATGAGCCGCGGCGCCGCGACCG
>MEQV01000247.1:19056-19484 GCA_001770355.1 Betaproteobacteria bacterium RIFCSPLOWO2_02_FULL_62_17
GGCAGCACCCGGGACCAGCAGGCGTCGCGCACCTGCCGCGGGCGCGGTGCGTCGAGAGGATCGCCGGGCAACTCCGCGACGAAGCGGTTGTCGAAGCGCAGATTGAGCAAGGCTTCGGGTGGTGTGATTTCGATGCCTTCAGGTCGCGGCTGATTCATAGCGCGATTATGTCACGCGTGCCTGTGAATTTTCACCTGCCTCATCGCGCAATGCCCCGTTAATCGACGCGGTCTTGTCCCTTGAGCAACTGCGCCCATTTCGCCGGAAGCTTGATTGGCTTTGACACGCGAAACCCCTGATGCCCGAACTGTGCCGCAATAAAGCTGCGGTTGCGGTCTGGCGATCCGGTGACCACGATGTTGATTTCCTCTGGGCGGTGCACCACCGGCACGCGGCGCTCCGGATCGTCGCTTTGCGCGAACAGCGGC
>MEQV01000248.1:0-5246 GCA_001770355.1 Betaproteobacteria bacterium RIFCSPLOWO2_02_FULL_62_17
GGCGAGTTCGCGGCGCAAGGCGTCGCCGTAGGGTTCGAGGGAGAATGCCGCGGAGGACTTGAGAAGCGAGAAATCCAGGTCTTCGGAATACCGGTCAAGGCCATACAGCACACGCAGCGCCGTACCCCCGTAGAACGCCGCATGCTCGAAGAACTTGCCGCGCCAAAGCCCGAGCAGGGCGATCTGCTGAAGAATTTCCCGCAGCGCCTTGACGTAGTCGTCGCGCGTCTGACAGGGATAGCGTTCGAGCATCTGTTCGATGGCAGGACTCATGCTCAATTTCTCCTATGCCGCGCCAGGCAGCGTGCCAGCAAGTCGATCTTTTTCGACGCGAAGGCGCGACAGATAGCGGCCAACTGCTCCGGGTTCAACGCAGCCGCTCGCTCTTCGTCCAGCCGCAGGTCTTCGAATAAATAGGCGTCGAGGTCCTTGAGGTTAGCAGGACTGAAGTGCTTGTCCGTCCACACCTTGTCCACCAGGGACTTCTCGGCGGACGCGATCAGGTAATGCGCGTCGCCTTCGCCGGCCCAGCAAATTCCCGGCGCATAGCGATGCGGGAGCAGCGGCCAATAGGTGAAGTCCCCGAATGGCGTGTTGAATCGCCGCTTTCCCCCGGTGGTGACTGAGGTCACGTTCTCCACGCGTTCCGGGATCAAGCCATAGTGGCTAAGGGCGTAATCAAGACTCACATAGGAAGGACCGTAAATCAGGTTGGCAAGGTGCTCTCGGCCGAGCGGGCCGCGCCGATAGCGCTCGCCAAACACATAGAGTCCCTTGCGCAGGCGAATCAGGCTCCCCTCCGCCAGCAGCCCGGTAATCCGGTCCCGCGGCTTCGCGTACTCGCGCAGGCAGGACACCAGTTGCTGGTAATCCAGCACGTCCGTGCGCACCCGATCCCGAATGTCCAGAGCTGTGATCACGCGGGTCAATATGCCAAAAAGTTAAACTTATGTCCAGAAATAATGGACATATTGTTAAATTATCGCGTATTTGTTAGCTCAGCCCGTTGGGTAGCGAAGATCTCAAGGAGGAAAGTCTGACCTCTTACTTTGCCGCCTTCGATGAGAAACAGCGAGCGCAGATCGAGGCAACCGACTGCCCGGCAGCCGTTGATTATTGATGTTGATTTCCAGCAATCCACGCATTGTGAAGGTCTATCTGCCTGGCGGCCTTATTGGCGCGCTTGTCACTTGGCCATGCTTTGTTATCGCGGGATACTTGCAGTGGTTTGTTCTACTAGGGGGAACGGAGGGGCGAACACAATCGTGCCAGTCATGGCCAATATACTGGCCCACCATTCACCAATACTGTGAACGCAACACGCATGTCTCGAGTCCGCAGCTTCCAGCCCATTGAGGATAAAAACGCCAAGGTGCTTATCCTCGGCAGCATGCCGGGACGGGCGTCACTGGCGGCCGGCCAGTACTACGCGCATGGTCAGAACGCCTTCTGGCGCGTCATCTCCGAACTGCTCAGGCTCGACGCCGTCACTCCCTATGAAAGGAAAGTTCAAGCCTTGAAGGCGGCGCGCATCGCGGTCTGGGACGTGCTCCGGTCATGCACGCGTGAAGGCAGCCTGGATGCGAGGATCGAGAGGGACTCGCAGGTTGCCAACGACTTTCGTTCCTTTTTCCGCGCGCACCCGGGCATCACGCGGGTGTTTTTCAACGGCGCCATGGCGGAGGCGTGTTTCAAGCGGCATGTGCTGCAAAACGTCGACGACGATTCCATCAGCTATGTGCGCCTGCCCTCCACCAGTCCCGCCCATGCTTCGCTGTCCTTTGAACAAAAGCTCAAGGCATGGCGAATCATCATGGCGGCTTCCCAGACGCGACGCTAGCCCGCGACTGTTTGCGACCGGATCTGCGCGCAGGAGAAAGTCCGGAAGCAAAGGTCCTGGTCTCTGCATCGAAGGCCCGTGTCGCGCGGATAAGCCGCCGCAGGTTGTCCCGCACCCTCGGGGCTTCGAGGTGCGTCGGGTAGATATTCCAGACCACGTGCCTGAATTCGCACAGCTCAAGCAGATCCTCAGCGAGTGCCCCCGAGACGACGGCCGACCGTCGCGGATTTTCGTAGGCCTTTGCGCACCTGGCAATAAGTTTCTTGTGCCAGTCCTCGCCGGTGACCGGTGCGCGGTCAATGCGCCGGGCGACGAAGGCGAGCACGCCTTCGATAATCGTGTATGCCTGTGCGATGCGCTGCGCCAGGCCGGCGAGCCGCAAGTCCCGCTCGTAGCTGGCGGGTGAGGGGCGTGCCGAGTGACGCTTCTCCCCCTCCTCGATGCGCACGACCTCGCGCAATAGTTCCGCTACGACCGCAAGCTGGTCGTCAAAGCTCGCCGGCATTGCGCGAGCCGCCTGCTTGAGAACGCCGCCGCGGGTATGTGGCGGGCGGCCGCCTGGCACGCGCCGAATCGCGGCATCGGCCGGTATCGCCCAGCGCGCCCCGACGCGTATCGCCCCGGCAACCTTGCCGGCGGCGAGCAACTGCCGCACGCGCTGCTCCGAGAGCTTGCGCGCGCGAGCGAATCCAGCGGATGAGACGAGCGCGGACATGCGAGAATTATGTATAACCTCTAGCGGAATCGCAAGGGGTTAACTCCTTGTCGAAAAACAGGTGAAAAGGGGTGCCTTACGGTTTGATCTTCTTCCAGCGCTTGTCGCGCTCGATCTTAGGCTTGGGCGTGCCCGACCAGGAAAACCGCCAGGCATCGCCGCGCCGGACATTGCCGACGACGGCCGGCCTGAAGCACGCGAGCTTGATGCCCCGCGCGCGCCGCGCGCTCGGGTAGACCACGCCGATAGCGCCTGCTTCCAAAAGGCGATCTGCCAGTCGCTGCGAAGCGACATAGCGCCTCGGGTCAAGACAGGACGCAAAGCGTGAATCGCCGCGCAGATCGTGGAATTCGTGGGTGAAGTCAGCAAGCAGCGCTTCGAAGCTCACGCTGTCGTCGAATCGTCCGATCTCCTGATATTCCACGGTTTTGTGGAAGGCGATTTCGGCCAGCGCGGTCTCAAGCTCAAACGAGCAGTACCAGGCGCCGCGGTCCGGACCGCTGAAGCGGGCGCCTTCCGGCCGCGCGCAGGTAAAGGCCGCGTTGATGATGCGGAAATTGGGCACACCGAAGACAAGCTCGTCCATGCCGATGCCCGGCAGCAATCCGTGCTCACCGCGCAGCCGCTCGTTGGTGGCGTTGTCCAGATCGAAGAGGTCGACAAGCTGCGCTTCATCCCCGGCGATGCCCGCAAGCACCGAGTCTTCCCGCGCCGCGAATCGCGAAGGAATGAGCCGGCAGGTGTCGAATTGCCGCAGCAGCGCCGTTCGCGGCAGCGGTGAACTCAAATGCCGCCCCGGCGCGCGTCGAGTAGCCGGCGCACGGTCTGCATTGCCAGAAGCCCCCCGGCCATCATGAGGGCAAGCGGCGTCCTGCCGCCGAAAATTGCGTTGCTGTTGGGCAGCCGTATCCACGCGTCGGCAAGCTTGTCCCCGTAGAGGATGTGCAGCGCCTTATAGATGCCGACGAGGTAGGAAATCCGCGTGATGCGGTCGACCTCGAGGATGCGCTCCGGGTTCTTCTTCCATTCGTAATAGGCGCTGTTGGAAAGCCCGCCGAGGAGTTCCCGCGCGTCCTCGTCGCGCAGCTTCCAGTGTTCTACGATCCGGAAAAATCCGGCGAGCGCCGAGCGCGACAGCCGCTCGCGCTCGAGCCTGGAATTGAGGTCGACCAGGGTGGTCGGCTCGAAGCGGCTGCTCGGATAGGCGAATGGACTGGCGCTCATGGGTGTCTCCTTTTTCGGATAGACTATACTCCGTTACCATAGAATACAGGGCTCGGACACGCCTGCGCAGCGCGGCTGGGAAGATCAGTCCGAGGCTTGGCACGGCGATCCAGGAATACAGCGATGGTCGAAGTCTCAGGGCCGTGCGAGCGGCGGCAATCCCTTGGAGAGGAGCTCGCCAACAGCGTCAGCCATGGGCTCGGCCTGCTGTTGGCGCTGGCCGGCGCCCCGGTTCTTGTCACGGTCGCGTACCGGCGTGGAGACGCAACCGGAATCGTGGGGGCGAGCGTGTTCGCCGCCACCATGGTGCTGTTGTATTTCACCTCCACGCTGTTTCACGCTTTGCCCAAGTGCCGCGCCAAGCGCGTATTCCAGATTCTCGATCACTCGGCCATCTACTTCCTGATTGCCGGGACTTACACGCCGTTTACCCTCGGTGTGCTTCGCGGCGCCTGGGGCTGGGCATTGTTCGCGATTGTCTGGAGCCTTGCCGCCGTCGGTACCTTCCTGAAGGTCGTCGGTGGCATCCGCTACACGATGGTCTCGACCTGGGTCTATCTGGCGATGGGTTGGGTGATCCTGATCGCGGCCGATGCGGCGTGGACGCTAATCCCGAGGTGGGGGCTGTTCTGGCTGTTTGCAGGGGGCATCGCCTACACGGCGGGCGCGGTGTTTTTCATGAAGGAGCGGATCAGGTACTTTCACTTTATCTGGCACCTGTTCGTCATCGCCGGTACCGCGTGCCACTATATCGCGGTGCTGCGGTACGCGGCCTGAACGTCGTGCAAAGAGCAAACCGGGTTCCACAAACTTGCTGGCAAGGATTTTTTAATTCCTTCGCGATGTCTTCTATGACGAAGGCTTCTTCGACTGCAATTCGTTTCAGTTTTATCGTGACACCTCTTTCGCCCAACGATTTTCAATCCTTACAGTGCGCTCTGCCTATCGTCCTCCAAAGACCGGCCTGCGTTTGTCCAGTCTGGCGCGAATTCCTTCGGTCTTGTCCTGGGTTGAAAAAAGTACCTGAAATGACTTGCGTTCAAAGCGCAGACCTGCGTCCAGATTGCTGTTCATGCTTTCGATCACCGCTTCCTTGATAAGCCGCAGTGACAACGCTGGCAGGGCCGCCATCCGGCTCGCCAGGAGCAACGCCCGTGGTTCGACCTCGCCATCCTCTACCAGCTCGCTTACCAGTCCCATGGCGGCGGCGGCTTCGGCGGTGAAGGCTTCACCACCCAGCAAAATCTTCATGGCCGCGAACTTGCCCACGGCGCGCGTCAAGCGCTGAGTGGCTCCTCCGCCAGGCATGATGCCGATCTTGACTTCGGGCTGGCCGAAACTTGCGCTTCTTCCCGCCACGATGATGTCGGCATGCATGGCCAGTTCGCAACCCCCGCCCAGTGCGTGGCCACGGACCGCCGCGATCACCGGTTTACGGCATCCGCTGATGGCCCCCCAGAGTCGATC
>MEQV01000248.1:5275-14649 GCA_001770355.1 Betaproteobacteria bacterium RIFCSPLOWO2_02_FULL_62_17
TCGCATCCACGTATTCATTCAGATCGGCGCCAGCACAGAACGCGCGTTCACTGCCCGCGAGGACGATCACATGCACGACCGGGTCTGCGTCGAGTCGCGTGAAGGCCTCCGCCAGCGCACGGCGCAGTGCCAGGTTCAGGGCGTTGAGCACAGCCGGACGATGCAGACGCAACAACGCGACCCCGTCGGCCGGGTGCTCTTCGATCAATATCTCATTCATGGCGGAAACCCTTAACGGTCGGTGATCTCACGTCCGAAAATCGGCGTGCGAACACTGTCGCATATGAAAGCGTGAGTCATCCGGTCCCCTATAGGCCCAGGACCCGTTCAGCGTTGCCATGCATTATTTTTTCCATCACGTCGCTCTTGTAACCCAACTCGCGCCATTCACGCAGGACGCGCTCATAGGGCAGGCTCGGGTAGTCACTGCCAAACATGATCTTGTCCTGCAAGCGGCCACGAATGTCAACCTTGAGGTTGCCCGGAAAGTATTTGGGCGCCCAGCCCGACATTTCCCAAGACACATTGCCCTTGTGCAAAGCCACCGCCGTCGTTTCCTCGACCCAGGGCCAGCCAGGGTGGGCCATGATGATCTTCAGGCGCGGAAAGTCCGCAGCCAGATCATCAATGGCAGACGGGTGGGCATGGCGCACGCGTGCGCCGTTGCCGCCGGGCATACCGGCTCCCATGCCGGTGGTACCGACATCAATCATCACAGCAGCCTTGAGCTCGTTGATAACCTCGAACAGTGGGTAGTGGCGCCGGTCGTTGACGGCAAAGTGCTGCATGATGGGGTGAAAGTGAAAGCCGATGAAGCCGAGCTCTTCGACGGCCGTTTTGGCCTGGCGGATCGCCACCTCGCCTTTGGCGGGTTCCACCGCACCCCAGCACTGGATCACCCGCTGGGCGTGGCGCTTCCACATGCCATGAACGTACTCATTGGTGCACGGCGGCGTGGCCACCGTGGTTTCCAGATCGAGTGCGACCAGGCAGGCGTCCACCCCCGCGTCCGTGAAATCCGCAATAACCTCGTCTTCGCTTTTGGCAACCCAGTCGCGCTTCCAGTAGGTGGCGAGTGCTTCGGGGTAAGGGCCCTGAGCGTCGATCCAGGTCTGTGTGCCGGGGTAGCAGTGCAGGTCGATGATTCTCATGAATGCTCTCAAATTGATAGTTATTGGATCAACCAGGATGAGCGGCCTGCTCAGCTTTTAACTTGTCTGCGACAAGTTTGCCCAGTGCTTTTTTGGAAACTTTGCCAAAGGTGGATACGGGAAAATCGGACAGCATCTCCAGCCGCTCAGGCAGCTTGAACTTGGCGATTTCCTTGGTGAGCAAAAAATCAACCAGCTCTTTCAGGGTGAGCGACCGCCCACTCTTGAGGATGACAAATGCACACATCTTCTCGCCCAAGTTGGCATCTGGCATGGGCACACAAGCAACGTTTTGCACGGCAGGGTGCATAAGTATCAAGTTCTCTATTTCCTCGGCGCTGATTTTTTCGCCACCGCGATTGATCAAATCTTTTTTACGGCCTTCCACCACGTAGTTGCCCGATGGGTGCATGCGCATCAGGTCACCGGAGCGATAGAAGCCATCGCTCGTGAACTGTCGCGCGTTGTATTCCGGCACGCCGAAGTAGCCACGCAGGGTATAGGGCCCGCGCACGGTCAACTCGCCCACCTCGCCCATGGCCACCTCGCGGTCGTCCTCGTCCAGCAGCTTCACCTCGTCGTCGGCACAGACCGGACGGCCACAGGTCTCGAGCTTCACCTCTTCCGGGTCATCAGCCCGCACAAACATCAGCGTGCCCTCCGACATGCCAAAGTTTTCCTGCACAAACACCCCCGGGATCAGCTGGCGGGTCTTGGCGCGCACCTCAGGTTGCATGCGCTGGCCGCCACTTTGAATCAGCTTCAACGATGACAGGTCGTAGTCACCCGCAGCGGGGTCATTGATCAACCGGATCAGCAGCGCGGGCACGACCATGAGGTGCGTGATTTTATGCTTCTGGATAAGCGCAAACATTTCGGCAGGTCGGGTATTGGAATGCACCACCACCTTGGCGCCATTGAACATGAAGCCCTGGATTCCGGGGCAGGCCAGTGGCAGGTTGTGGGCTATCGGGAGCACCAGCAGCAGCACTGATTCACCATCGACCTGCGTCACCTCCGCCGCCACTTTGGAGTTGTAAGCGTAATCGTTATGGGTACGCGGTATCAGCTTTGGAATGCCGGTGGTACCACCCGACAACTGGAAGATGCAGGGATCAGTCGGATCAATGTGAATATCTGCCAGCGCCGATGCCGACGGGGCCGCTGGCCGCTCGATTAGCTCGCGCAGCGAATGCTCCCCTGCCTTGGGCGTGCCCAGCACGACGCGGATTTTGAGCGCGGCGCTTTCAGCCTGGATACGCTCAATGATGGGCGAGAAGCAGAAGTCGCCCGAGGCTTCGGGGTAGACGCAAGTCGTGGCGCCTGACAGGCTCACAAACTGGCTGATCTCGGCGTAGCGGTGCGTGGCAAGCGCCGCTATCGGGATCGCACCGAGCTTTTGCAGCGCGAAATACAAGAGCACAAACTCATGCACGTTGGGCAGCGTGGGCACCACCCGGTCGAGCGGTTTGAGGCCAATCTCCAGAAGATTGAGTGCGAGATTGTTCGTTACACGGTCAAGTTCAGCATAGGTAAATTGGCGATCGCCGTCGATCAGCACGATACGGTCCGCGAAGCGCTTGTAGACCACATCAAATTCCCGGGCCAGTGATTGGTCACGCCAATAGCCCTTGGCGCGATAGCGCGCTGCGAATTCAGGGGGAAAAGGTACAAATCCTCGAAGCATATTCAGGCGCTCCGGGTTCAGGTCGAACTGGTGAAACCACCGTCGATGACGATGATTTCGCCGGTGACGAAACGATTCGATTGAATGAGGTTGAGCATGGTCTCGGCCACGTCCTCGGCCGTCACGCAACGCTTGAGCGGTGTGGCTTTGGCGCGCTTGCCCATGAGGTCGCCGTATTTGTCGCCCAGCATGCGTTTCATCCAGTCGCCTTCCATCCAGCCAGGCGCCACGGCGTTCACACGGATTTCCGGTCCCAGATTCCAGGCCAGTGTTTTTGTCAGATTGACCACTGCCGCCTTACTGGCGGCGTAGGGCAGCGGCTGGGGGCCAGGGCGCAGACCGACGATGCTGGCGCTATTGACAATGGACGGGTTGGTGCCCTTTTTCAGCAGAGGTACCGCTGCGCGTGTCACCTGAAACAGGCCGCGCACATTGACGGCAAAGGTGCGATCCCATTCTCTCAGGTCAAGGCTTTCAAGGTCTTTGATTTTCCAGGACGCAGTGGTGCCCGCATTGTTGATGAGTACATCCAGGTGGCCAAACGCGTCACCCACAGTACTCATCATCGCCCGCACTGCAGCCTCGTCGCTCACGTCGCACTGCACCAGCAACGTCTTCGCTCCGATGGCCTCTGCCTCCTTTGCAGTTGCCTGCGCGGCCTTGGCGCTGGACGCGTAGTTGATGGCCACATCGTAACCGGCGCGTGCCAACGCCAACACTGCACTGTGACCGATACCGGTTGCGCCGCCGGTGACAAGCGCTTTTTTTCTATCTGACATGGGAATACCTTTTCCAAAAGAAAATGGCAAATAGCTGGTTCGGCCTTTTCAGAACGTGCTGATTTATAGTGATCCGGTCTTGTCGGTCTACCTGGATCCGCAAAAGAGCGTCGGTACCTAGGGCACAATTTGCGGAGAAAAGGGCAACAAGATCAATGGCAATATCGGCGCAGTCAGGAACGGTTAAGTCCCATTATAGATACACAGAACTGAAATGTCCGGCACTTGCGCCTGGATGACGAACAGGTTCATCCCGACTGGGGGATAAAGAAAGGTGTATTTCTTACGTCCATGCGATCAGCACTCGTGGCAGCTACTCCCGCACCACAAAGTACGAAAAGGGAATCGCTGATCAAGTCGCCGCACGAAGCGATGAAACGCAAATTCAAACCCGGCGCAGGAGTCCGAGGGCATACCCCAGTTGCGGATCTTGCGGCTGCGAACGGCCAAGCAGCCAGTCCAGCAATTCAAGATCCTCGCGATCCAGCAGGCGTTCCAATGCGGTGATGGTGGCCTCGTCGCAGGCGGACAAATCACCAGCGAAGAAGGGCTCAAAAAAATTGTCAAGTTCCAGCAGGCCGCGCCGGCTTCGCCAGCGCAGCCGGCCGATTCGGGCACTGAGATCCGTCACGCCCGCCCGATTCCCGGCAACCCTCAGATCTGGCGGTCCAGAAGCTGTCTCTTGATATCCACGATCGCTTTCGCGGGATTCAAGCCCTTGGGGCAGACCCGGGTGCAATTGAGGATGGTGTCGCAACGAAACAGGCGGAAGGGATCGTTCAGATCGTCAAGGCGTTCACCGGTCGCCTCGTCACGGCTGTCCAGCAGCCAGCGCTGGGCCTGCAGCAATATGGCCGGCCCCAAATAGCGTTCACCGTTCCACCAGTAACTCGGGCAGGAGGTGGAACAGCAGGCACACAGGATGCATTCGTAGAGACCATCGAGCTTTTTCCGGTCTTCGGGCGATTGCAGGCGTTCTTTGTCCGGCGGCGCCGGCGACTGGGTTTGCATCCAGGGCTTGATGGATTGGTATTGGGCATAGAAGTGGGTCATGTCCGGCACCAGATCTTTGACCACCGACATATGCGGCAGCGGATTGATGGTCACATCGCCGGGAGCGAGATCGCTCAAATTCTGGGTGCAGGCGAGCGTGTTGGCGCCGTTGATGTTCATGGAACAGGAGCCGCAGATCCCTTCACGGCAGGAGCGTCTGAAGGTCAGCGTCGGATCGATTTCGTCCTTGATCTTGATCAAGGCGTGCAACAGCATCGGGCCGCATTTGTCCATGTCCACCTCATAGGTGTCCATGCGCGGCTGATCGGGGGTATCCGGATCCCAGCGATAAATGTGGAACTTGCGCAAATTGGTACCGCCTTCCGCGGCCGCCCAGGTCTTGCCCTTGACGACACGGGAATTCATCGGAAGTAAAAATTTATGCATTGTTTTCTCGTGCCTCTTTAGTAAACGCGTTCTTTAGGCGGGATGTATTGGACTTCATCCGTGAGGGTGTAGGTATGCACGGGCCGATAGGTGATGGCCGGCGAGGCCTTATCCCGCGCCCATGACAAGGTGTGTTTCATCCAGTTCGCATCGTCACGCTCGGTGAAATCCTCCCGGGCATGGGCGCCGCGGCTTTCCGTGCGGGTTGCCGCGCTGGTGATCAGGGCCGAGGCGCACACCAGCAGGTTATCCAATTCCAGGGTTTCCGACAGATCGGAATTCCAGATCATGCCCCGATCTTTAATCGAGATATCCGCAAAATCCTTGATGCACTCGTTAATCAACCGCTCCCCCTCACGCAGGGTGTCCTCGGTGCGAAACACCGCGGCATGCCGTTGCAAGGTGCGTTGCATGCGCAGGCGCAGCTGCGACGTACTGATGGAGCCCTTGGCATTGCGAATGCGATCGAAATGCTGCAGGGCCGGTTCCAGGATATCTTCCCGCAGAGGTTTGTGCGGTGTATTGGGTTTAAACAGTTCGCCGCAACGCAAGGCGGCGGCACGCCCGAACACCACGAGATCCAATAGCGAATTGCAGCCCAGCCGGTTCGCGCCGTGCACGGAGACACAGGCAGCCTCGCCAACGGCCATCAAGCCGGGGGCGACCGCTTCGGGATCGTCCGCGGTGGGGCGCAACACCTCCGCCTTGTAATTGGTCGGGATACCGCCCATGCAGTAATGCGCCGTGGGAATGACCGGAATGGGGTCGCGGGTCACATCCACATCGGCAAAAATTTTCGATGTTTCCGCAATGCCCGGCAGACGCTCATTGATCACATCGGCACCCAGATGCTCAAGATGCAGATGGATGTGGTCCTTGTCAGGGCCGACGCCGCGGCCTTCGTTGATCTCGATGGTCATGGCTCTGCTGACTACATCCCGTGAGGCGAGGTCCTTGGCATTGGGCGCATAGCGATCCATGAAACGCTCGCCCTTGGAGTTGGTCAGATAGCCGCCTTCGCCGCGCACGCCTTCGGTAATCAGCATCCCGGCGCCGTAGACCCCGGTGGGGTGAAACTGCATGAATTCCATATCCTGCAGCGGCAGTCCGGCACGGGCGATCATGCCGTGCCCATCACCGGTGCAGATGTGCGCCGAGGTGCAGGAAAAGTAGGTGCGCCCATAGCCGCCCGTTGCCAGGATCACCATGTGCGCCTGAAAGCGGTGCAGGGTGCCGTTATTCATGTCCCAGGCCAGCAAGCCGCGGCAGACCCCTTCATCGTCCATGATCAGGTCCAGGGCGAAGTACTCCACATAGAATTCCGCCTGGTACTTCAGTGCCTGCTGGTACATGGTATGGAGCATGGCGTGACCGGTGCGATCCGCTGCCGCACAGGCTCTGGGCACGGGTTTGGCGCCGAAATCGCTCATGTGGCCGCCGAAAGGCCGCTGGTAGATATGGCCGTCTTCGGTACGGGAAAAGGGCAGGCCGGCGTGTTCGAGTTCGTACACGGCCTGGGGCGCCTCCCGGCACATATATTCGATGGCGTCCTGATCCCCCAGCCAGTCGGCGCCTTTGACGGTGTCATACATATGCCACTGCCAGGAATCTTTACCCATATTGCCCAGTGACGCGGCGATACCTCCCTGGGCCGCCACAGTGTGGCTGCGGGTGGGGAATACTTTGCTGATGCAGGCGGTGCGCAAACCCTGTTCGGCCATGCCATAGGTGGCCCGCAGTCCGGCGCCACCGGCACCCAGCACTACCACATCGTAACGGTGCTCAATAATCTCGTACGCTTGGCTCATTCTCTTTTCAGCCTCCAAATACCAGTCTCAGGAGGGCGAAAACTCCTGTAAACCCAAGGAATACGGCTGCAAAACCAGCCGTGATACGTGAACTCAATTGCAGCCAGCGCGCCTGAATATAATCTTCAAAGACGGCCTGCAGACCCAGATTGGCGTGATACAGCGATGTGACAAGAAATAGACTGAGTACCACGCCGTGAAACGGGGATTGCATCCAGGTCAAAACATGCGCGCGATCCTGCCCGGCCAGGGCGATGATGGACAGCGCAAACCAGAATACCAATGGCACCAGTGCGATGGCAGTCAGACGTTGCATCCACCAGTGACCCAGTCCGTCTTTCGACGAGCCCAGTCCTCGAGCGATAGAAAGTGGATTTCGATATTTCATGCGCCACCTCCGGGGAAACCACCGGCCAGAATCCATGCCAGCAAGGTCAGAACGATCACGATCGCGAGCACAATTTTGCTGCTGGAATTGATCTGATCAACCTCAAGGAGTCTGCCGGTGTCCCAGATCAGGTGGCGAACCCCGTTGACGGAATGGTGGATCAGTGAAAAGGTCCAGCCGAACAGCACGAACTGGCCAACATAGCTGCGGAGAAAACTGTTCATGCCGGCGAAGGCCTCCGCGGAATGTACAGCGCTCAAAATCCATGCGACCAGCAGGATGCTGCCAACCGACAGGGCAATACCCGAAATCCGGTGCAGTCCGGAAAGCACCATGGGTAATTCGAGTTTGTAGATCTGCAAATGAGGGGACAGCGGCCGTTCATTCATACTCATAGGCATTGGAATATCTCAGAAAGAAATTTTTGAAAGTCACAAATATAACTGACAAATCACACCGCGGCTGAAATGGCGTCAAGCAAGAGCGAGGCGTCAAAAATCAATGCAACGGCCGTTACGTTCCCAGTCTCCGTAGCGTGTGGGATCCGGACCTTTGGGTCCGTTGATTTCCTTGGTTACGGGGCTGGTTTGCGGCTGCGGCAGGCCATCGCCGCCGTTGGCAGGAGGATGCGGTAGCGGGTCGTTTTCGTTTTCTTTGGTCATAACAGTTCGGTAATCGGTCGTGGACAGCGCGTCTGATGCAGTTATACCGCGCGCCTTTTTTTAAATCGTTACGGCAACTTTCCGGTACCAGCCGCCGTAATAGGTTTCTTCCAGATACGCGGGGATCGCCAGCGGACCATTCAAATTTATTTTTTCTTGTGCAGGGACTGCAAGCTTCATGCCCCACATCATGCCAAGTGTTTGGCGTATCCACAAGGACACAAGCGGCTCTTGAATGACAGTCATAGCGTACGGCGAATACCTGCAAACGGCGATTGGTCCAGCACCGCCGCCACAATACCCACTGAACAACCGGGGCAATTGATCCAGATCATGACGGGTGAACTTTCGCCTGGCACATCGCCGGAATAAGTTGCGGCGGCAACTCACTGGTCGACGGTGCGTTCGCGCGCGAACCTTTTTTGCAACGCCACAGCAGCGCTGATCAAGGGGGAACCCGCATCAATGCGCCACCGTGACCGGGGTGCATAAACAAAATACCCGCCGGTTTTTTTGTATTCGATTGAAAAATATCAGCAATATTTTTTTCTATCGCAAACCTGTACAAAGAAAATGTACTTCAGCAACCGCTGCGAGACTTTCCGGCGCGCCGATTTTTTGGATTAATCGATTGATAAATAACCGCAAAGTTCTGCATGCATGCCATCTGGCACGGACGTTGCCTTGTCAAGGGTGACTGGACGCAAAAGTGGTGATGAAAATGGGCAACAAAGTTCTGGTGGTGGACGACAAAGAGGTGGTGCGTCTCAGCTATATCCGTTCCCTGGCAGATGTTCACTGCGACGTGGAAATGGTAAGGGACGGAGAGGAAGCCTTGTGGGTGATGGAGCAGCGTCCGGCGGATGTGGTGCTGCTTGACCTTCGCATGCCAGGCATGGACGGCATGTCGGTACTCAAGCTGATCAAGCAGAAATGGCCCGATACCGAGGTGGTCATCATCACCGGCTATCCGAGCGTGGAAACCGCCAAGGAGGCGGTCCGGCTGGGGGCATTCGACTACCTTTCCAAGCCGCTTGGTCCGGATGAGGTGGTCAGCGTGGCGAGCGGCGCCATGACGCAGAAAAAGTGGGCCCTGCACAAAGTTCGCACGGGACAGGACCAAGGAATCGGCGCGAGTGCCGCTTCCAGTTCACAAACCAGCAGTCTTACTCATTGATACAAGGAGCATGTCATGAAAGCCTTACGCAAAGTTCTGGTCGTTGACGATGACCCGGTGGTCGCGAGGAGTTTCGACCGGGTACTTACCGGGAAGGGCTACGCGGTGATTACCGCCGGCTCCGGACAGGAAGCGCTGAACAAGCTCGAAGCCGAAGATTACGATGTGGTGTTCACCGACATCAAAATGCCGGGGATGAGCGGCCTGGAAATGGCCGAGCAGGTCAAGGCAAGGCGCCCCTGGCTGCCGGTGGTCATCATCACCGGTTACGGCTCGCCCGAC
>MEQV01000249.1 GCA_001770355.1 Betaproteobacteria bacterium RIFCSPLOWO2_02_FULL_62_17
TGACCGCATCGGCGCCGACGTGGTGCAGCAATGCGAGCAGCACACTGCCGCCGATCAGGAGCGGCGTGACGATGGTCAGTACGTCCCTGGTGCGCGCCCAGGTTTCGGCGGCCAGGCTGCGCCATTCGGGCAACGCATATGCGGGGATGTCCTGCACCAGACCGGCTCCGGTTTCGCGGCCGCGCCGCGCCAGCAGCCGCCCCAATACCGCGATCACGACGATGGACAGCGCAAAGATCACGAATACGCCGGTGACGCCGAGATACTTGCCGGCAAGCGCGAGAATGATCGCGGAACGCGCCGAACACGGAACGAAGCTGATCAGCATCGAGGCAATCACGCGCTCGCGGCCGCTGCTGACCTTCGCCACGCCCGAGATCGCCGGAACATTGCAGCCCAGGCCGAGCAGGAAGGGCACGGCCACCACGCCGTGCAGCCCGATCTGGTGAAATCCGCGATCGACGACGAAGGCGATGCGCTGCATGATGCCGACCTGTTCGAGCACCACCAGCAGCAGCACCAGGGGAATCATGTAAGGCACGACGATGCCGACCAGGCCGATGAGGCCGTCGGCGACCGCGCGGGCGACCACGCCCGCGGTCGACTGCGGCTGCCATGCGGCGACGGCATCGATCAGGCGCGCCGCGGTCATCGAGTCGAGCCAGATGCTGATCTCGAACACCACGAACAGCACGGCCGCGAACACCGCGAGGCTGCCGATCAGCCCCCACTGCGGGTGCAGGAACAGTTCGTCGAGCCAGTAACGCCAGCCTCGCCCCTCATGGGGAGCACCCGCGCGCGTGGCGGCCTCGAACAGGGTGGCGGCGCGGTGATGGCGGTCCGCGTGCAGTTCTTCATCCAGGGGGCGCGGGAGTTTGCGCGCGGCCTCCGCGCGCAATTGTTCGAGATGCGGCAGCAGGTCCGGAAAATGCTGGCGCAGTTCGTCCTGAAAGTAAGGGTCGGCCGCGGCGAACTGCATCAGAAGATACGCATGCGGCACGCGAAACGACGCTTGCGCCTGCGGCCGCGCAAGGACATTTCCCAGCGGCTGCAGGCTCTCGACAATATGCTTCGCTGGCGGCAGCGGCGCCGGGGAGGCGGGCGCGCGCGCGACCTCCACCGCGGCGGCAAACAGCGCGGCAATGCCCTGGCCCATGGTCGCGACGGTCGGCACCACCGGCACGCCGAGGAGCTTGGCGAGGGCCTTGACGTTGACGTGCAGCCCGTTGTTCCATGCCTCGTCGATCTTGTTGAGCGCGACCACCATCGGCCGGCCAAGCTGGCGCAGCTCCAGGGTGAGTTCCAGGTGGGACTCGAGGCTGCCCGCGTCGACCACCTGGATGATGATGTCCGGCGCGGCGAGCGGCGCGGGCGGGCCGGCCGGCTCGTGCGCCGACACCGGAGGCCGCTGGTCTCCCCATAGAAGATATTTCAAGGCGGCCAGATCGTCCTGCGCCAGATGATGGAGCGACAGGAGGCTGGGCACATCGACCACGCTGGCCTCGTCGAATCCGGCCTGCACCGTGCATTCCGCGTAGACGCGCTGCGTGCCGGCGAGCTTGCCGGTGCGCGGCGAGGTGCTCGACACGGCGCCGAACAGCGTGCTCTTTCCCGCATTCGGCATGCCCACCAGCGCAATGCGCAGGCGCCGCTTGCCGCGGAACAGGGGAGTGCGCAACGGGAAGGAAAATTGATTCATCGACGGGTTCATCTGGCGCGCGGACTGCGGCTTGCGGCATTTGTTCATGCCGTTTTGCCACCGGCCCGGGCCAGACACATTGCCTCAGGGTTTCCCTGCCTCTAAGCTACCATGAGATGTGCTCCGCCCCTGCCGGGGCGAACCCGGAAGTTTGACGATTATCAATCGAAAGGCACGCTGCGCCCCGACTACATATCAACGTTTGCGAAGTGGTGAATAAGACGCGGCTCAGTCAGGTAAATGCGGTCCCTCTATACCGTACCTCGCTAGCGGGATTTTTCCGCGTCGGCGATCAATTTCAGCAGTTCGGCGGCCTGAGCGATGCCCTGCGCCTGCGCCCTGGTCGCCCAAAGCCGGGCTGCGGCGGTGTCGCGCGCGGTTCCCAGCCCGAATGCGAGCAGCCGCGCCAGGTTGAACTGCGCTGGCGCGAAACCGCTTTCGGCGCTCTTGCGGTACCAGCCAAGCGCCTGGGCAGGATCCTGCGAAAGGCCGCGCCCGGTCTCGAAAAACTCGCCGAGGTTGTTCTGCGCCGCGAAATCGCCCGCCTCGGCCGCGGACCGATACAGGCTTGAAGCCTGGGACAGGGATTGCGGGGTCCCCTCGCGCACGTATAGCCAGGCGAGCACGCTGATAGCGCTGACTCTGCCCTGCGCAGCGGCTGACTGCAGCCATCGTTTCGCGCATTGCGCATCGATGCTGGCAGCCTCGATGCAGGCCCGGCCCATTTTTTCCTCCGCCTCGGGGTTGCCTCCAATGGCCGCCTGCTCAAGCCATTGCCGCGCGCGTTTCGGGTCGGACTTGGCCACGCACTGCGAGGCGCGGTAGGCCGCATCAGTCTGTCCGGCACTGGCGGCCTTCGCAAAATAATCACAACTTCGCGCGGCATCCGCAGGCACGAGAATGCCATCGGCGTAATACAGACCCAACGCCGCCTGCGCGCGCGCAGGCTCCTCGCGCACCAGTTGCGTGACCCGCCAGAACGTATCCGCGAGCGCGGTCTTGATCAGCGTTGCATAGGACGCGGCCACCTTGGCGCTGCCCAGCGATTCGGCCTTCAGGATCCGGTTGGCCGCTTCCACCGAAAGCAAGCCCAGATTTCGCCGCGCCGTTTCATCTTTGGGCGCAGTCTTCACAATATCGCGCTGCGCGGTGATCAGCCCCTCCAACTCGTCGCCGCTCAGCCTGGCGAGGTCGCCACCCGGAAGAGACACCGTGGGCTCCAGCGGATGCGCGGCCCGTGGCGGCGGCTTGGCTTGAACCTTTGGCGGGGGCGTCCCAAGTCGGGTTGCCGCCTTCAGGGTGGTGACAGATCCTTTGGATGGGTTCGCCTGCGGGCCGGCCCGCTTGCTATCGGTCTGCGAAGCACCTTGGGCGCAGGCCGCGCCCGCCAGCATTGCCGGAATCAGAAAAACGAGCAGCCGCATCGCTGCTGCCCTATGAAGCCTGCCCTGCAGCCAGACCATCGATTGCCCCGGAAGCAAACACCGCTTCAGCTTGGAACATTTCACGCCCCATATCAAGTGGCACGCTGCCGCCCGGGAGCGAAATGCGGCATCTATGCCGGGCCGGGTAAACGTACTATCCTTGGCGCCCGTTTCCCGGCTATGGAGGAAGAACCCATGAAACACCTGCGCAGTGTATGGCCATTGCTTGTTGGCGGAGCCGTGGGCCTGGCTTTAGCATCGACCTGGGTGTCGGCCCAATCCGAATGGGCCAAGCGACCCGCGGTACAGCAACTTTACGAGAAAGCGAAAGCGGAAAAGGAAGTCGCGCTGTTTGTTCCCAATGCGCGCGAGTCCGACTGGATGGCCAAGGCGTTCTCCGAGCGCTTCCCGGGCATTGCGGTGAAGGCCAGCGCGGATCCGCAGTACTCGACGCGCCTCATTACCGAAGCGCGCGCCGGCCGTTATTCCGCCGACGTCCTCAGCCATTCGCTGGGCGGCCTGATCGAGATGCAAAAGCGCGACCTGCTGGGAAACATGGATTGGTCCAGTTTCGATGTGCGCGGCAGCAACGTCGTGCTGGGGGGCCTGGCTGCCACAACGCACAACTTCGTCTACACCATTATCTACGCCAGGGACAAGGTCGACGCCATGGACCTGCCCAGGAAATGGACCGACCTGATCGAGCCGAAATGGAAGGGCAGGATGGTGACCCAGGCTTTCCTGCTGCCGCGACTGATGGGTTTTCTGGCCCTGGAATGGGGGCCGCAGGAAACTGAAAAATGGGGGCGCGCGCTGATCGAGCAGCAAGGCACGCTGGTGGTGAACAGCAACTCCGAGCGTTATCTCAGGACCGGCGAGCGCGTTCTAGCGGTCGCTGAAAACGTCGCCACTTCCTACCAGCACAAGAGAAACGGGATCAACGTCGATTTCCTGGTCATGGATCTGGTGCCGGCAACGCAGTTCATTGTCGCCATCACCAAGAATGCGCCGCACCCGAATGCCGCGCGCCTGCTCGCCGGCTGGTACGCCTCGGATGAGGGCAAGGCGCTCTCCGAGAAGTTGAACAACGAATCCGATCTGCGGCCCGGCTCGCGCGGCACGCTGTTCAAGCGCGTCAACGACAACCAGTCGAAGATCCTGCTCGAGGACGCGAGCACCATGGCCAAGCGAGCCGAGTACTACAAGCAGTTCTCCGGGTTCATCCGCGGCACCGAGTAGCACCGGGTAAGGCACAGCCAGCGATGTCGGTTCCTTCCCAGGCTGCCGGCGCGCTCGTCGGCCCGGCCTTGCTAGGCAAGCGCGCGCGTGGCCGGGCGAGCGCCCTGGGCCTCACCGGCCGCATCGTCATTGGGATTGGCGTTGCGATAGCCATTTACCTGATCGCAGCGCCCCTGCTGATGCTGCTCACCGCGGCGCTGCGCGGCCCGCAGGACCTGTTGCCTTTCGAGCCCGGCGCGCAATGGACTCTTTCCAATCTCTCGGTCTATGCCGAACCCGGTCTGTGGCGTACCGTCATCCCCAATACCCTGATCTTCGCCGCGGGCGCGGTGAGTCTCACCTTCGTCGTGGCCTTCACGCTGGCCTGGCTGGTGGAGCGTACCGATCTGCCCGCGCGCAACGCGGTGTTTACCCTGGTGCTGTTTCCGTTGCTGGTGCCGGGCGTGGTGCTGGCGATTGCCTGGTCGTTCCTGCTTGCGCCCAACACCGGCTGGGTGAATCTCGCGCTGCGCGCCATGTTGGGCCTGCAGGGCAGCGGGCCGCTCAATATCTTCAGCATGGGCGGGCTGATATTCGCGCAGGGCATGGCGCAGGTGCCGTTTGTGTTTCTGCTGCTCACCGCGGCGCTGCGCTCGATGAACCCCGCGCTGGAGGAGGCGAGCAGCGCCTCGGGCGCGAGCCCCTTTACCACCTTTCGCAAAATCACGCTGCGCGTGCTGGCCCCGGGCCTGCTCGCGCCGCTGATCCTGTCGGCGCTGATCACGCTGGAACAGTTCGAAATGCCGCTGCTGATCGGGCTGCCCGGGCGCACCATGGTGTTTTCGACGCGTATCTTCTACGAGCTGAATCCCGATACCGACCTGCCTGCCTACGGACGCGCCGCGGCGCTGGCGCTGCCATTCCTGCTCGGCGGCATGGTCCTGTTGTATCTTTATAACCTGGCGATTCGCAGTGCCGACCGCTTCGTTACCGTAACCGGCAAAGGTTTCCGGCCGACGCGCTTCAAGCTCGGCGCCTGGAAATGGCCCGGGATCCTGCTGGTGCTGGCTTACGGCCTGATCGCCGCGATCCTGCCCGCGGTGGTGTTGCTGTGGGCGAGTCTGTTCGGCTACGGCGCGGACCTGCCCACGCTTGCCTCGATCGACTTCAAAAGCTATAAGGAGCTGTTCGCGAGCAGCAAGTTCTGGATCGCGGTGCGCAATACCTTCGTGGTCGCCGGGGCGAGCGCGGCGCTGGTGACCGTGATCGGCGCACTGGTCTCATGGACGGTGCTGCGCACGCGCATGCGCGGGCGCGGCGTGCTCGATTTCATCAGTTTTATTTCGCTGGGAATTCCCTCGGTGATCGCCGGCCTGGCCTGCCTGTTGCTGTATGCATCCTTGCCCTTGGGTCTCTACGGCACGGTGATGCTGCTGATCGTGGCCTATTCCTACCGGCTCGCGGTGACCACGCGGCTGTCGCGCGCGGCCCTGATGCAGATACATGCCGAACTGGAGGAAGCTTCCTACATGTCCGGTGGCGCCTGGCTGACGACACTGAGGCGCGTGGTGCTGCCCTTGTTGAGTCCGGCGCTGCTGTCGAGTTTTCTGCTGCTGTTCATCATCGGCTTTCGCGAGTTTACCCTGCCCACCATCCTGCAATCGGAGGACAACGTGGTGATCAGCGTGATCATGTGGCATTTTTTTGCGTCGAACAGGATTCCGCAGGCCGCGGCGGTGGGCACGCTGATCATTGTTTTCGTCGCGCCGGTGATCTTCATCATGCGGCGCCTGTTGCAGCGCCAGGATGATGCCGCATGAAAACCAACGCCGCGACCGGGACGCCATGCTGAAAGTCGAACAACTCGCGAAGGCCTACGAAACCCGCAACGGCCTGGTGCAGGCGGTAAATAGCATCAGTTTCGAAGTTCCGCAGGGCGAGTTTTTCACGCTGCTCGGTCCCAGCGGCTGCGGCAAGACCACGACCTTGCGCTGCATTGCCGGCCTCGAAGAACCCGACGGCGGCCGCATCAGCATTGACGCTCGGGTGGTGGCCGATCCCGGCGCCAACAATTTTCATGTGCCCGCCTACGAGCGCGACATCGGCATGGTGTTTCAGTCCTATGCCATCTGGCCGCACATGGACGTCTTCGAGAATGTCGCCTACCCGCTGCGGGTGCGCAAGCCCCGGCCCGGCAGAGATGAAATTCGCGATCGCGTTCTGGATGCGTTGCGGCACGTCGGCATGGAGTCGATGGCCGATCGTCCCGCCACCCGGCTCTCCTGCGGTCAGCAGCAGCGCGTGGCCTTCGCGCGCGCGCTGGTGCGCCACCCCAAGTTGCTGCTGCTCGATGAGCCGCTGTCCAACCTGGATGCGAAGCTGCGCGAGCAGATGCGCTTTGAGCTGCAGGAACTGGTCGAACGCGTGGCGATCACCACCATCTATGTCACCCACGACCAGGCCGAGGCGCTGGCGATGTCGGACACGGTGGCGGTGATGCATGACGGACACATTGCCCAAAGCGGTCCGCCGCGCGAGGTCTACCTTAACCCGAGCGACGAATTCGTGGCGTCGTTCCTGGGCGCGGCCAATATCGTCATGGCCAAGGTCGCCGCGCGGCAGGGCCGGGAGGGCCGGTTTGAAATTGACGGCGGCGGCGCCAGCCTGATCCTGCCGCTGCCCGATGGCATGGCCGATGGGCAAAGCGTCACCCTCGTCTTCCGGCCCGAGGACACCGCCATCGTCATGGCGCCGGCCGATAATGCCCTGCCCTGCACCATCGAACGCTTGAGCTTCCAGGGCGGCCTTACCGAATGCCATGTGCGCGTGGGTAGCACGGTGCTGCGCTCGATGCTGCACGGTACAGAACATGTCGAGCGGGGCGCGGGCGCATGGCTCCGCGTCAATCCCAAGCGGTGTCTGGTGTTTCCGGCGCGAGCCAAATTCGCCATAAAATAGCCACCCTTCAGTACGCGGCGCAATCATGGACCAGACAGCACCGGGCATTAGAAATACCGGAAAAAATCCCGACGGCAGCAATTACGGCCGCGGACCGCTCACCTGGGACGCGGAGATATCCGAGGTCGGGGCGGGCACGCCTTGCGGTGAATTCATGCGCCGTTACTGGCATCCCATCGGCGTTTCGGCCAAACTCGGCACGCGCCCGCAAAATGTGCGCCTGCTGGGCGAGGATCTCATTTTGTTTCGCGACGGCAAGGGCCGGCCGGGATTGCTCTATCCACGCTGCGCGCACCGCGGCACCACGCTTTACTACGGCAAGGTCGATGATCGCGGTATCCGCTGCTGCTATCACGGCTGGCAGTTCGACGTCCAAGGGCGCTGCATCGACCAGCCCTGCGAACCGCAGGGCGGCTTACACAAGGATCATGTGCGCCAGCCCTGGTATCCGGTGCAGGATCTTTACGGCCTGGTATGGGCCTATATGGGGCCGCCCGAAAAGCAGCCGCAGATCCAACGCTGGGATGTATTCGAGGATATCCCCGCCGGCGAGAAGATTGTTTCGGTCGGTTCGAGTTTTGGCGCGGGCGGCGACGACAGCGTCGAGATCGTCCCCTGCAACTGGCTGCAGGACTGGGAGAACATCATGGACCCGTTCCATATCCCGATACTGCACACCAGTTTTTCAGGCGTCCAGTTCGTGCCGGAGATGGGCATCATGCCCGAAGTGACCTGGGATTATCACGACCTGGGCATGCGCTACACCGCCTACCGCAAGCTCGATGACGGCCGCGAAATGGACCGCGTCACGCTGGCCCTGTTTCCGCACGTGCGCATCGTGCCCGACGTGCGCCTGCTGGGCGGTCCGACCCAATCGATCGGCTGGGTGGTGCCGGTGGACGACACGCATTTCCGCCTGTTCCATGCCATGCGCGTTCCGCAGGACTGGAAAGGCAGGGTGTCCACCCGCGCCAGGAACTGGTCGGAGCTGAGCGAACCGGAACACCAGGATTTTCCCGGCGATTGGGAAGCCCAGGTCGGGCAGGGTCCGATCAGTTTTCATTCCGAGGAAAACCTCGCCACCAGCGACAAGGGCGTGGTGATGCTGCGACGGCTGCTCAGGCGCCAGATACAGATCGTGCGGGATGGCGGCGACCCGATCGGGGTCGTCTTCGACCCGGCCAGGGCCGTGAACAAGGTTGACGCGGGCAATTTTTACAGAGAGAGCGGGGTCTCCGCGTGAACGCAGACAGTCGATGACAGAATCAGCAGCAAGTCCCATTCAAAAGATCGAGACACGGCTTCACGCCATCACCTGGGAAGCCCAAGGGATACACAGTTTCGAATTGCGCAGGGCCGATGGTGGTGCGCTCCCGGCCTTTGCCGCCGGCTCGCATATCGATCTGTACCTCGGCAACGGCATGGTGCGCAGCTACTCGCTGGTGAATCCGCAGGGAGAAACGCACCGCTATGTGGTGGGCATCAATCGCGACGTCGCCAGCCGCGGCGGTTCGCGCTACGTGCACGACAACGTGAAGGTCGGCGACAAACTCACCATCAGCGCGCCGCGCAACAATTTTCCATTGGCTGAGGACGCGCCGCACAGCGTATTCATCGCCGGGGGCATCGGCATCACGCCGATGTATTGCATGATGCAACGCATGGCCGAGTTGCGCGCGTCCTGGCAACTTTTCTACTCGGCGCGCACGCCCCTCCATGCGGCTTATCGCGGCGGTATCGAAGCGCTCGGCAGATCGAGCGGCCAGCAGGTGGTATTCAACTACGACCAGGTGCCCGGCGGCAAAATGCTCGATCTGAAATCGATAGTCGCCGGAGTGGCGCCCACCGCCCATCTTTATTGCTGCGGGCCGCTGCCGATGCTCGCCGCCTTCGAGGAGGCCTGCCAGGGTCGCGCCGAGGGAACCGTGCACGTCGAATATTTTTCCGCGCGCGAAGAAGCGGCCACGGGAGGGGGCTTCAACGTGGTGATGTCGCGCTCGGGCAAGACGGTGTTCGTTCCCGAAGGCAAGACCATCCTGGATGCGCTGCTGGACGCCGGCGAAAACGCGCCGTATTCCTGCATGGAAGGCGTTTGCGGCACCTGCGAGACCAAGGTTATCAGCGGCACGCCCGACCACCGCGACATGATCCTCACCGAATCCGAGCGCAAGGCCGGCAAGACCATGATGATTTGCTGCTCGGGGTCGAAGTCGGGGGAGTTGGTGCTGGATTTATAAGGCACGACCGCGGTATTACGTCCGCTGACTTGACCAGTCAGGAGACGGCATTGGACAAGGTGAGCCTGTACGGCGCCAAGGCGCATTTCTCCGCCTTGGTCGCGCCGGCGCCGCCGGTTACCTGTTGAAGGACGCCGACGCGGCCGAGCTCGAACGCGCCATCCGCGCCGTGGCGCGCGGCGAGCGCTATCTCACGCCGTCGGTCTCGCACCACGTGATCGAGCGTTTCATGCGCGCCGAACGCGGCGAGCCGGGCGCGCAGGCCGAGCCGCTCAGCCCGCGCCAGCGCGAAGTGCTGCAACTCGTCACCGAGGGGAGGAGCACGCGCGAGATCGCCGAACGCCCGCATCTTTCAGTCAAGACCGTCGAGACGCACCGCGCGCAATTGATGCAACGGCTGGAGATCTTCGATGTCGCCGGCCTCACCCGCTACGCCCTGCGCATCGGGCTGATCGACCCCGAGCGCTGAAAAATGCAAAAAAACAGCGATCGCGCAGATGCCGCGGCGAAAAACCGGCAGGCCGCGCCTATGCGCGCAACGTGGCGCGCCTTGCGGACCTGCGGCATGGTCGCGGAGCGTGGCGAACCGGCTGCGGCTGGAATGCACCCTCGGGCGCGCGGACGCCCCGGATAAGGGTCCTGAACCCTTGCTCATATGCTGGACTTTCTCAAGAAAGTCTTATATATTGGACTCCATGAATCTGCAATCCATCGGCGAGTTGATCGCCCGGCGGCGGCGCGACAAGGGCCTGACGCTGCGCCAGCTCGCCGACGCGGCCGGGATCGGCCGCTCGACGCTGGCGGCGCTCGAGCGCGGCAGGACCGCAGAACTCGGCTTCGCCAAGATCGCGCGCCTCTGCGCAGCCGTCGACCTCGCGCTCGAGGCGCGGCCCGTGACACTGGAGGCGCCTCTCATGGCGCACCGCCACCTCACGGAAACGGCGGGGCGCGAACTGACCAAGGCGGCGATCGAGGACGTCATCCTGCGCGGCGGGTTCTCCGCCTGGCGCGCTCTGGTGCGCGCGATGCGGACCGACCGCACCGGCCGCATCGCCCGGCGCGCGCGCGAAGTTGCGGCGGCATTGGGCAAGCACGACGCCAGGGCGCGAGCGTTCGCCACGCTGCTCCCAAAGCTCCTGCGCGGACCGAACCGCGGGGAAGCCGCGAGTGGCTAGAAAACCGGCGGTACCCGACTGGGAGACCCTGCTCGCGCAAGCGGCGATTCTGCAAACCGAGGTGCCGGGCGCCGTGCTCGTGGGCGGCACGGCGGCGGCGCTGCATGCCGGCCATCGCATCTCGTTCGACCACGATCACGTAATCCGTGATCTGGGCCGGAATTACGGCGCCGCGATCGCCGCGCTGGAGTCCATCGCCGGCTGGCGCACGCAACGCCGCGTCAGGGGAAAACTGGTGCTTGGCGGCATCCACGGCATCGACGCCGGCTTGCGCAATCAACGCCGCTCGCAGCCGCTCGAGACGACGAGTATCAGCTTGAAGAATGGCGCCAAGCTCAGAATTCCAACCGTCGCAGAGATGCTGCGAATCAAGGCGTTCCTCGTCGTCGAACGCAATGCCACCCGCGATTACCTTGATGTCGCCGCGTTGTCGCATCACCTGGGCCTGCGGGACAGCACCAAGGCATTGGGCCGCATGAGCGATCTGTACGCGCAGTTCGCCGGCGAGGGCGGCGACATGCTGGTCAGCCTCGCGGTCAAGCTGGCCAACCCAGACCCCTACGACCTCACCGAGGTGGACTTGAGCGAGTACAAGGGCATTATCGCCCCCTGGAACCACTGGCACGCCGTGCAGGCGCAATGCCGCGCGCTGGCGGTGGCGTTGCTAAAGGCAGCGCCGCCGGCGTCGCCGCCCGGCGCCGGAAAAAACTCCTGACCCTTTTTTCCCGATCACCTCGCGCACGGCATCGAGGAAATCCTTGTGGTGCTACGGCCTGGCAAGGTGGGCGCCGGCGGCGATCGAGTCGGCTTCGGGATGCGCGCTCGCGAAGGAAGTAATCGCGATCACCGGGATCGCCGCGGTCCGCGCAATCGACTTCGGCACGCGCGTCGCCGCGAGGTCGTCCATGCCGGGGTGTCAGGCGCCGGCGGGATTTTCTCGCCGTGCCGGAAGCAGCCCTCAAACGCGGCGCGATGCCCCCCGGGATAGATCTTGAGATCACCGAGAGCCTGATCATGGAGAATGTACAGGACAGCATCGAGAAATTGAAGAACGCGCGCGACCTCGGCGTGAGCATCGCCATCGACGATTTTGGCACCGGCTATTCCTCGCTGGGCTACCTCGCAAAGCTGCCGGCGCAGACGCTCAAGATCGACCGCTCGTTCGTCATCACCATGCTGAACGACCCGGACACCATGACACTCGTTTCAACCATCATTTCGTTGGCGCATTCGTTGCGGCTTAAGGTCGTCGCCGAAGGGGTGGACGCCGAAGACCAGGCGAAGATGCTGCGCCTGCTGCGCTGTGACGAGATGCAGGGCTACCTTTTCAGCCGCCCGCTGCCCTTCGAGCAGATGACAACCCTGCTGACACCCGCTTCGGGGTCAGGTCTTGTGTTGCCACATATACATCAAGGCAAGACCTGACCCCGATTCCTGCCCAACGAGGGGTCGGGTCTTGTATTGGCCCGTTTGCCTCGATGCACGACCTGGCCCCGAGCGTTTGACCCCATGGCCCTTGCAGCCAATGGCGCGATTGGCGGTAGTATTCCCCGGCCGTTCCGTCAGTTTCCGGGGATTCATTTGCCTGGCTTTCGGTCGGTTCCGAACAGGGGAGGCAAACATGGCATTGATCGCAATGACGCGCGAGATGGGATCGCTGGGAATGGATGTGGCGCGCATCCTGGAATCCGAGCTGCGCGTGCCGCTGGTATATCACGAGATCATCGAGAACCTCGCCGACAAAATGCGACTGCGAAAAAGCCACGTGATCCGGCTGCTCGACGGCAAGGCGAACCTGTTCGAGAAACTGACCGCCGACAAGACCAGCCTGTCCATTTTCACCGCCGGAGAGATCCTGGAGACCGCCTGCAAGGGCGCGATACTGCGCGGCTGGGGCGCGGCGCACCTCCTGCGGCCGGTCGCCCATTCCATCCGGGTGCGGATATGCGCGCCCTTCGAGTTGCGCGTGGAGCGCATGATGCAGCGGCTGCAAAGCACCGACCGCGATGCCGTGGCCGCGGAGATCCGCATCAACGACGAGGCGCAAAGCGCCATCGCCAAACGGCATTTCGGCGTGGACTGGATGCAGCCGGAGAACTACGAACTGACCCTGAACACCGAGCGCATGAGCGTGGCGCAATGCGCCGACGAGGTGCTGTGGCTCGCGCGCGACCCGCACTTTCGCGAAACTGAAGGCTCGCGCCAGGTGCTCTCCGATATCACCCTGCAGGCCAAGGTTGTCGCGGCACTGCGCGCCGATGCCGCGACGCGCGCCCTGGAATTTCCGGTGGAAGTGAAGTTGGGCCGCGTCACCCTGCTGGGCATGGTCGCCAATCCGGCAGAGCGCGCCAATGCCGGGCGCGTGGCGGCAAGCGTGCCGGGCGCTGTTTCGGTGGACAATCAATTGCGCGCGATCTCGGATATTGGCCGGCCGGTGCGTGAATAGCGCCCCTATTGCCATCGCTTTGTGCCGGGGGCAAGCCTGAATTTCAATGAATTGGATCGGCGTAACGATTATTTGACTGTGGTTTCAAGGTAATTTTCATCTCAAAACGGAATATATTTCAGTCATTGCGAGGATCAGGGTATGAAACGCAGCACCGACCGCATCCGCACCACGCATACCGGCAGCCTGCCGCGGCCGCCGGAGATTCTCGATACCCTGCGCCTGAAGGAGGCGGGCAAGCCTTACGACCAAAGGGCCTTTGAAGCGGCGCTGACGCGCTGCGTGGCCGAAAGCGTGCTGCGGCAAAAGCAATGCGGCATCGATGTGGTGAGCGACGGCGAATGCAGCAAGCCCAGTTTCCTTGGCTACATCGGCGAGCGGCTCGCGGGTTTCGAGGCGCGCATTCCGCCGGGCGGCATTCCGGTGCCCACCGGGCCGATCGGCACCACCGGACGCGATGCCGAGATGTTTCCCGATTTTTACAAGTATGTGCTCGAGCACAATCCGTTCGAGAACGCCGTGCGCCTGCCGCCGCTCGCATGCGTCGGCCCGATCAGTTATGTCGGCCACGACAAGATCCGCCGCGACATCGCCAACCTCAAGGCGGGCATTGCGGCCGCCGGCGCCGACGAGGGCTTCGTGCCGTCCTCGGCGCCGTTCACCCTGATTCCCAACGAGCATTACGGTTCGAACGAGGAGTACCTGGAGGCCTACGGCGAGGCGGTGCGCGAAGAGTACAAAATCATCCTCGAAGCGAATCTCCTGGTGCAGATCGATTTCCCGCACCTGGTGAGTTCCTGGGACGCCAAAAAAGGCATGAGCCTCGCCGACTATCGCAAGTGGGCAGAGGGCCGGGTCGAGCACCTCAATCACGCATTGCGCGGCCTGCCGGAGGATCGCATCCGCTTCCATACCTGCTACGGCGTCAATTTCGGCCCGCGGGTGAGCGACCTGCAACTGCAGGACGTGATCGATATTTTTTTTCGCATCAAGGCGCAGTCCTACTCTTTCGAAGCGGCCAATCCGCGCCACGAGCATGAGTGGCGCGTGCCGCAGAAAGTAAAAATCCCCGATGGCAAGATTCTGATTCCCGGCGTGGTGACGCACTCCAACGCCATGATCGAGCACCCCGAAGTGGTGGCCGACCATATCGAGCGCTGGGCGCGCGCGGCAGGACGCGAGAATATCCTGGTGGGCAACGACTGCGGTTTTGCCTCCGTGGCGGGCAACACCGAGATCCCGATGACGGTGGCCTGGGCGAAACTGCAGGCATTGGGCGACGGGGCGCGCATCGCGTCGAAACGACTATGGGACGGCGCCTGACAGGTGCCGGCGCGGATGCCAAGATCCGCGGCGATCCCAGTTTCTGCACGCAGGAAGAATGGGCGGCACGGCTGCGCCGGCGCATCGTGAAAAATTGAAAAGGGGCGAG
>MEQV01000250.1:0-2294 GCA_001770355.1 Betaproteobacteria bacterium RIFCSPLOWO2_02_FULL_62_17
GGAGTACTCAATCATGGACCAACGTGCAAGCAAAGTTCCCGTGAAGACCGAGGAAAAGAAGCCTGAAGAAAAGGCCGGCGCGTTGCAGGCCTGGCAACCTTTCGCGAGCCTGCGCCGTGAAGTCGATCGCCTTTTCGAGGACTTCGACCAGGGTTTCTGGCGCACACCGTTGCGCCGCTCGGCTTTTGACATTGAACCGTTCTGGCAGCGCGATGTAACTTTCAGCTCCGCGCCGGCCGTCGACATCGTCGAGAAAGACAAGGCCTACGAAATGACCGCTGAACTGCCGGGGCTCGATGAAAAGAACATCGAAGTCAAGATTTCGAACGGCGACCTGATGATCAAAGGTGAAAAGAACGAAGAAAAGGAGGAAAAAAAGAAGGACTACTATCTCAGCGAAAGAAAATTCGGCTCCTTTGAACGCTGCTTCCGTCTTCCGGAAGGTGTCGATTCCGACAAGATTGTGGCCAACTTCAAAAAAGGCGTGCTCACGGTAACGCTTCCCAAGAAACCCGAAGCGCAAAAACCGGAGAAGAAGATCGAAGTCAAAGTAACGTAAGACACGCCTGTAAACGGTGGCGATCTAACGGGCGGCACCGCCGGGGTGCTGCCCGCCGCCGCCCGACGCGCGAAGGACTTCGTATATTTCGCAGACTGATGCCGAGCCGCTTTAGCGTGCGGCACAACTCGACCGTCAAGTATCGGGTGCCCATCCGCAGTACGAACGGTCTTTGCGTTATCTCAAGCCCCCCTCCTGCGCTCGCGTGCATACTAATCCGGAAATTGGCACATCGCGGGCCGGTTTTACCAGGCCCGCGTAAATGCAGGGAAGGCCATGAAACAAGGCGACCACGCTCCGGGAATTGCCGTTTTGCGCGTGCCGCTGGCCAACCGCGGCACGGCATTCACTGCGCGTGAACGCGAACACCTCGGCTTGACAGGGTTGCTGCCGCCGCGCGTCGAATCGCTGGAGGAGCAGGCAGCGCGCGTCATTGAGAACCTGCGCGAGAAACCCGCCTCGATCGAAAAGTACCTGTACCTCTGCGCACTGCAGAACGAAAACGAAACGCTGTTCTATCGGGTCCTGCTGGATAACCTGCAGGAACTGCTCCCCATCGTCTATACGCCGACGGTCGGCCAGGCTTGCCTGGAGTGGAGCCGCCGCTACGCGAAGCCGCGCGGTTTGTATATCACCCCCGGAGACCGCGGCCGAATCGCCGCCCTGCTCTCGCACTGGCAGAATTGCGATATCGGCATCATCGTCGTCACCGACGGCGGCCGCATTCTCGGTCTGGGCGACCTGGGCGCGAACGGCATGGGTATACCGATCGGAAAACTCGCCCTGTATACCGCTTGCGCCGGCGTACCGCCCGAATGTTGCCTGCCCGTAACCCTCGATGTCGGCACCGATACCGAGAGCGTCCGCAACGCTCCGTTCTATCTCGGCCGCCGAGCGCCGCGCCTCACGGGGCCGCTCTACGACGAACTGCTCGAGGAGTTCGTCGCCGCGACACAGAAGGTATTTCCCGGCTCGGTGCTGCAGTTCGAGGATTTCAACAACGCCAACGCTCATCGACTGCTCGCGCGCTATCGCGAACGCCTCTGCTGCTTTAACGACGACGTGCAAGGCACCGGCGCGATGGGGCTGGCGGGCCTGCTATCGTCGGGCCGGATTACCGGCCGTAAGCTCGCGGATCAGCGCATCCTTTTCGTGGGCGCCGGCCAGGCGTGTCTTGGTATCGGCGCGATGGTGGTCACCGCGATGCGCGGCGAGGGTCTGAACGAAGCCGAAGCGCGCTTGCGGTGCCTGTTCATGGATTCGAAAGGTGCCGTCGTCGCCAGCCGCACCGATCTCGTTGAACACAAACGCCGGGTCGCGCAGGACTTCCCACCGCAGGCCGACCTCGCCGCGGTGATTGCGGCGTTCCGGCCCACGGTGACGATCGGCGCGTCGGGTCAGGGCGGCCTGTTCACGCCGGCGGTATTGAAGGCAATGTCGCAGGCCGCGCAACGCCCGGTGGTGTTCGCGCTCTCCAACCCGACCTCGAAATCGGAATGCACCGCCGAAGAGGCTTACGCGTGGACCGGCGGCCGGGCGATCTTTGCGAGCGGGAGCCCTTTTGATGCCGTCGTCGTCAACGGCCGCACACAAACCCCGGGGCAGGCAAATAACTCCTACATATTCCCAGGTGTCGGCCTTGGACTGATTTTCTCCGGGGCGAAGCGGGTCGTCGATTCCATGTTTCTTGCCGCCGCCCATGCGCTCGCGGATGCCGTCACCGATGAGGATCTGA
>MEQV01000250.1:2303-3497 GCA_001770355.1 Betaproteobacteria bacterium RIFCSPLOWO2_02_FULL_62_17
GCGTGTTCCCGCCGCAGACAAAGATGCGCGAAGTGGCGGTTTCGGTGGCGGCGGCTGTCGCGTCGGTGGCTTTCGATACAGGCCTGGCGGCCGGTCGCCGTCCCCTCGACCTCGAGGCAGCGATACGCGCCGCCATGTATCAGCCCGAATATCGCTGAACAGACGAAGAGGAACGATGCGAGCCTCGATCATCCGCAAATCGCCGCAAGCGCTGCAGCCGCAGCCCAATCTGCTCGACTATGAGGCTGAGTGCCGGCGTTTCTCCTGGGAGCGGGTGCGCGCCGAATTGGGCACCATGCCGGGCGGAGGACTCAATATCGCTTACGCCGCGGTGGACCGCCACCTCGCCACGCCGACGCGCGAGCGCACCGCTTTCCGCTTCATCGGGCGCGACAACCGCCGGCGCGATATCAGCTTTGCGGAGCTGGCGCGGGCGACGAATCGCTTTGCGAATGCGCTGCGCGGCCTGGGCGTCGGGCGCGGCGACCGGGTGTTCCTGCTTGCCGGCCGGGTTGCGGAGCTCTACATCGGCGCGCTGGGCGCACTCAAGAACGGCTCGGTGGTGACGCCCCTGTTTTCCGCTTTCGGACCCGAGCCGATCAAGACGCGCCTGGCGATCGGCGCAGGGCGCGTGCTGGTCACCAGCGAAGCGCTTTACCGGCGCAAGGTGGCCGGCATTGCGCGCGAACTGCCGCATCTGGAGCACATCCTGCTCATCGGCGACAACAACGCGCGCACCAGCGTTCCCGGCACGCGTGATCTGGCGACCCTTATGGAGGCCGCGTCCGACCAGTTTTCGACCGAGCGCACCTCGGCCGATGACCTCGCGCTGGTGCATTTCACCAGCGGCACCACCGGCACGCCCAAGGGCGCGATGCACGCGCATGGCGCGGTGGTGACGCATTACGCGACCGGGCGGTATGCACTCGACCTGCACGCTGACGACTTGTTCTGGTGCACCGCCGATCCCGGCTGGGTGACGGGCACCTCATACGGCATCATCGCGCCGCTGCTGCATGGCGTGACCAGCATCATCGATGAAGCGGATTTCGACGCCGAA
Source organism: Betaproteobacteria bacterium RIFCSPLOWO2_02_FULL_62_17 (assembly GCA_001770355.1). Lineage (GTDB taxonomy): Bacteria > Pseudomonadota > Gammaproteobacteria > Burkholderiales > SG8-39 > 2-02-FULL-62-17. The sequence continues at coordinate 3,364 of MEQV01000250.1, forward strand.
CGCTGGTACCGGCTGCTGCAGGAGGAAAAGGTGAGCGTCTGGTACACCGCGCCAACCGCGATCCGGATGCTGATGAAGGCGGGCGTGGATCTGGCGCAGAAATACCGCCACCCGGCGCTGCGTTTCGTCGCCAG
>MEQV01000250.1:3643-5001 GCA_001770355.1 Betaproteobacteria bacterium RIFCSPLOWO2_02_FULL_62_17
CTGCGCAGCGGCTGGCCCTCCATGTTCCGCGGCTACCTCGACCAGGAAGAGCGCTACCGCAAGTGCTTCGCCGGGCAGTACTACCTCACCGGCGATCTGGCGAAACGCGACGCGGATGGCTACTTCTGGTTTGTCGGCCGGGCCGACGACGTCATCAAGTCCGCCGGCCACCTGATCGGGCCGTTCGAGGTTGAAAGCGTGCTGATGGAGCATCCCGCGGTCGCCGAGGCCGGTGTCATCGGCAAGCCAGACCCGGTGGTGGGCGAGACGGTGAAGGCGTTCGTTTCGCTCAAGGCCGGATTCGAGGCAAGCGACGACCTGCTGCTCGAACTCCTCGGCCATGCGCGCAAGCGCCTTGGCGCCGCAGTGGCGCCCAAGGAAATTGCCTTTCTGCCGACGCTGCCGCGCACGCGCAGCGGCAAAATCATGCGGCGGCTGCTGAAGGCGCGTGAACTCGGACTGCCCGAGGGCGACACATCCACACTGGAGGCCGGAGCATGAGCGAGCCAGTACCCGCCGAACTCAAACCCGTCACCGTTCCGACGGAGCTTGCGCTGACGATGCTGCGCGACATGGTGCGCATCCGCCGCTTCGAGGAGCGCTGCGCCGACCTCTACGGCCAACTGAAGATCCGCGGCTTCCTGCACTTGTATATCGGCGAGGAGGCGGTCGCCGTCGGCGCGATCCATGCGCTCAGCGCCGAGGACAACATCGTCGCCACTTATCGGGAGCACGGCCATGCGCTCGCCCGCGGCATCCCCGCCGGAGCGATCATGGCCGAGATGTACGGCAAGCGCGAAGGCTGCTCGCGCGGGCGCGGCGGCTCGATGCATCTGTTCGACGCGAAGACGCGGCTCTACGGCGGCAATGCGATCGTGGGCGGCGGCCTGCCGCTCGCGGTAGGCCTGGCGCTGGCCGAAAAGATGCAGGGCGGAAAACAGGTGACAACAGTTTTCTTTGGTGAAGGCGCGATGGCCGAAGGCGCGTTCCATGAGTCGATGAATCTCGCGGCGCTGTGGACGTTGCCGGTGGCGTTCTTCTGCGAGAACAATTTCTACGCCATGGGCACGGCATTGGCGCGCTCGGAATCGCAGACCGACCTGTGCGCGAAGGCCGCCGCGTTCAAGGTGAGCACCATGAAGGCGGATGGCATGGACGTGATCGCCGCGCACAAGGCGGCCCGCGATGCGATCGGGCACGCGCGCGCCGGCGGGGGACCGGTGTTTGTCGAATTCCAGACCTACCGTTACCGGGCGCATTCGATGTTCGACCCCGACCTGTACCGCGACAAAGCCGAAATCGCGAACTGGAAGGAACGCGGCCCCATCCACAACCTCAGCAACCGCCTCAAGGCCGAG
>MEQV01000251.1 GCA_001770355.1 Betaproteobacteria bacterium RIFCSPLOWO2_02_FULL_62_17
CGGCGCGAGCGGGATCAGCACCTCGGCGATCTCGCGCCGCTGGCCCTCCAGCTCGGCGTGCCGCTCCGCGGCCGCGCGCGAAGCGATCGCGGTCTCGGAGATGGCGCGCGTCAGCTGCCCCACGGTCATGTCGTGGCGCAGCCGCGCCTCGAAGACCTGCTCGCTCATCCCCTGCGCGCGCAGCAGCTGCCGGTAGATCGCATCGTCGAAGCGGCCGTCGCGCTGGAAGGCCGGAATGGCCAGGATCGCCTCGCGCAGGCTGTCGTCGCTCACCGCGAGGTTCCCCTTGAACGCAGCCGACGAGACCAGGCGCTGCGACACCAGGGAATCGAGCAGGCCCTGCCGCGCCTCGGGCGTGTCGAGGGCGCCGACGTCGAAGCCCTTGCCGAGCACCGCGCGCAGCCGCTCCTGCTGCTGGCGCAGGCTCTCGCCGAACTCCTGCTGCGAGATCGCCATGCCGTCGACGCTCGCCACGTCGTCGCCGCCGCGCATCGAGCGCGTGTACGACTCCAGGCCGAAAAAGGCGAACGGGATGATGATGATCGCGAGGACGACCTGGAGAAGGCGCTTGTTCTTCTGGACGGCATCGAACATAAGGACCTACGAGAAAGCGCCTTCGGGAAAAGCGTGGCGGAGCGGACGACCGCCGCAATACTCGTTAATGGCCTGAAATTAAAGGGCTTGTCTCAATCTCTGCTCGCCTACCCCCGTTCCTACCCACGGATCAGGCACTCCGCGGCGCGCATGCGAATGTTATCACCACCGGCAACCCGGTACGCTTGCCTGCCCTGTACTCGAACTACGCGACCGTCACGAGAGCGGATCGCCCGCCCGATTGCCGCCAATGGGATTTCATATACGTGTTGCTGGCGAGTACATGCTCCGAGCGGCCCGCAGGGCGGCGAAACCCTGGCGCGTTTTCCGCGCCCTGCGTGATTCAGTTGATCGATACCGTGCCGCCCTGTACGCGCACCACCGGTGTCAGCACGCGGTTGAACAGCGCGAAGACCGACGACGAGGAACTCATTCGGCCAGTCTAGGCCGTACCGCCCTACCAGCACCAGTCCGTTGCCCGATCTTCCCAATCGATCGCCCGGATCTGCTCAAGGATAGTCGCGTCGGTTGGCACCCCGAATGCTTCCTGGAACCAGACAATCGTGAGGGATGAGTAAGGCTCCGAGCCAATTTTGGCGAGGGCATTCGAATCGAATCTTGCCACGCAGGCAACCTCGGGCAAGCGCTCCTCCGGTCCCATGATCGCCCTCGCGCCGCGGTCCCTCACTGAGATCACTGGATCAATCAGCAGCGGCTTCCCCTGATCGGACGTAAGTTTCGGGGCCTTAGCCAAAAGGCGCTCGATGGTTTCATCATTCATGCGCTTGTGCGGGTATCCGGCCAGGTGGCCCTCATAAGTGCGGTCCTGGCACAGCACCCCCAACGAGATTACCCGGCCTGAATTCAGAGTCAGTTTCAGTGGCGTTTCTCTCGGTACGGTGCTTGGGACCAGATTGTAGTTCGCTGGGCGGCAGGCCACTCTGCCGCACGGCACGCCGCTACCGAATCCCCCCACCCCAAGCGTAGAAGCCGTTGGCGAGCAGCCGATGGCGCAAGTCCGCATCCAACCGGACACCATGCATGGGCTTCAGCACTTCGTGGGCACCATCCGGCAACAGGGCCTGTGCCTCTTCCCAGCTTGCCGCCTTGCCTACGGATTGCTTCGCCTCGTCGAAGACTTCGTAACCGATGTCCGCAGGTTCGATGTAGAAATTGGTCGGCTGGAACAACTCGATGGTTTCGCATTTTCTGCCATAAGGCCGAAGGAGGCGAGTCGCTTCGGCAGGCAGCGTGCGGTCATACAGCTCCAGCAACCCAACCTCTCCCAGCCCGAGATAGCGCTCAACCTGAACCTTGCCAAGGGTCCAAGCCAGCGCGATAGCGTCCTGCTGCGCGGCATGAAGCAGCATCAACTTGAGCGCGAGCGCGGGCCACTCTTGCAGCCACGGCGGTACGGGTATCAGGTCTGCCGGAGTTGCCTCTGACGCCAAGGCACGCCGCGACTGCTGTGCCCAGTCACTTTGTACCTCGTGCAGCACCAATACTCGGGCGCCTTCGGGTCCTTCGCGCATGTCACAGCGAACATGCAATAACACATTGCGATGCTCGAAGTGGCTCGAGAAGAAGCTTGGCGCGTAGTGCGGCAAAGTTACCAGCCATTCCCGATATTGCTTGCCGCCGGTTTGGCGATACTGTGACCAATGACCTCTTGCCGTCAGCTTGGGGAAGACCTTTTCGGCATGGCTATTTGCCAGCGCCTGGGCTTCCGCATGATTAGCGCACAATCCTGAAGGCTTGCGGCGAGTAACGATGGGCTGGCCCCGATGTGTAAAGGCCATCCATCCCTGCTGCCAACTCAGGAGATCGGCCCACTCCACCACGTCAACCCAGTAGCCCAGCACCCGGTCGCGCCATTGCGGATGCGAAACCAGCCCTGCTTTGATTTTTGGCTTGATCCGTTTAACCGTTGCGTTGGCCGGAACTTTTTCAAACTCCAGTTGACTGCCAGCCGGGCGAATCACCGGCACGATACTCAGGCGCAGTGCGTCGTAGCTCAAACAACCTAATATGGCATCGCCTGTGACGGCTGTGCCTGTTTCGTCCATCAACCTGTCCGACAGACCGCTGAACACCATCTCGTCAGCACGCAGCCCTTTACTGGCCAGATTCCCAAGGCGTCCGGACCACTGCGCCATGGATGCCCGTTCCGTGCCATGAGCCTTGAGCCATTCAGGCAGAGCACAGTGCAGCCCCCTCAACCAAAGCGGGCTGGCTGTATCCACCGGCAAGAACGGATCAGGCATATTGCGCCGGGCGCGCTGCTGGCTGAATTGCCGCAGTTGGTCCCCCACGCCGGCCAGCCAACGACGCGCAGGCGCGTCATTTGCGTGGGGCAGCAACTCGCCCACGAGCGCCTCGGACACGCCTCCATGCTTTCCCGCGAACAGGTCAGCCAATGTAAGCCCCGTCAAAGTCTCGACGGGCTCGGAACAGTCCACGATGTCCACAAAAACCTGCGCCTGATCCGCGCTGGCCCGTGTAATGGGCGGGAACGGATTGATCTGGCCTAGCTCGCTGTGCTCCCACAAACGGCGCGCCGAAAAAACCAACGCGCACCCATCAATGCGCAGCTCCCATTGTTCGCCGAGCGGCGTCATGCAAGGGGCTCATCCCTCGTCGTGTGCGGAACCGTCGAATAGGATCGCGCCGTTTCGCTTCGAGACAAGGATGACTCGGCTGCTCCGAAGCCCCAGTCCGTCTTTCCCCTCCCTCCAGGGAGCATAGACGAACCAGCAAGGCTCGGCGGGCACGTTGTATAAGTGGCAGTTGTCCGGTTGCGTGTCGTGAATCGTCAGACGCGCAGAATCGCACTTGCACACTGCGGCCGCGATCTGCAAGGCCCTCTGCCGAGTAGCGAGGGGAACAAGCCACGATCGAAGCCTGTGTAGCAGTTGCATCACGTTTGAAGCCAAGCTCTCTCTCGGCAAAGTTCCAATCAGCAACGTCCAGTGAGCTCTATGCTTTAAACCACAGTTGTCACAATGACCTCTTCGCCGAGCATGTCGGTCACTTTCACGGCGACAGTAGTTTCCTTGTTGGGAGCGGGGAGTTCATAGTTGCCTAAGACGTAGTCCTGTTTCCGCGCTGGCACGTCAGCGAGGCCGATGTTGAAGACTCTACCGTCGTGGGCCGGGTCGATCATCACGCTGTCCACCATCGCCCGCCATTCGGGAAGTTTCGGCGCTAACAGACCGCCTTGATTCTGCAACCGTTCGGCGATTGAGGGTGAGATGAAGTCCTTCACCTCAACCAGGAGTTTGGCGCCGTCTTTGACCTTCACTCGGCGGATGCTTACACGCGCCTGGGCGGGTTTGTGGGCGATGAACTTGCCGTATTTCGGATCGCTGCGGAGTTCGATCACTTCGATCTTGTTGGGAGTGTCCCCCTGCTTGCGCATCCTGTTCCAGTCGGTCAGCCAAGTATCCACGCCTAGTTCCTTGCCGAGGCACACCACTACCACGTCCCGCGATTCGTTGGCGCGGGCGTCGAGTTCGCGCTTCACATCTTCCAAGTCTGCGGGCGAGAGCGGATGGCCGAAGGGAACGATCTTCACGAGCTTGCTGCCGAGCGTGCCGTCGAAAAACGCATCAGCCAGGGTGCGTGTAACGCCGATGTGCTCGCAGGCAAGATTTACCGCCTCGTTGTGCTGGATTGCGAGGTCGTAGTCGTTGACGCGGTGGATCGTGAAACCGAGTTGGGCGGGTACCGTTGGCTTGACGGCCTTTTCGTTGGCAATCAACTCTCGCTGCTTACTCGCAGCCGTTGCGGCCGCGATCTGCGCAGCGATGGCAGTCTGCAGGCGCTTAGTGGTCGTCTGAATGGCACCTTTGTTGATATCGCCGGCGATCCAGCGCCTACCCAAGTTCTGCGCGACCACCGCAGTCGTGCCCGAGCCAATGAAGCAATCGAGCACCAAGTCGCCCGGGTTTGAGGTGGTGGTCAAAAGTCGCTCCAGTAAATCTTCAGGTTTTTGCGTGGGATAGTCGCCACGCTCCTCGGCCTGACTATTTATCACGAAGATGTCGTCCCAAATTGAGGAGATAGGTCGTCCGGGTAATTCTTCAGCATACCTCTTGTACCGAGGGAATCCCTTCCCGCCCTTTGGCCAATAAATTCGGCCTTGAGCATCTAAATCGTCGAGTTTTTCGGTTGTGTATTTCCAATGACGCCCATCAGCTCCTGGATCAAATCCGCGCCACGCTCGACCTGAGGAACCCGACCGCAATCCAGCAGCAGTAAGATTGTCCGCCGCATACTTTCGGCCGTCGCCGTCGTCGAGATTGTAGTAACGCGCAAGGTATTCCGGGTCATAAACAGCGTAGGGTTGATTCCATGCGTGTTCGCCGGCACCCTTCACGAAATAGAGAAGAGTGTCATGCACATGACCGAACGATTTGGCGTCATTTCGTGAAGCCGTGCGCTGCCAGACAATTTCCCCTCGCATGCCTTCAGGTCCAAATATTTCTTCCAGAAGGCACCGCAGCATATGGCTTTTGTGCCAATCGCAATGAAGCCAAATACTCCCGCCGTCAGCGAGCAACTCTTTCATCAACATCAGGCGCTCATACATGAATTGGAGATAATTGTCGTTCGCCCAGATGTCGGTGTATTGGACCTGCTCCCCGAAAGTGTAGCCCTCGCCATCTAGCGTGGTGACTCCCTTAGGGCCCCGTACTACTACCTTTCGCACGTAGTCAGCGCCGCTGTCAAAAGGCGGATCAATGTAGATGAGCTGGACTTGACCGCGGAATCCGTTTACGAGGAGATGGGCGAGCACTTCCTTGTTGTCGCCGTGGAAAAGCAGCCCGCCGTGTGGATACTTGTTCGGCCAGTCTTTCCAGATTGCTGCGTCCGCGACGGGCACCTTGTTCGCGCCGGGCGCGGTAAAGCTCTCGACGTGTTGCGCGGGAAACGCGGTCACGGCGCGGAGCGGACGTTTACCCACCCAAGAGAGCATCGGGCGGCCCTTGGCCTTGGCGATGGCGACCTGCTCTCTAGGCTTGGTTGGAACCGGAGCGGGTGTAGCGGCGGCGGGCTCCGCAGCTTTCGCTTTGCCTCCCTTGACAGATGCGGCTACTACCTTCGCAGCCTTGACCGGTTTGGCAGTAGGCTTCGTCGGCTTGGACTTCTTGGCGGTCGGCATCGGTCAGTTCTCAACAAATTGACGGGCGTCAGCGCTGCCCTCGCGCGTCAGCACATCGTCGTTTACGAAAATCATCTGGTAGCGGAGTTTGGCCGGATTCAGCTTCTCCCACTGGCGGACAGCGAGCGCTTTGCTGCCGTTCTCGCCGTTCACGGGGTCTTTGCGCATATTCTCACCCTTAATTTCCACGATTAGGCAGCGGCCGTCTTTGCGTCGAATGATGAAGTCCGGGGTATAGCGGTGCCAGCGATTGTCGTCACCGCGATATTCGACGAAGAAATCGGTTTTGCGTGGGTCGGTGATGGCGCCGGTGAAATAGATGTCCTCGACCTGGCCTGGGTGGAGACCGAGGTGCTCGAACAATGTCTCGAAAAAACTGAGTTCAGGATTCGAGTCGAAATTGTAGGGCGTGTAGTGAAAGCCGAAGGCGGCGGATTTGCCGCCATGCCGGGATTGCCATCCTTCAAAGTGGGCGAGGAGGTTTTCGCGATCCACCGGGTAACGGATCTCAGCGGTATAGGTTTCTGTGCCGTCAGGCAACAGCGAGCGCGTGAATCCGTCCGGCTTGATCAGCGCGAGGGCGCGTTCGACGTGCTCCTCCTTCACTTCGTATTGCGAGAATTGCGCTTCGATTTGGGTGCTCAAGTCGGCCAAGTGCGCGAGGGGCAGTTCGTCCGCGTCAGGGTAAAGCCGACGGAGTTCATCAAGAACCGCCCAAGTGTCCAAGCGATAGACAGCGGCAAGTTCAGTGGCTGCGGTGTAAAGGTCAAGCGTGTCGGGTTCCGTCTCGATCGTGATGGTTTCGCCGGTCTGCTTGAGCAGCGCACGGGTGGCAGCTTGGCGGGCGATGGCGAAGGTAAGGCGTTCGAGCCTGGGCGCTGTGCCCGTCGCCGGCTTTGTGAGCGCGAGCGCAGCAGCGGTGGGCATCTCCTTGCGGACGACGGTGCGAACAAGTTGGTGGACCACTAGCGGCGGCAGCTTTACCTTGCGCACGGTGATGGTGGCGCTGCGGCTGTTGCTTTCCTGGCGGCGAAGGTCTTCGAGCGATTCGCCGTAAGTTTCGCGAAGTTCCTTGTCGAGCGTGCGCTGATTTTCGATGGAGAGGTAGATCGACGCAGGCACTGTGTTCCCCGGGACTTGACGCAGACACCGCGAAGCGGCTTGCAGGACGAAGTTGTTCGAGGTTTTCAGCCTCCGTGCGAGCGCGCAGGCAAAGAGACTGGGCACATTCCAGCCTTCGGTGCCCATGTTTACCAGCAAGACGACGCGGTGCGGCGAACCGGGGTCGTTGATGCGCTCGAAGGCGTCCTTGTCGGCAACGCCGGAGTCGCTGTGGCGTTCGAGCACAAGGCCAGTAGACAGGCCCAACTCGACGAGCTTTGTCTCGACGGTGGGGCGGAGTTCGCGTAGATCGTTGGTCTGCGGAAAATAGATCGCGAGCTTGGACGGAGAGCCGTTGGGAAGAGTCACATCTCGGTATTTCTCGAAAAACTCAGCGACGATTTGGGCGACTACCTGCTTGGCGTCGCCGTCAAAGTTGTACGCATGGATGTTCGAACCAACGGTTTTCAGGATGTTGTCGGCGATGCCTTGCGAAAGGCCATACCAGACGACTACGTCGCGCAGCGGCTGGCGTTTGAAGTAAGGCGTGCCGGTGGTGTTGACGACACAGACGAGATTCGGACTGTTGGCGTGGAGGTAGTCCACGGTCTTTCGGACCTTCTTCAACTCCGTGTCGAGCGCCTGGCCGTAGGTGTGGTGCGCTTCGTCGGAAAAGATGCCGAGATGCGGGAGGCTCGCGATGGACTGGAGGCGGAGGTTGGCGACTTCGGCGCGGGCTTCGTCCTCCTTCTTCGGATTGAATATGTTGCCGAGGTCACTCTTGCGGATCGTTTCCTTCTGGATGCGGATCTTCTCAGTGTTGGTGACGACGACGTTGAACGCGCTGCCCTTGATCACCGGAATGTCTCGCTCGCCGTCGCGGGTGAAGATTAGCTTCACCGTGGCGGCAAACTGCTTGAACAGGCGCGGCGGAAGGATGCGCTCGTAGGGGACAGCGGCGAGTTCGCGGAGCGCACCGAGAATCGTGGTGCCTGGCGCGAAAACGAGCGCGTTCTGCACGAATGGGCCTTCGGGATACTCCAAAGCCATCGCGAACTCGGTGGCAATGATGGCGCCGATGAGCGCAGTCTTGCCGGCGCCCATTGCGAGCGCGAGGATATAGCTAGCGTAGTCGAGATTCAGCGTTTCACGAAGTGCTTGAAGGCCGTGCTCGCGGACGAAGTCGTCGTCACGAGCTATGCTTTTCCACAGCGTTGGGAAGTTGTATTTCGCACCCCTCCATGCGGCGGCCGGTATGCCTAGCGCATCGAGCAGCGCATCCGGTTCTTCATTTGCCGGGAAGTATTTCTTGTAGAGGTCAACAATCTTGGGCGTGCCCTCATTCAATCTCAGGAACCAATACACCTCCAGGGCGCGAAGCTGTGGCGTTCGGAGGCGGAAGCCTGAGCCCTCGGGCTCTGTAGCCCACTCGAAAACCTCGGCAATGGCCGGGTATTCTCCGTGTGGGAAGCTTTTCGATCGCCACTCGCTGACGTTCGACTGAAGGCTTTCGATCAGTGTCGTCATTCCTATTTCTTCTCGGGTCGGCGCTGTTGGACACGCGATTAGGGCTTGTTGTGACCGTAGTGTAATGCCTCTGCCAGGGTGTGAGGCAATGTCGCCGAGCGACCAGGGCTAGAAAACTGTCCCGAATGCTTGTGGCCAAGCCCCGGTGTGATCTATTTTCCAGATGCGCGCAATCGGAGAGCTATCGCGTCCGCGAGTTCATCGACGCTCGACTGTTTGGTGCGCTCCGACGTTCCCAGACCTCGAACGATTTCGCGCTGGCGTTCCGTCGAAACGTCGCCATAACTTATGAATGTCGTCAGGACTCCCTCATGCCCAATGTTCTGGCTCCATGCTTTGAAGTCCTCTGCGTTCCGGCACACAACCTGCCCGTGCCGAATCAATGTATTTCGAAAGCTGTGCGGGTTGAAGTACGGCAGGCCAGTGCTCACGAAGGCGTTGCGAAAGATCGAGCGAATGGGCGCCGCGGTTCTCCAGTGCTCACGTTTCAGGCCATCCACCGCAAAACGAAGCCCGGTTCCTGTTGTCACCCTCGTTGCCGGAAATACCGGATCGTCGTTTCCCCAAAGCTTCAGGTTCCGCAGGTAAGTCACCCACTCTATGACTATCTTCTCGATGTCGTCGCCGACAGGAAAGAAGTATGTCCTGAAGGTCTTTCTGAATTTTGTCCGGACCTCGCGGGCGTCCTGGTATACGCAGGCTGCGTCCAGGTCAATATGTTTGAGCTTCATCGATGCGATGGCGCCGTCCCGGGCGCCGGTAAGAAGAGTGAACGCGACGACGGCTCGGTTTCGGCGGCCGATCTCCGACTCGGCCGACATTTTGGAAATGACGTGCTTTATTTGCTCCAGTGTGGGCGCTGACTGCTCGCGATGCGCGGTTGCGATGCGAGTGTCGTTTTGGGACAGATTGAAGTATTCGGCATCCGAATACCCTAAGCGGGATCGGTAGCCCGGTTCCAAGGCCAGCCATTGAAAAAATCGCTTGAGGTCGGCGAACGTGGCGTACAAGGTCGCCTTGCTCAGCATCTCCCCGGACCGTTGGTTCTTTTGATTGAGCATGTTCCGCTTGAAGCCGATCGCCTGCTCGATTCGGAAAGCCTTGAACTCGCGGTGTCGAGTGTAGCTTTCGAAGCGATCCAGCGACTTTGCGACGGCGTCCACCTTGGCCTCGCCGTGGCGCTTGGCTTCCTTGAGAAAGCCGAAATACCGGTGCTTGATCCGCTCGTTGTCGGGGTTGTACGTCGTCATCGTCCGATGCTCCTATCGCAAGTCACTGTTCACGGAGGGGTTGGGGCTCTCGCTTATGTGTGACTGCGCCTGCGGCGTCGTGACAGCCATCTGCCCCAGTATCTGGGGGAGCTTGGCCAGGCTGACCCGGCGATTTATGATCGAATGGCAGTCGGGGCAGATGCCGATCAGGTTGCCAACGGTCTCTGTCAAGGACTCGCATTCGACCATTCCGCCGCCCGGAACCTTGGGAGCCCGGCACCTGACGCAGTAGATTTCTCCCGGTTGACAGGGGCGCTTGCCCTTTGCCCGGCGAGCCTGGAGGAAAGCCACGAGATCGCGACCACGAATCAGGATTGGCCGCCTTTTGTCGATTTTCGGAAGCCCCCCCTTGATCCAGGCCCGTACCGTATTTCGATGTACGCCGTACATGCTGGCGGCCGCCTCCACGCTGTAGATTCGGTGGATCTTGGCAAGCCGCGGGTTCGGACGGCGTCTTTTCATTACCCCGCCCGTCACTCACCGGCTTTTGCGATCAGGGCTCGGATGTCCTCCACGCGCCATGCAGTGATTCGCGCGACAAGCGTCCGAACAGGTTGCGGAAAGCGTCCGCATTTCACACCTGCCCACCAGCTCGACTTCTTGACCGGAATCAGCGCAGGGGTCGGCGGCGTCGTGCTCGGGTCGCCGATGATCTGTGCCAGTCGTAAATAGCCCCTCTCGGGGAGGGCGGCTGGATATGCGGTCTTGTTCCGCTTCTGTGTGCTCTTCTCGTTCTTCGCTGGTTTCATGTGTCCGTCCTTGGTTGATGACGGACACCATTTTTTCGCACGGAAAACGCTGTCACGGACTAGCCGCTGGACATGCCTTTTCGCCTATTTATCAGAGAGTCGGAAAATTTATTCGGATTCCGACAAGAACGGGCTTGTTCCGCTTCCGACAGCAAAAAGGAGGGTCAACTCAGTTCAATGCCCGATTTCAGAGTAACGCCCCTCTTCCTTCAGAGCCGCAAGCATCGCGGACTCGTTGTAGCGACCACGCGAACCGTCCAACCGAAATTGCTCCGCGGCTGGCTTCTCCCCTTTTTTTCGGGTCTTTCCCTTGAACCACTTGTCGAGGAACTGTTTCCCTCCGCGCACATTCGCCGCGTACCTCTCGATGAATTGCTTCGGCGTGATGCCTTCCACCGACGAATAGTGACGATCACGTCCCTCAGTAACGTCGTCTTTCGACGCCGCATCTGCGTTCGTGCGCATGAACCCAGGGCATATCAATCCGACCTTGCTCGCCCAGCTTACCCATCTGCCGAGTGGCAGACGTTTCTTTTCACTGACGGCAGAGTCAGCGACAACTCTCCTCAAGTCGTCCTCGACACGCTGGCCAAGCGTCGCGCCCGCTCCGCCTGGAATCGTTTGTCGTTCGGACTCGAATTTTCTCGGATCGGTTACGTGGCGGAGGATGCAGAACTCCTCAGCCGACAGGGTTGGCAGTTGGCCCCAGTAGCGCCAATCGACAATGGCTTCCTCCCAACCCTGCGTGCGCTCCGCTTCAATCGCCGGATCATGTTGGTAGTCCCACTGCTCAGCGAAAATGCGACGCTGCTCGGGCGTTAACTGGTCCCAGGCCACCAGAAAAACGCCACCAACTCTTTGACGCTTCTCTTCCGGAAGATCAGTCAGCGGCTTCTCAAACCATCCTTCAAGTTCTCGGGTAAGGGGAACAAACTCCTGTTTCACACCCCCGCTTGGCGCGGAGAATCTCAAGGCGACCTCCTTGTCGAATGACACTGCTGCGCTGACTACCGGGGGCTGAATACGGGTGCGCGACGGGGATACCAGCACTTGATCGGGCGCGCATTCGGCTTCGATTTCGAGTACCTGCGAGAGCAGAAACATGCCTTGCTCCAGCGGAGGAAATCCTTCTTCGCCCTGCCACGCCTTTGACTCGGATGTTCCACCAGTTAAGGGGTGGAACGATGCGAGATCGCCGCTGGCAGCCTTTGCGCGCACCAACGCGATGCCCTCCTCTTCGCCGCAAAACCGCTTGAATCGCTCGACCACGCCGGCGAACGTAAGGTAACGATCTGCAGGCTGGAACGACTGGAGGTCGTCCGCCCGGAAATAGCATTGCATCAACTGCGGCAGGTAGTCGAAATTTCCCTGGAAGTCGTACCGAAAATGGAATCGGGGAGGTTTGCCGCCATGCTGGTCCGGGTCCAGATACCCGTCGATTCCTCCCGCCGGATCTTTCCCGACCGACCTTCCGAACCATGCCCATATCGCTATCTCTTCCGGACTGGCTTGAAGCCGTTCAGCAAGGATTGCGCGCGCTTTCAGGTAATGAGTGTATGAACCACGCTTTCCACGCGGCTCCGGCGCCGCGGGATCATCCGGGATGAGTGGATCTAGCTGACTCCTCTGCCGGTCTTTGCTTCGCGGCGTGCGGCCCATGTCACGCATCTTCCTCTCGATCTAACCCACGCGCAGCGCGGGGAACGAATCCACAGGGTCGGCCCCGGGGTCCATCCGTCGTGACCTATCGGCAGGCCGTTCGTCGGAATGGTGCCACGCTACCACCCGCGCGCAGGCCGTCCATAGTTCTGGTCGTTCGCCGCTTCCCGGTGAACCGCGCCGGGGACGGTGCCAAATCAACGGGGTCGAATCAACGGGCTTGCAATTCCGACTGGCAGCGCCCAGAATACGCGCATGGGCTGGTCACTGCGTAGCGGGGGCTGGCTCTTTTCATTTGGGTAGCACCACCAGCCCGTAGCCTTCGATCCTGCCGTTCGGGCTGCGCCGGAATTTCTCCTCGACGACGCGGTAGTCCTCCTTGATCGGCTTACCGAGAATCTTGCGGCCGATCGGCGTCACGACCAGGTCGGCCAGTTGCAGGCCGGCGACGTTCGCTGTCTTGTCGCGCAGATTCAGGCCCACGATCCTTCTCTCGATGTCCTTGGCCTGCATGAACCGGGTGCCCTGAACCTTCAGGTTCAACCAGGCGATGTCCATTTCGTGGTCGAGAGTGGGGTCGCGCCTTTCCGCGACGACGACACCGCCACCTTCCCGATCGCCCACGTCCATGCAAAAGCGCTCGACCAGCACGTCCAGGCTGAGCATGTAGGGGTCCAGGGCTGCCACGCCGTAGCGGGCAAGATGATCTTCCTTGCGAATGGCGCAGGCCACGACACTGAAGGCAAGGCCGCGCATCAGCGCGTTCAGCTCGGCGTAGAAATGCGCCCGGAAGCCAGGCTCCTTTAGTTGTTCGAATCCATTGCGGTTGCGCGTGATGTCCGCGGTGTGAAGGATGATGTCGTCGCGGCCGAACAGCCGGCGCTTGAAATCCTGGACCGCGCGTGTCAGGTCGCCTTCGGCGTAGTCCTTTTCGACGATGATCCCGCCGAGCACGAAAAGCGGATACTGAGGATCGATCACCCCCAGGTTGTGGTCCCCGGACTCATCGAGGAAAAGTACCTTCACGCGCGGGAGGCTTTCTTGATCGAAGTCACCTTGGCGCCCTGCCTGGGCGTATCGCAGAAACGTGCCCATTCAAGCATCAGCCGCTTGCGCTTTTCGAATAGATCGCCACGACGGTACGCGGCCTCGACTTTGTCGCTGATCGAGTGCGCGAGCGCCATTTCGCAGACTTCGCGCGGGTAGCTGGTGCGCTCCGCAGCCCAGTCCCGAAACGTGCTGCGAAAGCCATGGACCGTGACCCCCTTGCGGCCCATTCGACCGAGCAGCTTGAGCATCGCCATATCCGACAGCGGCTCCCTCTCCTTGCCGCCGGCAAACAGGAAAGGCCCCGCTGGCTGCGCCTTCGCAATCTCCAGCGCGCGCAGCGACAGCGGGACCCGGTGCTCACGCCCCGCCTTCATGCGGGTTCCGGGAATCGTCCACAACTCCTTGTCCGCGTCGATCTCGTCGGGCGGCGCCCCGATCACTTCGCCTGTACGGGCGATGGTGAGAATCAGAAATTCCAGCGCCCGCGCCGCGGTGCCCTCCATCGTGCGCAGTTCCGCGACGAACGCACCGATCTCGTCGTAGGGCAACGCCGCCAGGTGCTCACGGTTCTTGCGATTGAGGGACCCGGCCAGCAGCTTGTCCAGGTGCCCGCGCCAGCGGGCCGGGTTCTCGCCGCTGCGGTAGCCCATGACCCGCGCCCAGTCGAGGATGCGCTCGATGCGGCCGCGCAGGCGGCTCGCCGTTTCAGGTTTCTTCGTCCAGATCGGTTCGAGGGTGCGCACGACCAGCGCCGTGTCAACGTCCTTGACCGCCAGTTGCCCGATGACCGGACCGGCGTAGGTGTCGAGGGTGTTCTCCCACTGAGCAACGTGCTTCGGGTTGCGCCAACCTGCCTGGTGCGCTCCGATGAATTTCTCGGCGCACTTGGCGAAGGTCAGCGTGCTCGCGTTCTGGAGCCGCTCCTGGGCCCGCTGGCCGTCGCGCGCAGCGATGGGGTCTACACCTTCCACCAGCAGGCGCCGCGCGTCAGCGGCCTTGGCGCGGGCCTGGGCAAGGGAGAAGACGCGCTCGGACCCGAGCCCCATCTCTCTCTCTTTTCCTTGGCGCGCGTACCGGAAGATCCAGCTCTTCGTCGCCGCCGGGCTGACCTGCAGATAGAGCCCGTCGCCGTCGGCGTAGTAGCCGGGTCGCTTCACGGTCTTCACGAACCGGTCCGACAGTCGCTTCACTTGGCGCTTCGCCATTACCCCCGCTCCTACCCACGTTCTATATGCGGATTGTGGTGGACGGCTTTGGACGTGTCAAGACATTGCGCCTTGACTCATAGAGGGAAAACGGGCTTTCGAGGGCTGAACTGGACTTGCTTGGACAGATGTTGGCGGAGCGGACGGGACTCGAACCCGCGACCCCCGGCGTGACAGGCCGGTATTCTAACCAACTGAACTACCGCTCCTTGCTCTTTCAG
>MEQV01000252.1:0-3650 GCA_001770355.1 Betaproteobacteria bacterium RIFCSPLOWO2_02_FULL_62_17
CCTTCGAAATGAGCTTTGCGAAGGACGAGAAAGGCCAATACATCCGCCGGCCGACGCGCGGCCTGGACGCGACGCGCGTGCTCTATCCGAATGGCGGAGGCCTGGAATTTTCCTGGCGCATGCGCCGGGGCCTTGAGGCAGCGGGCGTGCAGGTACTGGACCGGATTTTCGTCACCGGCCTGATGCGCGGCGCCAATGGCGACGGCGTGATCGGCGCGGTGGGCATCAACAGCCGCAGCGGCGATTTTCATGTGCTGAAGGCGCGCGCCACCATCGTCTGCACCAATGCCATCACCTTCCGCTCGGGCTTCGTGCGCGACCTCACCGGCACCGGCACCCTGCTCGCCTACAAAGCGGGCGCAAAGCTTCGCAACATGGAGTTCTCCTACACCCGACCCAGCACGCCGCGCTTTTATTTCGAGGGAATCGCGTTTGCCATTCAGGAGGGCGCGCGCTTTCTCAACGCCAAGGGCGAACGCTTCATGCTGGAGTATGAGCCGAAGTGGGGCGACGAGTCGGACGTGCCGCGCATCGCGCGCGCCATGGCGATCGAAAAGCAGAAGGGCAACGACCCGCTTTACCTCGACATGTCCGGGGTTCCCGAGGAAAAGCGCGAGTATTTCATCCAGAGCAAGGTGAAATGGATGGAATATTTTTACCGCAAACTGGGCAAGGAGACCCGCACCGACATGTTCGGCTCGGCGCCCTACTACGCGCTCAACCAGATGACCAAAGGCGGGGTTGCCACCGGCGCCGAATGCCGCTCAAGCGTGCCCGGGCTTCTGGTGGCGGGACTTGCGCAAGCCGGCGCCTGCAACCATTTCGCCGGATTCCATATCGGCATGTGCATCGGCACCGGTTGGGCCGCCGGGAAAAGCGCGATCGAGGATCTGCAGAAACTGGCGGCACCCAAGCTCGACGCCGCGGAAGTGCATGGCTTGCACGCCGAGACCTACCGCGAGCGCGACGATGCGGCGCAGGCGCTGAGCGATCAGGCATTGAAGAACCTGCAACAACTCATGTTCGCCTACGACGTATCGGTGTGGAAACGCGGCGACCGGCTGGAGAAGGCGCAACGGCGCCTCGAGGAAATCAAGGCGGATTTCGCCGCCTGCGCCGCGCCGCACACGCATGAACTGGTGCGAATGAAGGAGACCGAAGCGATGCTCCTCGCCGCCGAACTCATTCTCAAGGCGTCGGTAATGCGCACCGAATCGCGCATGAGCCACTTCCGCGAGGATTTCGATGCGCGCGACGACAAGAACTGGCTGCAGTGGATAGATATCCATGACGAGCACGGCACACCGCGCTTGAGCACAACGCCGATCCCCACCCCCATCCTCGCCGCCGGCGAACCCGCGAGCAAAAAAGTCCAGCGCGTGGTGCGCGGCGCGGCGTGATTTAATTGGGGTTAGAGTCACATTAATCAGAGTCGGCGATGCGTTCGGATACGTGCAAACCCAGGATTAATGTGACTCTGACCCCAATTAATTCCGGAGGAACCGATGACACCACTTGTCAAACGCCCGTCATGGCTCTCGCTCGGCGCCGCGGTTATCGCCCTGGCATCGGCACTCGCCCATGCGCAACAAACCTACCCCCTGCGTCCCGTCCGCATGATCGTCCCCTTCGCCGCGGGCGGCACCACCGACACCATTGGCCGTTTCATCGCCAAGGACCTTGCCGAGCGGCTGGGGCAGTCGGTGATCGTGGAAAATCGCGGCGGCGGCGGCGGCACGGTGGGCGCCGAGGTAGCAGCGCGCTCGCAACCCGACGGCTACAACATTCTGCTCGCCTCGGCGGAGGCCTTCGGCATGACCGACGGCATCCTCAAACGCCTCAACTACAACCCGGAGAAGGATCTCGCGCCGGTAACGATGATCTCGCGCGCGCCCAATACCATCACCCTGCATCCATCGGTGAAGGCCACCACGTTGAAGGAACTGATCGAATTCGCGCGCGCCAATCCCGGCAAGCTTCGTTACGGCTCACCTGGAATCGGCTCCAACCCGCACTTGATCGGCGAGTTGTTCAAATCTCGCTTCAAGCTCGACATCACCCACATACCTTACAAGGGCGGCGGCAACGGCATCGTGGATGCGGTCTCCGGTCAAATCGAAATGATCGTAACCGGCATCAATACCGCAGCACCGCGTGTCAAGGCCGGACAACTGCGTACACTCGCGATCACTGGAAGCTCACGCTCGCCGCTGCTGCCCGGTGTCCCCACCATGGCCGAGGCCGGGGCCGAAGACTTTGTGCTTGGCGCCTTGTTCGGCGTCTATGTGCCGGGCGGCACACCCGCCGCGCCGATAGCGCGCTTGCAAAAAGAACTGGCCGCGGTCGCCGGCGCGCCGGATTTTCGCAATCGCCTGATCGAAGTGGGTCAGGAACCCGCCGAAACCCTGCAAGGCCAAGCGTTCGGCAAATACATGCTCGCCGAGGCGCGCCGCTGGCGCGATCTGGCGCGCGCGGCGGGCGTGAAGGACGAGTGATTAATTTTCGTCTGCCTTCCAGAATTCGCCTTTCTGTTGTTCGGGACTTGCCTCGATGAACGCCGGGTGCTCCCGGCAGGCCTCGTCGATGCGCACAAGCGTCGGATAGGGGGCGAGATCGCAGGCGTAGCGCCTGGCGTTCGCAAGCTGCGGCACGAGGCAGCAGTCCGCCATCGATATCCGATCGCCGAGGCAATATCGTCCGTGGCGCTTCTCTCGCTGCAAAAGCGATTCAAGCTTCGAGAATCCGTCGGCGATCCAGTGCCAGTACCAGGCCCGGATGCCATCCTCGCCCTGCCCGTAGGATTTGCGCACGAAATCCAGCGCGCGCACGTTGTTGAGGGGATGGATCTCGCAGGCGACGAGCTGCGACACGGCGCGCACGTAGACGCGTTCGAACGGATCCTCGGGCAGGAGCGGCGGCTGCGGATGGGTCTCCTCGAGGTATTCGATGATGGCGAGCGACTGGGTGAGTACCTGCCCGTCGATGTCGAGTGAGGGGACCAGGGCGGCCGGATTGACCGAACGGTAGGCGGGGCCCGCGTGCTGCAGGGTCTGCATATTGAGCATGCGCGACTCCCAGGCGAGGCCCTTATACGCAAGTGCGATGCGCACCCGGTAGGCGGCCGAGGAGCGCGCGGAGTGGTAGAGCTTCATGCCGCCGGCAGCAGGTTCATCACTTCGGCGCGCATGCGGCTCATCGCGTACACCGCGTCCGTCAGCGGAGCGGAAAAGCCCGCGGCATGCGCGACTTCGACGACCGTCCCGAGGATGCCTTCGATCTCGACCGGCCGGCCCGCCTCGGCATCCTGAAGCATCGAAGTCTTCACATAGCCGATCTTTCGGGTGCTGGCGATGCGCGGACGCGGCTCGATCCCGGCATCGATGCCGAGCTTGTGCCCCAGCGCGATGGCCTCGTCCATCATGGCGACGAACAGCGCGTATACCCGCGGGTCGTCGATCAGCCGGTCGGTGGAGGATCCGGTGAGCAGGCTCACCGGGTTGAAGCACATGTTCCCGAGCAGCTTCGCCCACACCTCCTTGCGCACGTCGCCGGTGGCCTCGCCGACGAGTCCCGCCTTGCAGAACATTTCAGCCAGGGCCCGGCTGCGCGCGCTTGCTTCGCCGCGCGGCTCGCCGAGGATGATGCGATTG
>MEQV01000252.1:3687-24297 GCA_001770355.1 Betaproteobacteria bacterium RIFCSPLOWO2_02_FULL_62_17
TGCAGGCGGGATACACCACGCAGCCGACCACGCGGGCAACCGGAACGCTGCGTTCGAGCACGCCTTGCGGATCCACCGAAACCAGGCGGTGCCCCGACAGGAGTCCGGGGCTGTCGAGAAAGAACCACCAGGGCATGCCGTTCAGCGCCGGCACCACGGCGGTATCCGTGCCGATCAGCGGCCCGATCACCTGCGCGGCGCGCGGCAAGGCAGGCGCCTTGACGCACAGGATGACCAGGTCGTGCACGCCGAGTTCCTCGACCGATGCCGAGGCACGAACCGGCCGCGCGATGTGGCGGCCTTCGCTCTCAAGGCGTACGCCGTGTCTTGCGACCGCCGCGAGCGCGTCGCCGCGCGCCAGCATTCCTACGTCACATCCGGCCTCGGCAAGGCGCGCCGCAAAGAAGCAGCCGATGGCGCCGGCTCCAACGATGGCGATCTTCATATCGAATATCCTTCCTCTTCATTGACCGCGGAAAACGGGCTTGCGCTTTTCCAGGAACGCATGCATGCCTTCCTTCTGATCCTTGGTATCGAAAAGCAGCTGGAACGCCTTGCGCTCGAGGGCAAGGGCGCCTTCCAGCGGCAGGTTCTGCCCAGCCTGCACCACCTCCTTGACGGCGCGCACCGCGAGGGGGGGCATCGAGGCAATGGTTTGCGCCAGATCGAGCGCGCGCTCGAGGGCCGTGCCGTCAGTGACCACTTCGGACACCATGCCGAGCTGAAAAGCCTCGGGCGCCGCAACCGCTTCGCCGGTGAGGATCAGCTTCATCGCACGATAAGGCCCCATGATCCGCGGAAGCTTCTGGGTCCCCCCGGCGCCGGGCATGATGCCGACTCTGATTTCCGGCTGTCCGAAGCGTGCCGAGGTGCCCGCGACGATGAGGTCGCAGCAAAGCGCGAGTTCGCATCCGCCGCCCAGGGCGTAGCCTTCGACTGCGGCGATCACCGGCTTCGCGCATTGCCGCAGGGCGCTGAACACACGCCCGGTCTTGAGCCGCGTGTGGTCCTCCGGCGTCATGTCGACCATTTCGGCGAGGTCCGTGCCGGCGACGAAATAGCCCCCGGATCCGGTGAGCACGATCACGCGCACCGTATCGTCCCCAGCGAGCGCCTCCACCTCGTCCGCGAGCCTGCCTTTCACTTCGAGGTTCAGCGCATTGCGCCGCTCGGGTCGCTCGATGGAAAGCACGGCAATGCCTTCGTGATCCCGGTTGCATCGAACGCTCATGAGAAGGCCTCCGGCTATATAGATGGAAATCCGAACAGCACCGCCGGATTGTCGGCATGGCAGTCGGTGGCTCCGCTAAGCTGCCGCCGCGGCGCCACCGACGGCATGCGCGGCGCAACGGTGTCGAAAGCCGTCACTTCGAGCGCCCGGGAGCGAGCTTCGACAGCCCTTCGCCCAACGATTCGAGCGGCGGCTCGCGACCTTCGGGCAGGGGAATCTGGTGCGCGTTCAGCGTCATCGACACCATGGTGTAGTAGCCGATAAGCGCCGTGAGCTCAACGACGCCGAGCGGCTGCCATCTTTCGGCCACGCGGCGGTAGAGCGGTTCGGATACCTGGCCGCGCTGCTGGATCTCGCGCGCATACTCGTAGACGTCCGCCTCGTCGGGATCCTCGAAGGCAGGCGCTTCACCCCGGTGGATGGCCGCAATGACGGACTCGGCAAGTCCTGCATTGCGCGCTGCTTCCGCGTGGATCAGCCACTCGAGCTGGCTATTCCAGCGCCTCGCGGTGACGATGATCGCAAGCTCGCGCAATCGCGCCGGAACGCTCATGTTGAAGCGCAGGTACTCGCCAAGGCGCTGCCAGCGCTCGGCGAGCTCGGGGCTGTGCAGCGCGGCGCGCAGCGGGCCGACTACCACGCCTCTTGGACCGGCGACCACCGCGTCGTAGACGCGACGCTGCTCCGGTGTCATGGTGTCCGGGGAAGGAAAGGGAATTCGGGCCAAGCGGGACTCCTAAAAAGTTCAGATAACGCCTTGCGCGGCGAGCGTCTCGATCTGCACGGCATTCAGGCCGATCTCGCGCAGAACCTCCCGGGTGTGCTGCCCTAACATGGGCGGCGCGCGATCGAAGGCGAGAGGCGCCTTGGTGAATTTCATCGGGCTCGCGACCTGCGGGACGCTTCCCGCGGCCGGGTGCGGTATGCGGACGGACATTTCGCGGTACTTTACCTGCTCGTCCTCGAAAACTTCGGGGATGGTATTGATGGGGCCGCACGGGACGCCTGCCGCATTGAAAAGCTCCGACCACAGCCGCGACTCGCGGGTCGCGAGCAACTCTCCGATCATCGGCAGCAGCACCGCCTGGTTTGTCACGCGGCCGGCATTGGTCCTGAAGCGCTCCTCCGCTGCCCATTCCGGCCGGCCGACCGCCTCGCAGAATTTGACGAACTGCGAGTCGTTGCCGACGACGAGCGCAATGTGTCCGTCGAGGGTCGCGAACACGTCCTGCGGCTGGATGTTCGGATGTTTGTTGCCCGCGCGTCGCGGCGCCTTCCCCGATATCAGGAAATTCATCGCCTGGTTGGCGAGCATGGATACACCGACGTCGAGCATGCCGATGTCGATGTATTCGCCCGTTCCGGTCTGGTCGCGGCGCGAAAGCCCGGCGAGCACCGCAACGGCGGCGTACATGCCGGTCATGAGGTCGACGATCGGCACGCCTACCTTCTGCGGCCCGGCGCCGGGCAGGCCGTCCCGCTCGCCAGTGACGCTCATCAGACCGCATGCCGCCTGGATCATGAAGTCGTACGCGGCATGGTCGTGCTTCGGGCCGTTCTGGCCGAAGCCGGTGACCGAGCAGTACACGAGCCGCGGGTTCACACTGTTCATGTCCTCATAGCCCAGGCCGAACTTGGCGAGCGTTCCGACCTTATAGTTCTCGAGCAGCACGTCGGCGCGCGCCGCGAGCCGGCGCACCAGATCCTGCCCCTCGCGCTTGCTCAGATCGAGAGTGATGGAGCGTTTGCCCCGGTTCACCGCCAGGAAATAGCCCGCATCGCCGGTGGCCTCGCCCGATGTGTCCTTGAGGAACGGCGGGCCCCAAGCGCGCGTGTCATCGCCGGCTCCGGGGCGCTCGACCTTCACCACGTCCGCCCCCAAGTCCGCCAGTACCTGCCCCGCCCAGGGGCCGGCCAGGATGCGGCTCAGGTCCAGAACCCGGACATGCGAAAGCGGTCCGCCGCGGTTTCCGCTCATTCGGCCTCCAGGTTCGGGCGGGTCGCCAGCACCGAGGGCCGCGCGTCGAATCCCGCGTGCCAGGCGGCAAGCTTCGAATGGCCTTTGCGCCAGTCGAGATCGGGGAAACGGAAGTCGATGTAGGAAAGCGCGCCGCCGAGCGCGATGTGCCCGATGTCGAAGCCACGCGCCAGATCCGGCGCCTCGGCTTCGAGCGCGGCGAGGGAACGATTCATCTTCAGCGCGAACCCGTCCAGCCAGGACTTGGTCTGCCGCTCGGGCGGCTTGGTGCGCTCATTGCGCCACAGAACCAGCAGGTCCATCAGCCCGTCGCCGAGTGCCTGACGGCGAAGCGCAGTCCACTTTTCCGGCCCGGATTGCGGGAAGAGGCGCCTGCCGCCGTGCAGGTTATCGAGGTATTCGCAGATCACCGGTGAATCGTAAAGGATGGTTCCGTCCTCCAGAACCAGCGTCGGAATCTTCCCGAGTGGATTGTCGTCCATGAGCGGGATGTTCGGATCCGACATGGCAACCACGGTTCTGAGGAGTGTCAGGCGCTGCGCGAGTCCGGCCTCGTGGACGAGCACCATGACCTTGCGCACGAAGGGTGAGCGCGGAGACCAGTGAAGTTTCATGTGAGCTTGATGTCCAGGCGCACGACGTCGCCGCGGTAGATCCCCTCGCCCACGAAGATGATGCAGCCTTTTTCGTCGGCGACGGATCGGTGCACGTAGGCGACCGGTGCATTGATGGGAATCTGCAGGAGCCTCGCCGGCTCCATGTCGGCGGTGCCGATGGTGAGGGTCTGGCGCGCGTCCGCGATCGTGAGACGGCGGATATCTTTCAGCATGCGAAGCGACGTTTTGCTGGAAAGCGACGCAGCGGGAATGCGCCCGGCGAGGCGCTCGTCGATATAGACCTCGCCCAGGTGATACGGTCGGCCGCCGCGCCAGTGCAGGCGGCGCCAGTGCCGGTACGCCGGCGCCGGCGTGCCGATGGGATGAAACAGCGCCTTCGGCTGGACGCCTCGCTCGGTGGAGAGGACTTCCATGGTCGCGCCCTCCGGAGACATGAGCAGGCCCGACCAGTCGGTTTTCACCTCGCACCAGAGTTCTTCGCCCGGCGCTCGTGTAACGAAGGTTCCCTTGGCGCGGTAGCGCGCGATCAGGTTCTCTTCGGCCAGGATGTCGAGCGCCTGGCGCACTGTCGCGCGCGCGACCCCGCATGCGGCCGCAAGATTGTCCACGGTGGGCACCTGCTTGCCGAGGGGCCAGTGCCCGGACTCGATGCGGCGACGGAACAGCGTCGCGAGCTGCAGGTAGCGCGGCATGCGGCTGCCGTCGAAAGCGGAAGGGGCGCTTGCCGGGCGCGCGGCGGGCTCAAGGACCGGTTCGGCGGACGACATCAAAGGACGACATCCAAAAGGATAGACTATTGACATATTAGCAGCCGGGGTGTAGCGTGTCCAGCGTTTCCTCATTGCCGGTTCCTCAGTCGATCCCATGGCCGTCACCTACGACCTGATGAAGCGCGTCACGGCGCAGCTCTACGAGTGGTCCCTGAAGAAGATTCCGGAGGACACCAAGGTGGCGCTCGCGCAGGCCGAGCTCGCGGAAACGAATCCCGTCGGCAGGAAGACGCTCACCTACATGATCAAGAGCGCCTCCACCGCGGAGCGGGAGAACCGCTTCGTTTGCTCCGATTCGGGTATCCCGGTTTATTTCGTGAAGATCGGCACCCGCGTGCGCTTCGAGGGCGACATCAAGCGCGCCATCACCGACGGATTCGCCGATCTTTGCGGAACTATCGATCCCCCGCTTCTAGAGCATGTCACCAATCCGCTCACGCTTGAGCGCGGGCACAAGGGCAAGGACATGCCCATCGTGACCTGGGACCTGCTCGCCGGCGAGGAGGACTACGTGGAGATCACCTGCTCGCCCAAGGCGCTCGGTTCGGGCCGCTGGGCTGCGCTGCAGATTTTCAGCTTCCCATCGCTCGATACCATCGAAAAATACATCATGGATTGCGTGATCCCGGCCGGGTCGCAGGCCTGCCCGCCGCTGGTGGTTGGCGTCGGCATCGGCGGGACGTTCGACTACGCGGCGAAGATCGCCAAGGAAGCGATGCTCCGGCCATTCGGGCAGAGGAATCCCGAACCCATCCTTGAAGAGATGGAAGAACGCCTTCTGAAGGCGATCAATGCCACGGGCTTCGGCCCCATGGGCACCGGCGGCGTAACCACGGCGATGGCGGTGCATGTCAACTATGCGGCGGGGCACGGCTTCACGCCGGTCGCCGTGACCTTCAACTGCTGGATCAACCGCCGCACGCGCGCCCGGATCTACGACGACGGGCGCGTGGAGCGCATCGAATAGGGCGAGGACGCCTTGAACAAGACTCATCATCTGAAACTTCCCGTTAGCGAACGCGATGTGCGGGCCCTCACCGTGGGCGACACGGTGTATCTGCACGGCGAAATCGTCATGGCCGCCGGGCTGCTGACCCACCAGCGCATCATCGAATATCTGGAGGCCGGCAAGCCGCTGCCCGTGGACCTGAAAGGCGGGGCGATGCTGCACATCGCCGGTTACAGCCGCGAGGTGGACGGCCGATGCGAAGTGCTCTACATCAATCCGACCACCAGCACCCGCTTCAACGATTACATGCCCAGGATCATCACCGGACTGGGTCTGCGGCTGACGGGCGGGAAGGGCGGCCTGGATGCGAGAAGCGTGCAGGCGATGAGAGAGGCAGGCTGCGCCTATCTCTCCTTCCTCGGTGGCGGCAGCACCCTGCTCACCAAATCGCTGAAGGAAGTGATTTCGGTCAACTGGACCGACCTGATCTTTCACTACCGCCTGGTGAAGGTTCGCGTCGAGGAACTCGGACCCGCAACCGTCGGCATAGACGCGCACGGCGGCAGCTTGTACGAATCGATAACTCGCGACGCCCAGGCGCGAGTTCCCGACATCCTGGCCGGCCTGGGCCCGCGCCGGTCCACGGCTTCACACTCCAAGGGGTAAGTAAAATGCGTCGAGCTAGCGCGCTTGCAACCGCCCTCCTGTTAATCTGCGGCGCCGCCCGGGCCGTCCACGCCCGAAGAGTACCGCCTGTGGGTTCAGTCCGAGTCAGAAAAATGGGCCAAGGTCGTTCAGGCCGGCCATATCACCATCGAGTAGACAAACAACGAGGAGCTTCCATGAAAATTCTGCATTGGGCCGGTGTATCGATCTTCGCGGTGATGGCGCAGGGCGCGATGGCGCAGGCGTACCCGAGCAAGCTTATCCGACTGGTCAATCCCTATGCGGCCGGCGGGCCGTTCGACCTCGTGGCACGCGAGGTGGCGAAGCCCCTCTCAGACCTGCTCGGCCAGCAGATCGTCATCGACAATCGACCTGGCGGCGGGGCCACGCTGGGCGCGGACCTCGTGGCGAAAGCGGTGCCCGACGGCTACACGCTGCTCCTCAGCGGATCGCCCAGCCACATCATCGTGCCGGCGATGATGAGCCCGCCGCCCTACGAGGGCATCAAGGACTTCACCTCGATCGCCATGATCGCGACCGTGCCAAATCTCATTGTCGCCAAATCTGCGCTGCCGGTGAATTCAATGAAGTCGCTGATCGACTATGCCAAGGCGAATCCGGGCCGGATTTCCTACGGCTCGCCGGGCAACGGCAGCATCGGCCACCTGTCGATCGAGCTGCTGAAAAAACTCGCGGGCATCGACATGCTCCACGTCCCTTACAAAGGCGCGGCACCGGCGGTGGTGGATCTCCTCGGCGGCCAGACCGACATCGCCATGCTCAACATCTCCGTCGTGCTTCCGCACATCAAGTCGGGGAAGATGCGCGCCGTCGCCATGGGCACGCGCAAGCGCGCCGAGCTCCTGCCCGACCTGCCTACCATCGAAGAAGGCGGTTTCAAGGGCTATGACGCGGGAACCTGGTACGGCATCTTCGGGCCCGCGCGGCTGCCGCAGCCGATCGTCAACACGCTCTACCAGGGCATCGCCAAGGTCATGAACACTGCCGAAATCAAGAGAAGGCTCCAGGACCAGCAGGGCGCCGAAGTGACCGTGCTCTCACCCGAGGCGCTGGCGGCTCACCTGCAGCGTGAGCGCGACGATCTCGTTCCGCTCATCAAGTCGATCGGCCTCAAGGCCCAATAGCCGCGCCGTTCGAGCGGATCGAAGTTGACCTGGCGCTGGGCGAAGTGCTCCATGCAGCCTCGCGCCGCAGCCTTTCGGCACGTCCGTTTTCCGAGCACATGCTTGGCATCGTGAGCGCGGGCGGGCTGATCCCGTTCTTGAAACTGCAGTAATCGGAAAGAGCCGCCTCATGACTGCACAGAATGAATCGCCGCGCGTGCCGGTACGCGAGGGCCTTTTCAGCGGGCCGCTTTCCGACCTCGACCGCGTGACCCTCGCCGGCTCGCGCTGCAGCTCCTGCGGCGAAACCTCTCTCGGCAGCAAGACCCTCTGCGCCAATTGCGGCAAGGAAACGGTACGGGACATCGCGCTCGGCACGCGCGGTACCCTCTGGACCTACACCGTGGTGCGCCATCGCCCGCCCGGTAACTACAAGGGGCCCGAACCCTTCGCGCCCTTCGGGCTGGGTCTGGTCGAACTGCCCGAGGGCGTGCGTGTCATGGCGCCGATCCATTGCGACGTCGACAAGCTGAAGATCGGGCTGCCGCTGAGATTCAAGCCCTACCTGCGCAAGGACGACGGACGCGAGGTGGTTGCGTTTGCCTTCGAGATGGAAGAAACGGAGGCTGCCAATGTCTGATGTCGTCATCATCGGCGCCGGAATCCATCCGTTCGGGCGCTTCGACAAGAGCTACGAAGAACTGGGCGCCGCCGCCGCCGCCGCCGCGCTGCGTGATGCCGGCGTCGAATGGTCCCAAATCCAGGCGGCCTACCTGTCGCGCATGTACCTTCCCGCCACCTCGGGCGCGCGCATCCTGCGGCGTCTCGGAAGCACCGACATTTCCATCGTGGATATAGAGGCGGCCTGCGCCAGCGGCGGAGCCGCGCTGCGCCAGGCGGTGCTCGCGGTGCGTTCCGGCGAGATCGACCTCGCGCTGGTGCTCGGCTGCGAAAAGATGCCGCGCGGCTTCATGGATCCGTCCATGATCTACAGCGCCTGGCAGATCGAGCTCGGGATGTCGCTCAATCCGGCCTACTGGTCGATGCGAGCGAAGCGCCACATGCACGATTACGGCACCACCGAGCGTCAGATCGCCAAGGTCGCATTCAAGAACCACAGGAACAGCGTCCACAACCCCAATGCGATGTACCAGAAGGAATTCTCGCTCGAGGAAATCCTTGCCTCGCCGCTGGTGTGCGATCCCATCCGGCGCCTGGAGATCTGCGCGCCTGACGACGGCGCGGCCGCGCTGGTGGTGGCATCGGCCGAGCGTGCGCGCAAGCTTGGGGCGGCGAATCCCATACAGATCGCCGCCTGCTGCCACACCATCGCGCGCTACTCGGCCGACTTCCGCTGCCCGGCCGACAGCATGAGCGCGACGGCCGATAACCCGGGGCCGACCGAGGTGGCCGCAAACCAGGCCTACGAGAGATCGGGCCTGGGTCCCAAGGACATCAACTGCTTCGAAGTCCAGGACACAGACGCGTTCTGCGAGATCGAAATCTACGAGAGCCTGGGCCTGTGCGCGCTCGGCGAAGGCGGACGGCTGATCGATGAAGGGGTCACCGAGATAGGCGGCAAAGCGCCTGTGAACATGAGCGGGGGCCTCATCAGCAAGGGCGAGCCGGTCGGCGCGTCGCACGTCGGACAGATCGTGGAACTGGTGTCTCAGCTTCGCGGCACGGCGGGGAAGCGGCAGGTGGAGGGTGCGAAAGTCGCGCTCGGCCACGTGCTGGGCGCGGGCGGGAATTGCGCGGTCACGATTCTGAAACGCTAGCAGCAGACGAGCAACGCATGGCCCACCACCTGATCACCGATTCCAACCCATCGTTCCCGGGGCAGCATGTGGACTTGCCCGGCGTGAAGCTCTGGTACGTCGACACGGGCGGCAGCGGCATCCCCGTGGTCCTGCTGCATGCCAACACGGGAACCGTGGATGCCTGGGAAGACCAACTGCGGGCCTTCAGTCAGTCCGGGTACAGGGCCGTCGCGTTCGACCGTCGCGGATGGGGCCGGAGCATGCCCTCTCCCGACAAGGGGGACCAACCCGGGTCCATCGCCGGCGACCTGGAAGCGCTGGCGCAGCGCCTCGGCTTGGACCGGTTCGTGCTGGTCGGCGTCGCCGGCGGCGGGTTTGCGGCACTCGACTACGCCGCCTGGAAGCCTGAGCGCCTCGTCAAACTTGTGGTGGCCGGCAGCAACGGGCAGTTCAGCGAAACGCATATGCAGGATTTCTCCGCGCGCATAGCCGTGCCCGGGCTTACGGGACGCCCGGAGGTCCGCCCCTACCTGGAAGTCGGCGTGGCGTACCGCGCCGAAAATCCGGAGGGCTTCCGCCACTTCAACGAGATGGAACACGCCGCCAGGCAGCCCGACGCACCGGCGCAACCGCTGCGGACGCCCAACACCTTTGCCAAGCTGGCTACCATTACGACGCCGACCCTGATCCTGATGGGGGGGGCAGACCTGCTCGCGCCGCCGGCTCTCATGCGAACCTGGGCCAGCCATCTTCCCGACGCCCGGTTCGTCGAGATCGGCGATGCCGGACATTCGATCAATTGGGAAAGACCCGACAAGTTCAACACCCTGGTGCTGGAATTTTTGAACTCATAGCACCAGGGGCTATGTGATACGCAAACGGAGACAAGCATGAATCAAGCAAAAGCCAACCCGCCCAAGAGCAGTTGCTCCCGCCGACGCTTCCTGCAGGGAGGCATGGCGCTGCTCCTGCCTGCCGTGGGACCTGCCTGGTCCCAAGGTGTAAATGTCACGCGACTGGTCATTCCCTTCACGCCGGGCGCGTCCAACGACATCATCGGCCGCATGGTCGCCGAGGCGGTCGGCAAGAAAACCGGGCGCAGCTGGATCGTCGAGAACAAGGCCGGCGCGGGGTCCATGGTAGGTGCGGATTTCGTCGCCAAAGCCGCACCGGATGGCCAGACCCTCCTGCTGTGTGCGACCGCAAACATGGGCGTCCTCCCGGCTATCCACAAGTCGATGCCGTATGCGGTGGAGAACGACTTCACGTTCTTCGTGCGCATCGCCAGCACCCCGTATGCGCTGACCGTCAATTCGCAGTTGAAGGTCGCGAATTTCGCCGAGTTCCTGCGTCTGGCCAAGGCCAAGCCGGGATCCATCCGCATCGGTGCGTCGGGTGTCGGCGCCCTGGACTACATGGGCGCATCGCTGCTGCAGTCGCAGCTCGGACTGGACCTGAACATCGTGCCCTACAAGGGAATGTCGCCTGTCCTGAACGACTTGCGTGGGGGGCATATCGATGCCTCCATCGTCAGCCCGGCCACCATCCGTCCGCTGGCCCAGGATGGCAAGGTAAGAGTCCTCGCCGTGCTGGACCGCAAGCGCAACGATCTGTTTCCCAGCGTGCCGAACGCGGTTGAACTGGGACATCCCCAATTGCTGGCGGTCAACTGGTACGGCATCGCCGGTCCCGCCAGGATTCAGCCTGCCGTGGTGTCGTCGCTGCGGCAGGCTTTGATGGCGGTCCTGACGGACCCTGACTTCCTCAAGAGCTTGAAGGAAAGAGGCTTCGACCTCGCAGTGCAATCCGGGGACGAATTCACCCAGTTCGTGCTGGAGGACCTCAAGCGCCGGAAGGCGGTGGCTAAGCAGGGGAATATCACGGTGGACAGTTCTTAGCGATTCACATAACTGGGAAACAAGGAGGGGAAAATGGCTATACGGCTTGCATCCGCAATGGCGCTCGCGCTGGCAGTGGGGGCCTTGCACGCTCAAAGTTATCCGACACGTCCAGTCAAAGTGGTCGTCCCGGCCGCGGCCGGCAGCGCAACCGATAACGTCGCGCGCGTCTTCGGTCGCCGGCTCGGCGACCTGCTCGGACAGCCATTCGTTGTCGAAAATCGGGCCGGCGCCAACGGTGCGATCGGAAGCGATTACATAGCCAAGTCCACGCCTGACGGTTATTCCCTGCTCGTGGGGACCAATGGCACCAACGCGGTGATCGGCATGATCCTGCGCAACGTGCCCTACGATCCATTCCGTGACTTCACTCCAGTGTCCCTGCTGGGCGTACTGCCGCAGGTTGTGCTCGTATCGGCGGAATCGCCCCGGCGCACACTTCGCGACCTCATTTCCCATGCGCGCTCGAATCCTGGAGCGCTTACTTTTGCTTCCTCCAATTCCGTGCAGCGCGTTTCGTCGGAGATGCTTGCCAGCATGACTGGGGTGCGACTGCTAAATGTTCCGTACAAGAATTCCCCGCAGGCGATGACGGATTTGATCGCGGGACAGATCGGGCTTTACATCGCGGACATGATCATTGCCCTTCCGCAGGTTAAAGCCGGAAAGGTGCGCGCCCTGGCGGTGACCACGGCCACGCGCTCCTCGGCGCTTCCAGAAGTACCGACTGTGGCGGAAGCGGCTGGAGCGCCGGGCTATGAGCTGGCGGGAATGTTCGGCCTGTTCGGACCTGCGGGACTTCCCGGCGGCGTAACCGAGCGAATCAACGCGACGGTTCGCAAGGCCGCAGGCGATGCGGAGGTGCGCACACCGCTTGCGGCCCTTGGACTCGAAATCGAAACCGGTACGCCGGATGCTCTGACAGCGCGTCTTCGCGAAGAGTACTCGCGCTGGCTGAAAGTCACCCGCGAGGCGCGCATCCAACCAGAATAGCCTAAAGCTTGGGAACTACCCGCGCCGCGACCGCCTCCATCTGATCGATGTGATCGTACAAAACGTTCAGCACTATATGCCGCGCGCCGGCTTCGCGGATCCTGCCCACCACCTCGACAATGCGCCCCGGAGCGCCTGCGACGCCTATGCTCTGATAGTCCCGGGCGCCGTACTGGTAGGACAGCGCCTCCGACAGATTCGCGCGCGCCTTTGCCTCGTCGTCGTCGACGGCGACATAGAGCCGTTTTGAAAGCATGAATTTGGATTCGTCGCTCCCGGCCTCTTTCAGGAGTCCCCGGATCTGCATTAGCGAATCGATGGATTGCTCGGTGGAGATAGAACCCGCGGCCATCCAGCCATCACCGAGCCTCACTGCGCGGCGCAGCGCAGCTTCCGCATGGCCGCCGAAAATCACCGGGATGTGCGGCTTTTGCACGGGCTTCGGCTCCATGCGCGCCTTATCTAATTGCCAAAACTCACCTTTGAAAGCTGCGCTGTCGTCGGTCCAGAGTGCTTTCATGACCTTTAGCCCTTCTTCAAAGCGCGCTACGCGACGCTCGGGCGATATGCCAAATGCCGCGTAGTTATTCGTTCCTGCACCAAGGCCGACGCCCAGGCATACCCTGCCGTTGCTCAGTTGATCGAGACTTGCCAAGGCCTTGGCAAGCTGCACAGGGTTTCGAGTATTGAGTATGACGAGCGCCACGCCCAGGCGAATGCGCTCGGTGATGGCCGCGACATAGGTAAGGAGGGTCACCGGCTCAAGCTGGAAATTAGCACTGAGAATATTCTCAGTGAGCCAGACGTCATCGAACCCGATGCTTTCCGCTCGGCGGACGTAGTCGCGGAGGTAGTCAATGTTCAGGCATCGCTCGGGGAAGTTCTGTGGGAGCGAGATTCCCAAGTTCAATCCGCTGGCAGTCAGCATTTCCGGCTCCTGATTTAGAATTAATTCCAGACTTCCGCGGCCACTTCGACAACGAGCGCGAGTTTCCTCCACTGCTCGTCTTCCGTCAGTGAATTGCCGTGCACGCTGCTGGCAAAACCGCATTGGCCGCTGATGGACAGGTTCTCCAGCGGCACGTATTTCGACGCTTCATCGATGCGCCGCTTGAGATCGTCCTTTTTCTCCAGCACCGGCGTCTTGGTGGATACCAGGCCCAGCACCACTTTCTTGCCTTTGGGAACAAAGCGCAAAGGCTCGAAGCCGCCGGCGCGTTCGGTGTCGTATTCGAGAAAATAAGCGTCCACCCTGGTGCGGTTGAACACCACCTCGGCCACCGGCTCGTAGCCGCCCTCGGCCATCCAGGTGCTTTTCCAGTTGCCGCGGCAGGTATGCATGGCAATGGTCATGCCGGGCGGGCGCCCGGCAATGGCGAGATTCAGCGCATCGGCGAGCAATTCCAGCATGGTGTCTGGATCGTCCCCGCGCGCAACTACGGAAGCACGAAAGCGCTGGTCGCAGAGGAACGCGTGGCTGGTGTCGTCGATCTGCAGATAGTTGCATCCGGCCGCATGCAGTAGCCCGATTTCCTCGGCGTAGGCGCGGCCGACATCGATCCAGAGCTGATCCAGATCCGGGTACGCCTCCTTGCTGATGGCGGCGCGGCCGCCGCGGTAATAGAGCATGGCCGGCGCGGGCAGGCAGTTCTTCGGGGTCACTTTGGCCACCGAGCGAAGAAACCGGAAGTCCTCGACCATGATCGGGCGCGCATGATGCACCTTTCCAACCACGCGCGAAGTCAGGCGCACATCCGTGGAGCCCACGAAGGGCAGCGCGCCTGGATCTTCGCGCACTTCCACCCCGCCGAGCTTGCCCATGAAATCGTGATTCCACCAGGTGCGGCGGAATTCGCCGTCGGTAACCACCTGCAGGCCGACGCCCTCCTGTTTCGCCACCGCTTCGCGGATGCACTCGTCCTCCACTTTGCGCAGGCCGGCGGCGTCGAGCGCGCCGCCGGCGGCCAGCGCACGCGCTTCCACAAGGCGTGCCGGCCGCAACAGACTGCCCACCACTTCCGCCCGCATTGGAGCATTCAAAACGGGCGATTTCGATGGGGTGTTCATTGTTTGCACTCCTCCATTAGAATCCGGCTTCGCCTGGTGGGATCGCGCCGGGAAATCTTGGGCGTTACTGGAACAATCCGCATAACATGAAAAAAATATCACTGACGCTGGCGGTGAGCGACGCCGACCACACCCGCGACGTCGTCACCGGAAAAGTCCCGGTCGAGGGCGTTGAGCTTACCGCACTGGATCTGGTCCCCGAGGAGATTTTTTACCGTTTTACGATGTACCGCGAGTGGGACGTATCCGAGATGTCCATGGGCAAGATCGTCTCGATGCGCTCGCAAAACGATACCAGCATCACCGCCATCCCGGTGTTCGTGTCGCGCGTTTTCCGCCACTCAATGATCTACGTGCGCGACGACGGAAAGATCGGACGGGCGGAGCAACTCAAAGGCAAGCGCATCGGCGTGCCTGAATGGGCGCAGACCGCCGGCATTTACGGACGCGGCCTTCTCAGCCACACCGAGAAAGTGCCGCTCAATTCGGTCGAATGGGTGCAGGCGGGCGTCAACGAGCCCGGGCGCGTGGAAAAGGTGAAGCTGAAGCTTCCCAAGGGGATGAAATACCGCATCGACCGCGAGCACACGCTCTCCGAGCTGCTGCTGTCGGGGAAGATCGACGCCATCCTCTCGGCCCGCCAGCCCGACTCCTTCGGCAAGGGCGTGGTGCGCCTCTACCCCGACTACCAGGCAGCCGAGGAGGCGTATTACAAGGAAACCCACATCTACCCGATCATGCATGTCATTTCGTTCAAGACCGAAATCCTGAAAAAGCACCCGTGGCTGGCGATGAATTTCTACAGCGCCTTCGAACAAGCCAAGCGCCGCTCCTACGCCAGGATGGGGGAGATCGGCGTGTCGCGCGTGCCGCTGCCCTGGCTGACAAATTATGGCAACCGCATGCGCGCGGTCTTTGGCGACGACTACCTGCCCTATGGCATCGAACCGAACCGCACCACGCTGCAGGCCTTCGTCGATTACGCCTATGAGCAGGGCGTGTGCCATCGCAGGGTCAGCGTCGAAGAATTATTTGCTGAGTCCACATTGACGACGCACAAGGTTTGAAAAGGATTCCAACCAATGAGCGAAAAAGCCTCCGCCACCCCAAACCAATCCGAGTTTGATTCACGCGGATTCCGCAATGCGCTCGGGCGCTTCCCGACAGGTGTGGCCATCGTCACCACGCGAGACCCGCAGGGCAACATCCATGGTCTGACGGTCAACTCGTTTACTTCGGCGTCGCTGGAACCACCCCTCATCCTGTGGTCGCTGCGCAATGCGTCGCGCATGATGCCGGTGTTTCGCGTGGCGGAGAATTTCGCGGTCAACCTGCTGGCCGAGGAACACCTGGAGGAAGGGCGCCTGTTCGCGGTATCAGGGCCGCGGGTGTTTAACCCCGACAAATGGCTGGTCTCGAACGAGCATGGTCCGCTGTTAATCAACGCCGCCGCCACTTTCAATTGCCGCACCGCAAGCCGCGTGCCGGCCGGAGATCATGTGGTGTTTCTTGGAGAGGTACTGACATTCTCCTATTCAACAACCAGCCCGTTGCTGTTCCACGCGGGACGTTTTTTTGAGTCGGACGAGTTGCTGGGCGTTCGCGATAATGGGGTGGGAAACAACGGATAAAAAACGCAATCCAGGGCATGACATATGTGGGGAAAATCGGGGACGTACCACAGTTTTCGCCGGAAACCGTGGTACGTCCCCGGTTGTTTTACATCCGCAGAATCCGCTCCGCGTTGCCATGCGCGATTTTTTCGCGGTCGGCGTCGCTGATGGAGATCTTCTTCAGGAACTCGACACCCGTGGTATTGGGCTCGTAGGGCCAGTCGATGGCGAACAGGATCTTGTCCACGCCCAGCGCCAGTAGCGTGCACACAAACGCCGGCTCGTACCAGTTGCCGCTGGTGGTGACCAGCATGTTGTCGCGCAAATATTCAAGCGGGGTCTTTTTCAGCCCACGACGGGCCGCCGCCTGATAGGTGTGGTCGTTGAGGCGGTGCATGGCGAAGGGCAGACCTTCGCCAAGGTGCCCCAGGATGAATTGCAGCTTCGGATAGGTATCGAACGCGCCGGAGAACACGATGCGCAGGAAATGGATGCTGGTATCCACCGCGAATCCCCAGCCCGCGCGCGCCAGCTCCTCGTAACCCCCGAAATAGGCTTTTATTGAGTCCGGGTGCGGGTAAGTCGGGTGCAGGTAGATGGGCACATCCAGCTTTTGCGCGACTTCGAAGATGCCCCAGTACTTTTTGTCATCGAGAAAGCTGCCCTGGGTGTGGCCGTGGATCATGGTGCCCTTGAACCCCAGCTGCTTCACGCAGCGCTCCAGTTCGCGCGCCGCGGCTTCGGGATCGGCGGTGGGCAGCGCCGCAAATCCCTCGAAGCGGCCGGGATGCTTCCGCATGGCTTCATAGAGCTTGTCGTTGGCGTCGCGCGCCATGGGAATCGCGGTCGCGGCATCGAAACCCTGCGTACCCGGCGAACCGAACGACAACACCTGCACGTCGACCCCGACCGCATCCATGTAGCGCAGGCGCATCTCGCCAATATCGGCGTTTTGCTCGCTGATGTCGTGGCCGATCTGCTTGCTGCGCGAGGTGAGATAGAAATTGCGAAACTCGTTGGCCGAGACCTTCTCCTTGTACATCTGCGTGATGAAATGTTCCTCGATGGCGATCAGTTTCATGCTTGGTCCTTGCACCTGTTAGTGGAGATCCGGCGGTTCGCCGATACTTATTTAAGCCTCTGCCGTTCAGAGGCCAAGGTCGGGCTGCATCCACGTGTCAACCCGTTTCCTGCGGCGGATTATCGCCCAAGCACGAAGCACCGGGTATCAAAGCAGTTATCATCGGCCGTCAATCATGAACTCAGAAAAGGCACGGCAATTGGCCGAAACCGAAGGCGGCCTCTCACGCGGCCTGATGATGCTGCTCGCCAGCACCGGCTTCGCGGTGGGAGGCGTGATGCACGTGCATTCGCCGGTACTTGGCGCGATGGCGCAGGAATTCGGCGTGGATACTTCGCTCATCGGCTGGGTGGCGACGCTGACCTTTGCCGGTTATTTTGCCGGCCTGCTTTTTATCGTGCCGATCGGCGACCGCGTCGACAAACGGCGTCTGATCCTCGCGCAACTGGGCGTGCTGATCGCCGCGAACCTGGTGCTCGCGACCGCCTCGTCCCTGGGCGTCATGATCGCCGGCAGTTTCGTGCTGGGCGCCTGTGTCTGCCTCACCCAGAATCTGGTGCCGATCGCCGTGGGCCTCTCCCGTCCCGACGAACGCGGTCGAGTGGTGGGAACGGTGCTGATGGCCATGTTCCTGGGATTTCTGTTCAATCGCCTGGCCAGCGGACTGATCGGCGCTTACTTCGGATGGCGCTGGAGCTTTGCGTTCGCCGCGATCGTGCTCAGCGTCCTGGCATGTGCCTTGTTGCTGCGCCTGCCCAGCGTCGCCCCGACCACCAGGATCGGCTACGGGTCGCTGCTGCTTTCGATCTGGCCGCTGTTGCGCGCCAACCGCAATCTGCGACTGACCTCGGCAACGCAATTCTTTCTTGCCATCGGCTACGGCGGATTCTGGGCGACCCTGGCACCAATGCTTTTGCTGCTGCACGGCATGGGCCCGGCAGAGGCCGGGCTGATGGCGATCCCCGGCGCCGCGGGCGTGTTCATCTCGCGCGCGGCCGGGCGCTGGATGGACAAAAGCGGCGCGCTCCCGGTGGTGGTGACATCGATCTTCGTATACATCGCGTCGCTGGCGATCCTTGGATTTGCCGCCTGGTGGATAGGCGCCATCATCATCGGCGCGGCGGTGATGGACTGCGGCCAGCGCGGCGCCATCGTCGCCAACCAGACGCTGGTGGCCGGCGTCGATGCCGATGCACGCAACCGCAGCAACACCATCTTCGGCGCCCACTACTGGGGCGGGAATACCACGGGCGCATTCCTCGCCAGCATGGCACTGGCGTATTCAGGGTGGATCTCGGTTTGCCTGATTTTCTTTGGCGGAGCGCTGGTAGCGCTGGCGCTGCAGTGGCGCCTGGCCGCCACTACAGCGGCGCGGCGATGAGAATATCGATGCGAGTGGAATCGGTGAGGACAAGTTTCTCGCGAAACAACGCGCGCTCGCTCTCGAACACCACCTCGTCGACATATTTGCCGGCGGCAAATAAAGACATGGCGCCGTCCTGGGTGGTTCGAATCACGGTAAAGGGCGTTTCGGCGCGGCAGCCCGCGGCGTTGCACTCGAGCACCCGCGTGCCGCCGATGAGGTGCCGGTACTGTTGCGATTCATAGATGGCGGTTTCGCGCAAGCAAAGGATGCGGTCGGCGAGCATGCCGCGGCTCTCGCACAGATAGAAGCCTGAGACGTAGCCGCGCTCGTGGCTCTCTTTCGGAATGATGAGGTAGCGGCATTCCTCGGTGAACATCGCGGGCCATTCTTCGTAACGGCCATCGTCGATGCAGGCGGCGTACTCGTGCAAAAGTTCTTCAACGCGCAGACGCGCTTCGGTCTTGTCGATAGCCTTGGTCGCGGCCGCCGTCTTTCGTGTCGCCATTTTCAGAAGCCCATGACTTCGCGGTAACCCTTCCAGAAGCCACGAATAGTCGATTCTGTGACCCGGTCCTCACTTGACGCGATCGAACTGCCTCCCAATTCCACCACAGCCATCGCATCCGGCCTGCCCCCTTGAATTCCCCGCTGCACGAAGTTGGTGACCGCGCCATCCTCCAGCGAGATGAAACCCGCCGGCCCGATCAGATTGGCCTGGCGGGCGCGGATCCTCGTCTGCCAGGGTTCGTCGTCCTCGTAGCCGAGCAGCGTCCAGAACCATTCGCTTTCGTGCGGGCCGCGCGGCACGATGTGGCGCACGCCCAGGCAATTGGAGATCTGCTGAAAGGTAACCGTCGGAAATACCGTCTGCACCATGTTGGTGATGCCATCGGGAAACTCCGGCCACTCCTCGAGTATCTTCGGGTCGTTGAGCTTCAGGTGCGATTTCATGTTCGGCAGCTTGTTGCCTTCGTACTCGGAGCCGCGGATGTCGTCGGTGCCGCGCTTGGTATAGACGATGTGGTGCCAGCCCGAATCGTCGAGCAGCGCCTCGCCTTTCATGGTCTGACGCGACAGGCCGAATGACCCGAAGAACAGATGCAGAATCGAGGCGTGGTAGGGATCGCGCACATTCTCCATCACCAGTTTCCAGTTGTTTTTCAGGTACTGGCTGTGCGCGCCGATCACCTTCATCGGGCGGCTGTAGGCACGCTTGAGATAGGCGCTCATCACCGGCCCCAGATACTGCTCGAGCGGCGGCGTCGCCTCCGAGAAAGTGCCGAAGTGAATGCCATTGAAGCTTGTCACGCGCAGCCGCTCCAGACCGTGTTTTGCGTTGTCGAAATCCGCCGGCATGCCGCCCTTGCCGCGCACCCCGCGCTTGAAGGCCACGCTGGTGAGATCCCCGCGCAGGTTGTAGGACCAGTTGTGATAAACGCAGGAGAACTGTTCGCGGTTGCCGCGCTTGTCTATGCACACCAGTGAACCGCGGTGGGCGCAGCGGTTGACCATGGCGTGCACCTCGCCGTTCTCGTCGCGGCACAGGATGACCGGCGTCGCGCCGACGAAATTGAGCTTGTAATCGCCGGGCTGGGGAATCTCGCAATCCAGGCCCAGGTAGTTCCAGGTGGGGCCGCGAAACAACAGCGACTGCTCGCGTTCATGAATTTGCGGATCGTCGTAGAGGCGATAGGGGACGCGCGTGACGCCCTGTGCCGGCCAGGTAAGCGCTGGTGATCCGTTGAGCATGGAAATTGGAGTTAATCCGGTGAACGCGGGACAGGCGCGCATTCTAGCCGAGGCCGTGACTAGTCCGTAGGTTATCATTCGGCCCTTTCGGCGCGACCGCGGCGCGCTTTAACCCCACTCAGAGCACAGATTTGAGCGACGATTCCCCAAAAGCCTTTGCCGCGCTGCGCCTTCCGGGCTTTCGCGCCTACTTCTACACCGCCGCGCTGGCAATGATGGCCGACAGCATCGAGCACGCCATCAGTTACTGGATACTGTTCGAGAAATTCCAGTCCCCCGCGCTGGGCGGATTCGCGGCGTTGTCGCACTGGCTGCCGTTTCTGTTCTTCTCGGTGTACTCGGGCGCGCTCGCGGATCGCTTCGATCCGCGCCGCCTCATCCAGATCGGCATGACGATCTTCATGCTGGTATCGATCGGCTGGGGCCTGCTGTTCGCCACCGATTCCCTGGAGATGTGGCACGCCATGGTGCTCCTCACCCTGCACGGCTTTGCGGGGGTGCTCTGGAGCCCGAGCGCGCAACTGCTGATCCACGACATCGTCGGGCCGCAGCAGTTGCACAGCGCGGTGCGACTGGGATCGACCGCGCGCACCCTGGGGTTCGTCGCCGGCCCCGCGGTGGGCGCAATGCTGCTGCTGGCGATCGGGCCCGCCTGGGGCATCCTGTTCAACGCGCTGATCTACCTGCCGATGATCCTGTGGCTGTGGAAGGCGCCCTACGGCCCGAAGTTCCGCAAGGGCACGCCGCC
>MEQV01000252.1:24309-25936 GCA_001770355.1 Betaproteobacteria bacterium RIFCSPLOWO2_02_FULL_62_17
AATACGCGGCCTCGCTGATATCGTCGCGACCATTCGCGAGATCGCCCACAAGCCTGCCGTCGTTTCCATGACGCTGCTGGCGGGCGGCGCCTCGCTGTTCGTTGCCGGCGGCTACCACGCGCAAATGCCCGAATTCGCGCATGGCATGGGCCACACCGAGGCCGACTTTTCCTACAGCATGCTGCTCGCGGCCGACGGCGCCGGTGCGCTGGTCGCGGGCCTCGCGCTGGAGAGCCGCGGCTGGCTGCGCGCCCAGCCGCGCACCGCGTGCATCCTGGCGCTCATCTGGTGCGTGGCGATGGCGTCGTTTGCCGCGACCACCTGGTACCCGCTCGCACTGGCGCTGCTGTTCCTGGCGGGGTTTGTCGAGCTGGCGTTCTTCGCCATGGCGCAGACGCTGGTGCAACTGGGGGCGCCCGCCCCGATTCGCGGCAGAGTCATCGGCTTGTACTCGATGGCCGCGGGCGGCTTGCGCGCCTTCAGCGGCGTCACCATCGGCATCGTCGGCAGCGTCATTGGCATCCACTGGTCGCTGGCGCTGTCCGCGATGGCGCTGTTCGCGGTGGTGAGCGTGCTGATGGCGTTCCTGCTGCGGCCGGCGTGGCGGTAGGTCGGCTCAAGGCCCTGCGATCACCGGCCGCTGCCGGTCTCGCGGATGAACAAGGTGCAGAACGCCCCGAACGCGGCGCTGCCGGCAAGCAGCAGGATTGCCTGATCCCAACCGCCCGCGAGGTCGCCGCGGGCGCGCCCGGCATCAAGCACGGCACCCACCAAGGGCTGCAGTAGGGCGGCGCCGAAGAATACGCCGACATTCACCACCGAAATCGCCATGCCTGCATGCTCGGGAGGGTTGACTTCCTTGACGATGGTCCAGGTCAACATGAATCCCGGGATCAGCAATCCCATCAACAGGAACCACGCATAGCTTGCCCAGAGCGGCGGCGTCGCGTGAAAAATCCAGGGCAGCCACGACAGGGTGAACAGGCAGGTATAGGCGCGCATGACGCCGCGCCGGTTGCGCAGGCGGTCGGATGCGAGGCCGACGATCAATGCGCCGACCGCGACGCCCAGCAGCAGCAGGCTTGCGTGCTGCGCTGCGACGCTTCGCGACAGCCCGTGGACCTCGCGCAGATAGGGCACGGCCCACAGTCCGGCGAAGGCGAGGTAACTGCCGCCGAGGCCGATATTGACGAACAGGCCCGGCCAGGTGGCGCGATTGCGAAGCACCTGCGCGAGCGCCTGCATCCACGGCACCTCCGCAGGCGTGGCCGTTCCAGTCGCCAGCGGTTCGTAGCCGCGCTGTTCCGGCCGGTCCCGGACGATGCTCCAGGTGAGCACGCCGATGATCAGCGATACCAGTCCCAGGCCGACGAACACCGAGCGCCACGAGGCGAGCGTGACCAGCCAGGCCAGTGGCGCGCCCGCAGCGACCGCCCCCAGGTTGCCGGCCAGCATCGTAATGCCATTCAGCGTGGCGAAGCGGTCTGCCGGAAACCAGTTCGCGCAGATCTTCAGCAAGGCGATGAATGACAC
Source organism: Betaproteobacteria bacterium RIFCSPLOWO2_02_FULL_62_17 (assembly GCA_001770355.1). Classification (GTDB taxonomy): domain Bacteria; phylum Pseudomonadota; class Gammaproteobacteria; order Burkholderiales; family SG8-39; genus 2-02-FULL-62-17. The sequence goes on from MEQV01000252.1 coordinate 25,843, forward strand.
GGCCACGCCGATACCGACCAGTGTGCGGCCGATTGCGGCGATTTCCCAGGCCGGCGCCATGCCAAACAGCAGCGAACCGGCGCCGGCGACGAAA
>MEQV01000252.1:25944-26080 GCA_001770355.1 Betaproteobacteria bacterium RIFCSPLOWO2_02_FULL_62_17
CGTGACGATGACGCGCGGGCCGAGGGTATCGGCGAGCACGCCGGTGGGAATCTGCAGTAGCGTATAGACGAAGAAATAAGTTGCGGCGAGCGTACCCAGCGACGCGCCGTTGATGGCGAACGCCTGGGTCAGCTCG
>MEQV01000252.1:26149-27468 GCA_001770355.1 Betaproteobacteria bacterium RIFCSPLOWO2_02_FULL_62_17
GCCCGTGGTATTCTGCTGTGGCGCCACGGCTCCATTCGCAGTGTTGAAATCACCGAAGAGGGCAATCAAATGAAAGCGATATCGCTCCTGTTGACGACAGCGTTCTTGTTTGCCTTCGAGTGTGCAGCCGTGCTGGCACAACCCTATCCGATCAAAGCAATCCGCATGATCATGCCGGGCACCGCGGGTGGGCCGGCTGATTTTCTCGCGAGAGTCGCCGCCGATCATCTGGCGAAGTCGTTCGGGCAACCCGTGGTCGTCGAGAATGTGCCCGGCGCCGGCGGGAACGTCGGTTTGCACGCCGCCGCCAAATCCGCGGCGGACGGCTATACCATTTTCCTCGCCTCGCAGGGAATGATCGCGCTGGGCCCGTTTCTTTTCAAGCAACTCCCGTTTGACCACGAGAAGGACTTCGCGCCCATCATGCTGCTCGCCGCGCCGCCCTACGTTCTGGTGGTCAATCCTTCCGTGCCAGCGAACAATCTCAAGGAATTGCTGAGCCTGCTGCGGTCCAAGCCGGGCGCGTTCAATTTTGCATCCACCAACGGAAACGGCAGCAGCTCGCATGTCGCTGCTGAGCTGTTCAAGAAAATGGCGAATGTTGATATCGTTCACGTTCCCTTCAAGGGCGACGCAGTCGCCTCGCCGGCCGTCATCGCGGGGCACGTGCAGCTCATGTTCTCCCTTACGGCGAGTGTGGCCCCCAATATCGGGAGCGGACGTCTCAAGGCCATCGCGATCGGTTCACCGCATCGCTCGGCGGCATTGCCGAATGTTCCGACGTTTGAGGAATCCGGGATGCCAGGCTTCAGGGCATCGAGTTGGTTCGCCATCCTGACGCGCGCAGGCGTGCCCGCGCCGATTGTGATCCGCCTCAACACGGAGCTAAACAGGATGCTCCAGCTACCCGAAGTGCGGGCAAAGCTGCTGGCGGTAGGCGCGGAGCCCGCCGGGGGTTCGGTCAACGAGCTGGCGGAGCACCTTCGCAGCGAGCGTGCCAAATGGGGTCAGGTCATCAAGGACGCCAACATCAGTCTCGACTGAAAGGCCGTGGGCGAAATAACATGAAGCTGTTTACGCCCGACAAGGCGGAACTGATGGAAGTCACATCGATCGCATCCTCGCCAGAGGGACTCGTCATCAACGGCTTGATCATGAGCGCCATGCCGATGAAGGCAGTGCTGACGCCGCGGGAATTGCGCCGGGCATTCCGCCTGTTGAGCCCGCGTACCCTGCTGGCGATCATAGGCATGCTGTTCCGGCGCTAATCGAAACCAGTCAAGTGTTAACAGGCGAAGTTGTGGGTCTGTATACCTCCC
>MEQV01000252.1:27476-28504 GCA_001770355.1 Betaproteobacteria bacterium RIFCSPLOWO2_02_FULL_62_17
TTCCCTCAACCCGCAAACCGCGGGAACAGCGAGAGCGCGTTGCCCCGCTCGATCGCGGCGCGCTCGGACGCGCAGAGCAGACCCGCTTGGTTCAGGCTCTTCACGCTCTCCGCCGTTATTGCCGCGGGCGCATAGGGCCAGTCGCTGCCGAAGAGAATTCGGGAGGGTTCGGCCACCGCGGTGAGCGACCCCATGGTCTCGGGGCCGGGCGAGAGCGCGGTGTCGTACCAGAAATGGCGCAGACCTGCCAAAACTTTCTCGCGCGTCCACTGCGGCACGCGCGTGCTGATCAGGGGCGCGACCGACAGCCGCCAGGCAAAGTACGGCACCAGGCCGCCCGCGTGCGCGAGCACGAATCGGATCCGCGGGTAGCGCTCGATCACTCCGCTGAACATCAGGTTCACCGCGGCGCGGGTGGTGTCGAACAGGAACTCCATCACGAAACCCGGCCACGGCAGCCCGACCTGCAAGCTGGACGGATGCATGCCAGGGTGCACGAAGGCCACCGCGTTGCGGCGGTCAAGTTCCACCATGAGCGGATCGAAGCCCGGGTCGCCCAGGTACTTGCCCATGTAGCTGGCCAGAAGCACTACACCGTCCATGCCGCTCTGGTCGAGCGCGTGCGCGAGCTCCGCCACTGCGCCCGCGACATCGGGCAGGGGCAGCACCGCAAAAGCGCCGAAGCGCCCTGGCCATTGCACGCCCATCCCCGCGGCGAAATCGTTGCAGCGCCTCGCGAGCGCACGCGCGGCGAGGTCGTCGCCGAAATGCACGCCGGGATAGGAGATGGAAGTGATCGAGCTTGCAATGCCGTACTTATCCATTACGCCGAGCGCGATTTCGGGAGACCAGGCCGGGCTCGCGCCCGAGGTGGTGCCATGGCCGGACGCGATCAGCGTCTCAAGGTAGAACTCGGGAATGATGTGGCAGTGGACGTCGATGCGATGCGCTACCGGGGGCATCTGACTACTCCCTGATCATTCTTGCGTCGCGCAGCACGCGGCCAACTCTGGCGTGCTGCTGGTCCC
>MEQV01000252.1:28524-29891 GCA_001770355.1 Betaproteobacteria bacterium RIFCSPLOWO2_02_FULL_62_17
GGCACGCCCGCCACCGGTGACACCGCCAGGTGGGTGCATGAAGGGGCCCGCAAGGTACAAGCGCTCGACCCCGGGCACCGCGTACTGGGACAGCTCCGGGGTCGGCCGGTGGCCGCCGATCTGGTGAAAGAATTTCCCGATGCCCGTCACATCTCCGTTCTGGAAGCTGGGCGAGTGACGAACAATATCGACCGGCGTATAAAAGCGCCGGCCGATGATATTGCTCTCGTCCAAGTTGGAAACATAGCGCCTGTATTGTCCCAGCAGCCAGTCGCTGAATTCATCCTTGCGCGCGTCCCAGACAGCCGAGCCGCCGCCGCGAAGCTCGAATGGGCCGAACCCGTACAAGGTCAAGGTCGCCTTGCCGGCGGGCGCCCGGGACGCATCGTAGTTCGAATTCACCATCGCCGAAATGATGGCGTCATGCTCCATCAGCTCGCCGTAGCGGAAACCATCGAAGGTCCGACGGAAGTCCTCCAGCTTGCTTGATCCGAACCCGACGATCAACGCCGATCCCGGCTCCGCGCCTGCGTGATACGTCGGCGCTTCGTTCAAAGCGAAGATCTGACTCATGATCGCGTAGCTCGCCATCTGCACGCGCCTGGCGTTTGCCGCAACGCGTTCATCGAGACCATCGACAAAGCGTTCAAGCAGCCTCGGATGGATCATCCCCAACACTGCGTTCTTCGCCCGGATGGTTTCGCCCTCGCGCGTGCGCACGCCGACCGCGCGGCCGCCCTCGACCAGCACCTTCTCGACTTCGGTATTGAGGCGAAACTCCGCGCCGTGCGCGTGCAGGCACTTCATCAGCGCTTCGATCAGCATCGCGCTTCCGCCGATGGGCAGGCCACCCGGATAGGTATGCATGAAGCCCGGCATGGTGAAGACTATGAATCCGGCGGCCTTTTGGTCCGGCCCGACGAACGCTTCGGAAGCGAACTTCGCGAGGTGGATGATGACCTTTTCATTCTCGAAATACTCGTAGAGGATTTCCAGGACGCTCTTTTGCAGCATGTGCATCAGCCGCTGGCCTTGGGGGCTCTGATCGAGCAGCGCCCAGAACGAGCCCTGCGGAACAGGCGGCACGAACAGACCCGAAACCAGGAGCGGCAGTGTTTCCCTGCTCATGGTCGCGAATTTCCGGTAGACCTCGGCATCACGCGGGGAAATCACCGCTATGGAATCGCAGGTCCGGTCCAAATCGGAGTAGGTGATGATGTAGCTCCCATCATCGAAAATGGTCGAGAACTGGGCGTCGGGGTATATATATTTCAACCCGTACTTCGAGAGCAGCCCCAGTTCGTCGTTTCTGATGAGCGGATTGGCTTGGATGAGATGGTGGGCGTTGGAGTGCACGTCCAGGTGAA
>MEQV01000253.1:0-2934 GCA_001770355.1 Betaproteobacteria bacterium RIFCSPLOWO2_02_FULL_62_17
GGATTTCTCCGTAGCGGCCCGGCGTATTCCGCCCGGCCAATAGCGAAGGCTGTTGCGAAACCGGTGGAGCGCAAGGTCAAGGTAATGGGTGATGCGGAAAGCATCGAAATCGATGAGCGCGAAAGGAAGTTGCGCCGCGAGTATTTGCCCGAGTGGATCTGCAATCTGTTGGAAAGCTGACCCCCGGGCTGACGAATCGAACGGGACGGGGCGCAGGGTTCGGTCTCCTCCTCCTCCTTCCGGATTCTCTACTTCGTTCTCGTTCGACCTTTTAGCAAGCTTTAGTAGTGCAGTGGTAACAGCGGTAAGTCTCCTCACTGTTTCCCTTCAAATCCGGCAGTCGTTATCGGCCGCCGGATTTTTTTTGCCTGTGATGGTAAATATTTAAGATCGCGCGGCCAAAAGCTTGCCGCGCTGCTTCCAACAGCCGGCGCGAGATTTATGCGACGGCGGTCTTATTTAACCCGAACCCCAGCCCCGGACGTTCAAGTCTCCTGTAAGCCAACCAGGAGACCATATGAAACCAAAATTGAAATTTGCGGCAGCGGCTGTCGCGGCGGGACTGGCCATGCTTTCGGCCAGCGCCGTGGCGATCGGCAACCTCGCCGACGTGCGTATTTTTGATCGCAGCGGGAATCGTGATTTGCCCATTTACTGGCATGAAGGGAAAGCCTACGTTGCCGGCAGGCCGGGCAACGAGTATCAGATAAGCATTCGCAACCGGGCCGGCATTGATGTGCTTGCCGTCGTATCGGTGGATGGGGTGAACGCAGTGTCCGGGGAAACTGCCTCACCCGAACAGACAGGCTACGTGCTTGGCAATGGCGTCAGCTACGACATTCACGGCTGGCGCAAGAGCCTGTCCCGTACAGCAGCTTTTTATTTCACCCAGCTGCCCGATTCCTATGCGGCGCGCACCGGCCGGCCGGACAATGTGGGCGTCATTGGCGTGGCGGTGTTCCGCCGCAAGCCCGTGGCGCCTCCCGTTGCGGTCGGCTCTTTGAGCGACCGGCTTGAGTCAAGTCCCGCGGCTCCGGCAGAAGCGGCACACGATTCCGCCGCATCGGGTGCGAGCGCCAACAAGGGGAAGGGAGCGTCCGCCCGCTCGGCGGATTCCGCGGAGCCTCGCCAGCGCCAGTCCCTGGCCCAGCCCAGTCTTGGCACCGGTCACGGGCGCAATGAAACCTCGCTGGTGCGCAATGTTTCCTTCGAGCGCGCCACGCCCTATGCGGAGGAAGTCATCACCATCTACTACGACAGCCATGCCAACCTGCTGTCGCGCGGCATTGTTGCGCCCGTGCCCGTGGTCAGGCCCCAGCCGCAGCCGTTTCCGGGACGCTTCGTTCCGGACCCGCCGCGCGGTTGAACGTAGCGTTGCGCTAAAGCGGCGGGCGGGGGAGCTTAGCGTGTACGCACCGCAAAGTGCTTCGGCTAGACTCGCTCGCGTGAACATCGGGAACGCACCAGACGAGCCGAGCGGCGATGAAGACCTGATGCAGCGCTATGCGGGCGGCGACGCCGCCGCCTTCGAGCAACTGTACGCACGTCATCGCGGCGGGCTGTACCGCTACATCGCGCGCCAGTGCGGCGACCGCGCCGCCGCCGAGGAGCTCTACCAGGATGTCTGGTCGCGGGTGATCGAAGCGCGCGCCCGCTATCGCGCCGAGGCGCGCTTCGCCACCTGGCTCTACACCCTCGCGCACAACCGCTTGATCGACTGGTACCGCAAGTCGAGCCGCGTGGTCTGGGTGGATTTTGGCCGCGACGACGACGCGCCTGAAACGGATATTGCCGCGCAGCGGCACTGGCAGCCGGAGGTGCGGACTGAGTCGCGTCAGATTGCGCAGACGCTGCTGGCGCTGCTTGACGCCCTGCCGCCGCCGCAGCGCGAAGCTTTCCTGCTGCATGAGGAAGGCGGCCTCAGTGTCGAGGAGATCGCCGCCGCTACCGGAACCAGGGCTGAAACGGCCAAGAGCCGGTTGCGCTATGCGGTGGCGAAGTTGCGCTGCGGATTGCAGGAGCTGATATGAGCAAGGTCAACATGAACGATACGGAAAACGCCGATCTGAGCCGCGTCTATGCGGCGACTGCGCGCGATGAACCGCCGGCAGCGCTGGATGGCGAAATCCTCGCGCTGGCGCGGCGCGCGGCGGAAAACCGCGCACGCCCGAGTTTTCGCCATTGGAGCCGGCTGGTGGCGATTGCCGCGACGCTGGTTGTCACCGCCTCGCTGGTGGTGCTGATGGAAAGCGAGCAGCCGCAGATTGCGATGCTGGCGCCGCCGGCAGGCGACGCCGCGCTCGCCCCGGCGGCGAAGGCTCCGGCGGAAGCGGTACAGCCTGCGAAAGTTGCGCCTGCGCAGGCCGCACGGAGGGAGAAAAAACCGGCATCCAGCGGCACGCTCGATCTGCCGGCGCGGGACGCGTTCTTCGAACCAAGCAGCCGGGAACGCGAGCCGCCGGCCAGTCCGAGGCCGGTGCTTCCCGACGCCGCGTCGCCCATCGCGTCGAACAATGTCCCCGGTGCGGCACTGGCCGAACGGCGCAGCGTGCAAGCCACGGACAATGCGGCGCGCGATCTCCTCAAAACCGGCCCGGCGCAGAAGGATGAGTCTCCCGAAGCCTGGCTCGCGCACATCGCCGAGCTGCGAAAACAGGGTCGCATCAAGGAAGCCGAGGAAAGTCTTGCGGCGTTCAGGAAGCGTTATCCGGATTACCCGATACCCGCGGCAAAGGCCCCGATAAATAAATAGGAAAAGGAATCCTGGGCGTGACCAGGGGAGGCACCTGAATTTCTCGTATCATCCAAATAGGCGAAAATCAACGACATCACAGGAGACCAGCATCATGGTTTTTTTCGATCCCACCAAAGGGCCGACTGAGCGGGCCCGTAAACAACCCAAGCAGCTTGCCCCCAGAAGGTTCAAGACCCTGG
>MEQV01000253.1:2975-3900 GCA_001770355.1 Betaproteobacteria bacterium RIFCSPLOWO2_02_FULL_62_17
ATTCCAAGATCAACGCCGACACCATACTTCTGGCCATCGGAGAGCTGCTGGCGGCGAGCTACAAACTCAAGTCGATCGTCCACGAGCGCAAGCAGAATTTTTCCATGCCGGCTCCCGCGCCCATCGTGGATCTGATCGCCTCGCAGTCGGACGTGGTATTGGCAGGCATCGGCGATTGAGGGTCTTGCAGCGCCGCCAGTGTGGCGGACGGAACGATCTTCGAGGAGCGGGGCCTCCAGGCGGTGGCGCTCGTGACGGATTCTTTTCACAACACCGCGCGTTCCATGGCGCGGGTGCGCGGTTTTCCTGATTACCGCTACGCGGCGGTCAGCAACCCCATCGGCAGTCTGGACGCGCAGGGGATAAAGCAGCGCGCACGGCAGGCGTTGCCGCAGGTGCTGGAGATCCTGGGTATCACCGATATCCGCGGATTGGAGGAGCGGTAATGGCCGGCCAGCCTGACTACAATTCAAACGATGGCAGCAACTCAAGCGACGGCGAATTGACGACTGAAGATTTGCGCCGCGCGCGCCGCGCCATCGAACATTGCTTCGAGTCCGGCTGGACCGACGGCTTGCCCGTCGTGCCGCCGATCGAGGAGTTCGTGAATGAATTTTTGTCGCACACGCGCCGCGACCCCAACCAGGTGCTGTGCACCGCGCCGCATCTGCAGCGCGACTGCACCGTGCGCGACGCGGCCGCGTGCGCGGTGATGGCCGGCTGCAAGCCGGAATACTTCCCCACCTTCATCGCCGCCGTCGAGGCCTTCGCAAGCATCGGTCCGGTGATGTCGCAGAGCACGACGGGGCGCGCGTTTCCGATCCTCATCAACGGCCCGGTCAGGACGCGCCTTGGCATCAACTGCACCCACAATATTTTCGGGCCGGGCGACCGGGCCAATGCCACGATCGGGCGGGCTTTGCGG
>MEQV01000253.1:3919-19565 GCA_001770355.1 Betaproteobacteria bacterium RIFCSPLOWO2_02_FULL_62_17
TCAACGTCAGGCCGCACGATCTCGACCAGAGCACGCACGGCACACCGGCCAAGATCTACCTCTGTTTTGGCGAAAACGAGGAGGAAAGTCCCTGGCAGCCGATGCACGTCGATCATGGTTTCGCGCGGGACGCAAGCACCGTCATGATCCAGCAGGCGCGCAGCACCCTGCACATCGACCACCGCACCAGCCAGGTGCCCGAGGAACTGCTCTACACCATGGCAAGGTCGATGTCTTATGCCGGCCACCTGACCGCGTCGGCATCGGCGGGCGGCAGGATTCTGCAAACCGATGGCGGGTTCCACAAGAACCTGGCCTGCATCGTGGTGCTGGGGCCGGAACACGCCGGGCACATCGCCAGAGGCGGCTGGAGCAAGCAGGACATCGTCGGCTTTCTATACAAACACTGGGGCAGCACCGCCGGTGAATTGCGACGCTGCGGCGGATCGCTCGAGGAAATCTCGAGCCTGCCGGAGGACGCGTTCATTCCCGCCGCCGCCATGCCGGAATCCATCAAGGTGGTGGTCGCCGGCGCGAACAACGCGGGGGAGAGCACCTTGCTGCTGGGGTACGGGCCTTGCGCGGGGCCGATAGCAATCGAGGAAGCCTGATCTCGCCCTCAGATGACGCCCCTGGCCCGCAGCGTCTCGATTTCCGCGCCCGAATAGCCGAGCGCAGCGAGAATTTCTGCACTGTGTTGCCCGACGGCCGGGGGCGGCGTTTTGATGCCGGGTCCCCCATGCTGAAAGCGGAAGGCCGCCATGGGCACCTCGAAGCGGCCGGGTACGTCCTGCGCGCCCTCCTGCGCATGCATGACGCCGCGCGCCCGGAAATGCGGATCGTGCAGCGCTTCAGCCAGCGAGCGCACGCGTGCCGCCGGCACATGGCGCTGCTGGAAAAAAGTCTCCCACTCTTCGGCGGTCCGGGTCTTCAGGATCTCGGCGAGCACCTTGATTTCGTTGTCGTGGTCTTTCCTGCGCTCGGCATTGCTGGTCTTGACCATGTCGGGGCGGTCCAGCGCAAGCCACAGGCGCTTCTGCTGGCGCAGGTTGCTGGCGCCGCAGATCAGCAGGCCGTCGTTGGTTTCGTAGCCGAGATTGGTGGCGTGGATGAACTTCATCGCATGCGGCTCGTCGCCGGTGCGCAGGTAGTCCGAGGCGTACATGCCGGTAAACAGCAGCGCTATATCGGCCATGGCGACGTCGATGCGCTGGCCCTGTCCGCTGCGTTCGCGCTGGAACAGCGCGCTGGCGATCGCGAACGCCGCCGTCATCCCGGTGGCGTAATCGACCACCGGCGGGCCGATACGCACCGGCAGCGTCTCGGCCATGCCGGTCATGGACATGAACCCCGCTGCGGCCTGGGCGACATGGTCATAAGCGGTGTGCGTGCTGCGCGGCCCGTCCTGGCCGAAGGCCGACACCGAGCAGTAGATCAGTCTCGGATTGAGCGCCGCCATGGCCTCGTAGCCCAGGCCGAGGGCATCGATCGCGCCGGGGCGGTAGTTTTCCACCAGCACGTCGGCAGTCTTGACGAGGCGGCGCAGGATTTCCCTGCCCTCTCCGGTCTTGATATCCAGCGCCAGGCCGCGCTTGTTGGAGGCCTGCGCCATGTAATGCAGGCCCATGGCTTTGGCATTGAGTTCGCGGTCGCTGCCGGTGTCGCGGCTCTGGTCGTACTCGACCGGGTGTTCGATCTTGATGACATCGGCGCCCATCAGCGCGAGCTGATAGGTCGAAAACGGGCCCGCGACGACGTGCGTCAGGTCGAGGATGCGGATGTTCTCGAAAGGCTGCGGCATGGCAGAGTCATGTGAGTGGTCGGCCTGCGCACTGTAAAGCCAAGCTCAGAACTGTGCTTTCGCTTTCTTCAGGGCGGCAAGTTCCTCGAGCACTTCGCGCGTGCGCCGGCCCAGCGTGGGCGGATTGCGCAGCGGGCGCGGTCAATCGACCTTGGTGCTGGTGCTCTTGACGATCCTGCCCCAGCGCACGATGTCGTTGCGGATGAGCGCGGCGAATTCCTCGGGCGTGCTGAATTGCGGCTCGATGGCCACCGCGGTCAAGGTCTTGCGCATGTCCGCATCGGCCATGGAGCGGCCGACCGCCGCGTGCAGGCGCGTGACGATATCGCGGGGCAGATTGGCAGGCCCCACCAGGCCGAACCAGTTGCTCATTTCGTAGTCGGGAAGGCCCTGCTCGGCGATGCTCGGCACATCGGGGAGAATGCCCATGCGCTTCTTGGAGGTCACACCGAGCACGCGCACCTTGCCGGATTTGATGTGCGCGCCCCACACGGCAAAGGAATCGAAAGTCAGCGAGATGCGGCCTGCGAGCAGATCGTTCACGGCGGGACCGCTGCCCTTGTACGGCACGTGCACCATGTCGACGCCAGCCATGGTTTTGAACAGTTCGCCCGAGAGCTGTCCGGTGCTGCCATTGCCCGCTGAGGAATAGGTCAGCTTGCCGGGTGTCGCCTTCGCCAGGGCGATCAGTTCCGCGACATCGCGCGCGGCAATCGAGGCATTGACCACCAGCACCCTGGGCAGGGTGTGGGTAAGGCTGATGGGCGTGAAGTCCTTGACGGCGTCGTAACGCAGATTCGGCATCAGGCTCACGTTGATGACATGCGTCTGCATGGCGGCACCCATCAATGTGTAGCCGTCGGGCGCCGCGCTTGCAGCGGCTTCGGCGGCCAGGGTTCCGCCTGCGCCCGCGCGGTTATCCACCACCACCGGCTGGCCGAGATGCTCGGCGAGGCGCTGCGCGAGCGAGCGCCCCATCAGGTCGCCGGCGCCGCCCGGCGGATAGGGAACTATGTAGCGGATGGGTTTTTCCGGATACGCCGCCTGCGCGGCGCCCGCTACCAGCAGCGCGGCCGCACAGACCGCAGTGCAAATATGTCCTGCCAGAATGCTTTTTGTCATGGCCACCTCCTGGAATGTCATTGACGCTGCGCAGTCCAGAGCCAGCCGGACCGCATATGGATTCTACCGGCAACGTGCCCTAAACTGCGCACAGCGCGCCGCGGGAGATTGCGAGCGAAATGCGGCGGACAACTGTGCAGTGGCCGGAGCTTATTGTGGAGGACGCAACGCGATGAAATCCCTGAAATTCGTACTCGCCAGCGCGGTGCTGATCGCCCCGTTGCACGCCGCCGCGCAGGCTTATCCCGCGCAGGTCATTCGCCTCATCTGCCCGTATGCCGCGGGCGGCCCCGTGATCAACCTGCGCGAACTCATCGCCTACGCCAGGCAGCGGCCGGGGCTGATCAACTGCGCATCCTCCGGTGTTGCGACCGGTTCGCACCTGGGCGGCGAGCTTTTCAACACGCTGGCGGGAACGAAAATGGTCCACATTCCCTACAAGGGTGCCGGTCCCGCCACCATTACGCTGTTGGCTCGGGAGATCGACGTCGGTTTCATGAACGTGACGCCGCAGCTGCCGCATATCAGGGCGCAGAAGCTGCGCGCCATCGCCATCACCGGAAGCACCAGGACCTCGGCTCTGCGCGACGTGCCCACGGCCGCCGAAGCGGGCATGCCCGGGCTGCTCGCGGAATCCTGGACCGGCTTCTTTGCACCGGCGGGAACACCGCCCACTGCAATCATGACCTTCTACAATGCCCTGGCGAAAGTCATGCTGAGGCCGGAAACGAAGGCGAGACTCGCCACCATGGGCGCCGACGTCATGCTGCAGAACCCCGAGGAACTGGCGGCCTATGTGGTGGCCGACCGCAAGCGCCTGCTGTCGATATTGAAGTCGATCAACCTCAAACAGAACTGAGCGAGCGGCTCCGGGCGCAGGCCATGGCGGGCACTCCCGTTCTCCGCGGAATCCGCGTTATCGATTTCGGCCAGTACATCGCCGGCCCCGTGGCCGCGATGCTGCTGGCGGACCATGGAGCGGACGTCATCCGCGTCGATCCGCCCGGGGGACCGCCCTTCGACACGCCGGCGAACGCGACCTGGAATCGCGGCAAGCGCAGCATCGTCCTCGATCTGAAAACCGGCGAGGCTCGTCAGACGGCGCAGCGCCTGGTCGCCGGCGCCGATGTGGTGATTGAAAACTTCCGCCCCGGAGTCATGGACCGGCTGGGTCTGGGGCCGGCCGCCATGTCGGCACTGCATCCGCGGCTCATCTATTGCTCGCTGCCCGGTTTTGCTGCCGACGATCCGCGCGCGGGCATGCGTGCCTGGGAAGGCATCCTCGGCGCCGCGACCGCGGCTTACCGACCGAAGAACGGCAAGCCGGTCTACACCGTGCTTCCCTACTCCTCCATGTTCGGCGCTTTTCTGGCCGTGGTGAGCATCACGCTGGCACTCAATGCGCGCGAGCGCTCGGGTCGCGGCCAAAGCATCGAAATACCGCTTTTCGATGCGACCTTCACGGCTCTTAGCAACCACGTACTCAGAGTCCATGGCGGCAGCACGCCCGCGAACTTCGAGTGGTCGCGCCTGCTGCCGACGCGGGACGGCCGCTGGATGCGCTACTACTCGATCAACAAGTGCTCCGCTGCGTTCCTGCGGGAACTCGGCCTGGAACAGTTGCGCGAGCAAGGCCTGGCCGCCGCGGAACTCGGACGCCGCTTCGAGGAAATTTTCCGTTCGCGCAGCGCGGCGGAATGGGAGGATATCTGTGCGAACAACGGCACCGAGTGTGCCACCTGTCTCAGCAGCGCCGAATGGCTGGAGCACCCGCATGCGCTGCAATCGGGCATCGTTGCCGACTTCGATGACCCCGTCCTCGGGCGCTTTCGCGGCGTCGGCATCAATGTGCGGCTTGCGGAAACACCGGGCGCGGTGCTGCGCCCGCGCCCGGTTCCGGATGCGGATCGAACGGCCATACTGGAGGAATGCGCCGACGGTCCCCAGCAAATCCCGCCCAGCCAGGGCATTGAACTGCGCCGCGCACTCGACGGCCTCAAAGTCATCGACCTTTGCATCGTGCTCGCCGGCCCCACCTGCGGGCGCACGCTCGCCGAGTTCGGCGCGGACGTCATCAAGATCGACAGTCCGCACACCAACCCCGTGCAGCTGCACAACGACGTTAATCGCGGCAAACGCAGCATCCTGCTCGACCTGAAAACAACCGAGGGAAAGGCCATATTCTGGCGGCTGCTGGAGCAGGCGGACGTGCTGCTGGAGAACTTCCGGCCGGGGGTCGCCGAATCGCTGGGCGTCGCGTATACGCAGATTCGCCAGCGCCGCCCGGACATCGTTTATTGCCGCCTCAATGCCTTCGGGCAGACCGGCAGCCTGGCCGATCGCCCAGGACATGAATCCATCGCCCAGGCCGTCACCGGCATGATGCTGCGTTACGGCGGCGGGAAACCGGCACTCGCGCCCTTCTCCGCCAACGACTATGGCACCGGCCTCCTGGGCTGCTATGGCGTGGCCCTTGCCCTGCTGCATCGCCGGCGCACCGGCATCGGACAGCAGGTCGACAGCGCGCTTGTCTATACTGCGACGCTGCTGCAATCGGGAGTGGCTCAGGACTATGCGGGCAAACAATGGAACGAGCCGGGCGGCCAGGACACCCTGGGTCATGGCGCGCTGTATCGCCTGTACCAGGCGCGCGACGGCTGGTTTTTTCTCGCCACCCGCGCGGAAAAACTCGCGGACTGCCCGGCACTCGCCGATATCGCATCATTGGCGCAAGCGCAGATCGAACGCTCGCTGGAACGGCGCTTCGCGACGCGCGGCGTGGCGCAGTGGGTCGAGACGCTCAACGCTGCCGGCATCGCCGCGCATCGCGCGGTCGAATCGGTGGACGAGCTTGCCAAAGACCCCTGGGTTCGCGCGCACGGCCTGGTGATCACGCGCGACCACGAACGCCTGGGCCCGGTCACCACCACGGGACCCGGCCCACGGCTTTCGCGCACACCGTTGCAGGCCGGCGGACCGGCCTCGCGGCCGGGCGCCGACGCGCGCAGCGTGCTGCAGGAAATCGGCCTGGGCGGCGAACTCGAGCGCCTGGTCAGGGAGCGCGTCGTTTTTCTTGAAGGCGTCGTGGCCGGTTGATCTGGCCGGCTTTGCCTAAACCGGTTGCCCGCTCAGGCGGCGACTGATTGCTTCGCCGGCTCGCTGAGGTTGAGGATGCGCCGCGCGTTGTCGCACAGGATTTTCTGCTGGTCCTGCTTCGACAGGCCGACCTCATTGAAAACTTTAAGCGCCGCGGGCGCGTTCCAGCACGGGTAGTCGTCGCCGTACATCACGTGGTCGATGCCGTAGAAGTCGATCGCGAATTTCAGGCCGAGCGCGTGCGGCTGCACCGTGTCGGTGAACATGCGGCGCAGGTACACGCTCGGGTCCTGCGGCAGCTTCGCGGCCTTGGAGTTCTTGTCCATGCGGCCGGCCTGATAGGGCAGTGCCCCGCCGGTGTGCGAGACAGTCACCTTGAGCTTCGGGTGCCGCTCCATGATTCCGGACAGCACCAGCCGGTAGGCGGCGATGCTCACCTCTATCACTTTGCCCAGCGAGTTGTAGAGCGCGCCGTTGTAGCCGTCGCAGATCGCCGGGAACACCACGTCGGTGGGGTGCAGGAACAGCACTGCGCCGAGCCGCTCTGCCGTAGCGTAGAAATCGGCCAGCGAATCATCATCGACGCGCGTCCTGCCGTGCGCGCCAATGCTGCTCGGCACATTGACCCCGACCAGGCCTATCTTCATCGCCCGCTCGAGCTCGTCCACGCAGCGCTTCGGATCCTGCATCGGCACCACGCCCGAGCCCCACACCTTGCCGGGGTGGCGCTGGCAGGCGCCGGCGATCTCGTCGTTCCACATCTGCGAGAAGGCGTGGCCGGAGGCGGCGTCGGTTTCGGAAAAGAACGCGCCACCGGGGCCGGTGGTGCACACCACGCCGAAGTCGCTGCCGATGCCGGCGCCTTGCGCGGCCTTGTCCATGTGCTCGAGCATCGCATCCAGGTCGAACCAGTCGGACCAGGTGTCGCAGCGCGTCACGCCTTCGTGCGGGGTCACGTCGTAGCCGCCCTTCGGATTGGGTTTCGCGCGCGGCGCGTCGCTGCGCCGGCAAAGGGCCTCGAACACCGACTTCGGGTACCAGTGGAAATGCGAATTGATTGCACGCATGAGTCAATCACCTCCTGAGTAGTGAAATCACCTGCTCACCGAATGGTACTCCAGAGATGAACTCGCCTTCGCTGACCGAAAAACCACCCGCTTTACCCGCGGCATCCGGAATCTGATTGGCATTGAGACGGGGATCGTGCCGGAGTGAACTTCAGGCAAAATACCGCCAACATCAAGATGGACAATTGACGGTTCGGTTTGTGGCCACGGGATGGCAGGGCAATTTCCAATAGTGGTCTCCTGGAATCGAAATTCAAAGGCATCCACCCATGACCTATAAGAACATTCTGTATGGCGTCGACGACCGATTGGCAACCATCACGCTCAACCGCCCGGAGCGGCGCAACGCTTTGAGTTGGCCATTGCTTTACGAGCTGAAAGACGCGCTCAAGCAGGCCGAAAAGGACCGGGAAGTCCGCGTGATCATCCTCAAGGGAGCCGGTTCATGTTTTTCCGCGGGTCACGACCTGAGTGATACCTCGGCCGATTCGCCCAGGCATCTTGACAAAAGGTCGTGGGCCCAGATCGGAAAAGACCCGGGAGACGCAGGAAATGACCTGAGCGTCTGGGACGGCCGCTCCCGGGTCCAGGGGCATATCGAGATCGACCTGGAGATATGGAATTGCTGGAAGCCGGTCATCGCCCAGGTCCATAGCTATTGCCTGGGGGGCGCCATCGGGATCGCGCTGAGTTGTGATCTCCTGATCGCATCGAAGGACGCGCGGCTGGGCTACCCGCCGGTCCGGGGTATTGCGCCGGGGGAGGAAATCAGCCTTTTTTCCTGGCATGTGGGACTGAAACGGGCCAAGTGGCTCTCGCTCACCGGCGACAGCCTGACCGCCAGGGAAATGCTCGACTTCGGTGTGGCGAACTGGGTGTTTCCCAAAGACAAGCTCGACGCGGAAACTCGCAAGATTGCCCGGCGCATCGCCAACATCGACTCCGAGCTGCTCAGCCTGTCGAAGACGCTGGTGAACCGCATTTTCGAGCAGCAGGGTTATTCCCACTCAATGAAATCGAGCGGCGAATTTATCGGCTATGCGCGACGCCTCAAATCGTCCCGGGATTTCAGAAAGACAAGCCAGGAAAAGGGTCTCAGAGCGGCGCTCGAAGAGCGCGACCAGGCGTTTGGCGGCATCGTCGGACGCTATCCGCCGGTCGAGGAATAGCGGCAGCGACCATGCCCCCGCAGTTTCCGCCCATCCGGTTCAGGGCGCTTTGCGTCGGGTCAGCATTGATCAGCTGAATGAAAGCCATGGGCGGTCACTCTGGAACGATGCCCAGCGAACGGATAAGCCCTCCCATGAACTCGGTTTCGCGTTTCAGGTGTGCGGCGAATTCGCCCGGCGTGCTCGCGACGATGAACGCGCCGAACGCTTCGAGTTTCGCTGTCACGCTCGGGTCTTCAAGCGCCTTGCGCGTCTCGGCAGAGAAGCGCTCGGCAATCGGATTGGGCATCCCGGCCGGGCCCAGGAACGCGAACCAAGGCATGACGTTGTAGAAGTCGGGATAGGTCTCGTTCACGGTCGGAATGTCGGGCAGCAGCGGGAAGCGCTTGTTGTTGATGACGGCGATGATCCTCGCCCTGCCTTCGATGTGGTGCGGGCGCATCGTTCCGAGCGAGGAGAAGTAGACCGGCACGCGGCCGGTGAGAAAATCGTTGGTCATCGTCCCGCCGCTCTGCTTGTAAGGGACGGCCACCATGTTGATGCCCGCGTGCTGATTGAGCGACTCGCCCATCAGGTGCAGCGCTGCGCCCACACCGGTGTGAACGAACGACAGTTTGCCGGGATTTTTCTTCGCATATTCGACGAACTCCTTCACCGATCTCACCGGCAGCGATGCCGTGACCGCAAACACGCTCGGCGAGCGCACCACCAGGCTCACCGGCGTGAAGTCCTTGAGCGGATCCACCGGCGGATTCTTGATCAGGTAGCGCAGCGTCGCCAGGCTGGAAGTCCCGAAGCCGATTGTGTAACCGTCGGGCGCCGCACGCGCGACCGCAGTGTAGGCGATCGTCCCGCTGCCGCCTGCGCGAGTCTCGATGACTATGGTTTGGCCCAGTGAGTCCGTGATCTTGGGCGCTATCAGGCGCAGGGCAGTGTCGCCCGGGTTGCCGAGGCCCGTGCCGCTGAGGACCAGAATCGGCCGCGCCGGCCAGGCCTGCGGGAAAGCGGCGCTGGAAACGAGGGCGAGCGCAAGGATTGCGAGGGCGTGCAGCGTATTTCTCATAGTCATCTCCTTTTCCGGGCAAAGTGAAACGCAGAGCGAAGATCAGCCCAGCACGACGTTGATGATGGCCGTCTTGCCGTTGTTAACGGCTGCCCAGCCCTCGCGCAGTGCGAACGTAAGCTTGGCCGGGTCCTCAACCCGGATTCCCACGCCGCCGAATGGCTTCGCCAGCTGGTCGTAGTCGGCGACGCTGATGGTCAAGCCGTAGAGCAGGTTGTGGCGCGCGCCGGCGCCGTCCGGGTAATCGTTTCTCTGGTTATTTCCCATCGAACGATATCCCTTGTTGTTGAACACCACGATCAGGATCGGCAGCCTGGCGCGCTGTGCAAACCCGAGGCAGGGGATCACCGGGTTGTAGTGGAAAGCGCCGTCGCCAACCAACGCCACCACCGGACGCTCCGGGCTGGCGAGCTTGACCCCAAGCGACATTCCCAGGCTCTGGCCAAGGCCGCTGGGCGTCCTTATGAAGCTCCAGGGGCCCTGGTGGCGGACGTATCGGTGGATCAGGCCGCGGTGCGAGGTGGTTTCATCGACATAGATTGTGTCCCTGGGCAGGACCTCGCCCAAGGTCGCACACAGATTGATGGGGTGGATCGCGGCGTTTTCGCGCGCCTTGGCGACCTCCGCGCGGTCGCTTGCCTCGGCGCGCTGGTGCGATGCCGCCCATTTGGCATTGCGTGCTTTGATGGCGGCCGCTTGCGGGCGAGCAGACCGTACGGCATCGATCAGTCCGCCCAGAGAAGCAGCCACATCGCCTTCGAGAAACAGGTCCGCCTGATAATTCTGGTACACCATGTACGATTTGAAGGGGGTCTCGTCGATCACCACGACAGTCGCATTCTCGGGACGCGCTTTTGGCGGATACCAGGGCACCCGGTTCCTCACTACCAGCACCAGGTCCGCATCCGCGAGCAGCGGCTTGATGTCGAATCCCCGGTGCAGCGGATGATCCTTCGGAAAATTCGAGACCGTCGCGACAGGACTCTCCACCACGGGAATGGCGAGCAGCTCCGCCAGTTCGATCAGCCGATCGTAACTGTCGCGATCGCGCCCGCCGGATTCGGTTGTGATCACCGGATTCCTCGCTTTCGAGAGGAGCCTTGCCACTTTCTCGACATCGGCTGCCGGGGCCAGCGTCTTCGGCGCGGGCGCGACCTTGCGCAACTTTTTCGGTGGAGTCCACGGGTGCACCAGGCTCTCGACCGGTACGCACAGGTACGCGGGTCCCGTGGGAGATCTTTGCGCCATTTCCCCGGTGCGGATCACCATCGCATGCAAGGTCGCCGGGCTGGCTGCCTGGTTGGCCCATTTGACCAGCGGCTCCATCAGCCGTTGTGCGCCGCCGACCACGCCGAGGTACGCATACCACTGCGCGCCCGGGTCATAACTGTCGTCGTCACCATAGCTGATGCACTCGCCCGAGATGACTACCATGGGGATGGCCGACGCCAGCGCGCTAGAGATGCCCATCGAGCCGTGCATCAGGCCGGAGCCGGCGTGCAGCAGCACCGCCTGCATTCTGCCGGTGATTGTGGTGTAGCCGATCGCCAGGTCCACCGCGAGCATTTCATGCGAGGTGTTCAGGAATACCGGGCCTGCGGTCTTGCTCACCTTCTGCCGGGCAAATGCTTCCCAGACCGGCGCCCACTCCGAGCCCGGCGAGGAAAACACGTAGTCGATTCCGAGATCACGCAATCCCTGCGCGATCGCCTCGCCGCCGTCCAGGACGGGTTTCTTCATGGTGCTCATTCTCCCTGCAATGATTCTGGTTGTTACCGGCTCTCAGCTTATGACATTATTCAAGATGTCGTCGGTAGTGCGCACATCTCCGAAGCTCTGATAGAACGACGTCAACCCCGCCGCATGGTCTTCGTCGTAACGCGCGGCGTTGGCATCGGACACCATGGTCACGCGGTAGTCCAGCATCATCGCGTCGCGAGCCGTGGTTTCGCAGCACATATTGGTCGCGGTGCCGGCGATCACGAGGTTGCGGACGCCGCGTGCGCGCAGGATGGATTCGAGGTTGGAAGAACCGCCGATGAAGGGGGAGAAGCGCGTCTTCCACACGTAGAGATCATCGGGCCGCGCGTCGATCGCTGAATAAAGACCATGCCCCTCGGAGCCTTCGGTGAGCTGGTCGCGGTGCGTCGCGCCCTTCTGCGGGGTAAAAAAATTCTCGTGATACAGCGACCACAGGCTTTTCTGGTCCTTGCCCGCGGTCATGCAAACCCAGATGACCGGGTCGCCGCGCTCGCGCATGGCTGCTGCAAGCCGGTTGATGTTGGGCACGATGGCGCGCGTGGTCGAGATTTCGGCCACATAGAAATTCTGCATGTCGATGACCAGCAGTGCCGTTTCGCCGCGCGCAAACCGCTCATAGACATTGAGGCGGCCGCGCTTGGCCATGACACGGTCGATCACGTACTGCGGCCACTCGAAGTTATGCGGATTGTCGCTCATGGCAGGGATGTCCTGGTTGCGCAAGACTTCGATTATCCGGTTTTTGGAATGCCGAAACCTCGCATCGGTCAAATTGGTCGGGCCGCGGGTGTCATGCCCGGGATTGATTTACCTTGCATTTTGCAGGCCTTGAATTCTGGCACGCAATGTCATCATGTTCAATGCGGGTGGATTCGCGATGGCTAACCCCGGATTTACTGATTAGATAGGCTGTGCTATGGTTCCTGCGATTCATTCTCAGCGGAAGTCGTCACTGGTGCAGATAGCCGCAACGACTAGGAAGGAGGCAAGCCGTGAAGCACGCATTTCGTCTGGCGATAATCGGACTCTTCTGGCTGACGAGTTGCTTCCAGTCGGCATTTTCGCAAGCGTATCCATCGAAACCCATTCGCGTGGTTCTTCCGTACCCGGCGGGCAGCATCGTCGATGCGCTTATGCGGCAAGTCGGCCAGGAATCAAACACGACGTGGGGACAGCCGCTCATCATGGAGAACCGGCCGGGCGGAAACGACATCATCGCGATGGACGCCTGTGCAAAGGCTCCCCCCGACGGATACACCGTATGTGTTCTGGGCAGGTCGTTGACGACCCTTCCGTCGCTCTACAGCAAATTGCCCGTTGATCCGGAACGCGACTTCAAGCCGATTACCCTTCTTGTCTTTACCACTCTGGCGCTCGTCGCCCACCCGAGTGCCGGAGCACGTTCATTCAAAGAGTTCGTGGCGGTCGCAAAATCCAGGCCGCAGACCTTGAATTACGGCTCAACCGGGGTAGGCAGCATGGGAAGCCTGTTGATGGAGTACATCAACAAGAAAAATGGATTTGACATCGTCCACGTTCCCTACAAGGGTCCCCCCAACCTGTTGCAGGCGTTGCTCTCAGGAGAGGTTAAGGTCGCTTACCTGTCGCTCATTAACTTTACCAGCCACCATGCGGCGGGCAAGGTGAGAATTCTGGGGATAAGCAGTGACCAGCGCCTGGGCCATCTCCCTGAGATCCCGACGCTCGCCGAGCAGGGCCTTAACGATCTGGATATCAGGGTATGGTTCGGCCTGTTTGCGCCCGCGGCCACTGCGAGCGACAGCGTCGAAAAGTTTCATAGGGAAGTGGCCCGCATATTTGCCCTGCCGCCGTTCAGGGACAAGAACCTTGTCAGCGCCGGATTCGAGCCTGTGGCCAGCGCTCCCAGCGAGTTCAGCGAATTTCTGAAAGCCAATAGGGCGATCGGAGCCGAGATGGTCCGCATATCGGGCGCACGCCTCCAATAGGAAATCACCCGCTGGAGGGGCCATGAAGGCGCTGGTTAACGGATTCGAGATGGAGTACCGGATCGAGGGCAAGGCGGGCGCGCCCTGGGTCACGTTCAGCCACTCGCTGGCGTGCAATCTGACCATGTGGGATGGTCAAGTCGACGCTCTCCAGCGGAACTACCGCATCTTGAGGTATGACACGCGGGGGCACGGCGGCTCAGAGGCGGTGCCCGGTCCCTATGATTTCAGCATGCTGAGCGCGGATGTCATCGCCCTCTGGAACAGCCTGAACATCAGCAAGTCCCACTTTATTGGCCTGTCGCTGGGGGGCATGACGGGGCTCGGACTGGGGCTCGACCACGAAGACCGAATACTGAGCTTGTGCATCTGCAACGCGCGCGCCGACCGCTCGGAGGGGGGGCAGCAGGCATGGGCGGAACGAGTCTCTGCGGCGCGTGAGCAGGGGATGGATGCCATTGTCGATTCGTCCATCAGCCGCTGGTTTACCCGACGCGCAATTGAGGCGGATCTGCCGGTGATCGACAAGGCGCGTGCAATGATCCGGTCCACCTCGATCGAGGGTTATAGCGGCGGCGCCGCCGCAATCCGGCAGCTCGACTATCTCCCACAGCTTGGCCGCATATCCAGGCCGATTTTCTTTGTCGTGGGGAGCGAGGACCCCGGCACGCCGCCCGCAGCGGCGCGTGCCATGCAGCGGGCAGTAAGCGGAGCAGCACTGCTCGAAATTGAAGGTGCTGCACATCTATCCAATTTGGAGCGTCCGGAGGTATTCAATCCGGCAATTGCGGATTTTCTTTCCAATGCGGATTCCTGAGGAGCAAGAAGTGCCTCTCAACAACCTCGTTAATCTGTGATCTCGACGGGCTCATGCCGAACGGGCATTGCGGCGCCGGTATTCGCGCATCCTGGACATGTCCGGTGGACGCAGGGTTCAGTATGCTCGTGCTGTTGCACCTACAATGGCCGACGCCATGGAGGTGCTGGCAGCCAAACTTAATTACACCGGAAAAAGGAGACATCCGCGATGGCCGATTTTGAACGGACACGCACGCGCGAGCGTGAACCTGAATCCGAAACGCACTACGACAGGTTCATCCGCAGCCGCAGGGAATTTGAGGCGCGGCAATCGACCGGACCCATAGTCATCAAGCCATCGGATCGCGAATATCAACAGACGCGTCAAGGCCGGCTTCTCCATTTTCTGAATCCAATGGCATTCAAGGAAACGCCGCTGCAGGACTGGCGCGTATTCATGCATGACATCAAGACGCAATCGGGCAAGCACCGCCACCAGGGCGGATTTGTCATCTATGTGATCGATGGCAGGGGTTACTCAGTGGTCGATGGAGAGCGGGTTGATTGGGGGCCCGGCGATCTGCTCATTCTGCCGATCAAGCCTGGGGGCGTCGAGCATCAACATTTCAACCTCAAGCCGGGGAACGGATGCCGCTGGATCGCGTTCAACTATATGCCGGTGTTTGACCATATTGGATCGGAGTTCACCCAGATGCAGGTGGCGCCGCAATACGGCGGCTGATGCAGCTTGGCGATCTCGGCGTAATCGCCGCCGCAACGGCGACTTCCTCGAAGCTGTTGCGGCATCCGATACGATCGGTACCGATTTACCTATCAGTTGGCGGCACCAGAATCTTGCTGAATGGTTTGGTGCGCATCGGCTTGGCATTTTCCGGGGTCATCGCAACGGCGCTGCGCAGGCACTCGATGCGTCCCGCAAGACCCGTTTCGTGCGCGGCGATCAGTGAAGCTTCATCCTCATATTCCGTTATTTCGATTGGCAATGAAATTCAATACCGTCCGATTGAAAGTCTCCGGCTGCTCCCAGTAGAGCGAATGACCCACGGCCGGAACGCTGATGAAGGCGGCGCCCGGAATCCGATCGGCGTAGAGCTTCACGGTCGCCGGCGGTGAATACAGGTCGGCGTCCCCCGTCAGGAATAGTGTGGGCACGTTCAGACCTTCCAGGGCTGTGAAACTGATCGTGTTCTTCATGGCCTGCGAAGGCGCGCGCTTGCCGCCAGGGAAGGTCGTGCGCGCCAACTCCCGCCACTGCTGCAAGCTTGCAGGCTGCGCCGCCCGAAACTCCGGCCCCAATTCCTTGAAGTCATCCGGCAAATGCTTGAATGCGGGCGGACGCAGACTGTTGCTCAATGCAAGGTAGTCCGGATCCTGTGCGCCGCCAAGGCTGTTGGCCACTACCAGACTCAGCAGGCGCTGCCCCGCGCTCAGCGCGAAATCGAGCGCGATGATGCCTCCGGCTGCCGTGCCGACCAGGTGAAAGCGGCCCAGACGCAGAGCATCCGCCAGCGCCAGCAGATCATCGGCGGCAGTGCCTTGACATGCTCCGCGTCGCACAGCGTGCGCCGGTAGCCGCGCCGGTCATAGGTAATGGGCCGGTAGCCTGCCGCGGCAAATGCGGGCACCTGCGATGCGTCGAAGAATCCGGCGTGGCCGGTCGCCGCATGCAGGAACAGCACCGGCTCGCCTTCGCCGCCCGCGTCCCGGTACCAGAGCTTCGCGCCCTGCATTTCAACATGCCCTTCCCGCATCACCCCCCCTGATTCGCGCCCAGGCAGTGC
>MEQV01000254.1:0-2081 GCA_001770355.1 Betaproteobacteria bacterium RIFCSPLOWO2_02_FULL_62_17
AGAGCGCCGATGTGATCCTGTCGCTGGACTGGAACGACCTGGGCGGCGCGCTGCAGATCGCCTTCGATCGGCAATCGCCCACCGCGACGGTCATTCATGCCGGGCAGGATCTGCAATTGCACAATGGTTTCGGCAAGGAGCATCTGGAACTGCCGCCCATCGATGTGCATCTTTACGGCGATCCCGACGCGGCCGTCGAGGAACTGCTCGCCGCGCTCGCCGCGCACGTTGCGCCCGCCGCAGCGAAGAAGACCTCAGCGCCGGCGCCCAGGGAAAGCAGCGACAAACTCAACATGCGCCACATCGCGCAGGCGCTCGCCGAAGCGGTGGGTGATCAGCCCGTCAGCTTCGCCTCGCTGGCGCGCGGCTGGCCCATCGATCTATGGCCGCACCGCCATCACCTGGACTACCTCGGCAAGGACGGCGGCGGCGGCCTCGGCTCGGGGCCCGGTCTCACGGTCGGGGCCGCGCTGGCGCTCAAAGGCAGCGGCCGGCTCGCCGTGAGCGTGCTCGGCGATGGCGATTGCCTGATGGGCATGAGCGCTTTCTGGACCGCGGCGCGCTATGCGATTCCGCTGCTCGCCATCGTCAGCAACAACCGCTCCTACTACAACGACGAGCTGCACCAGGAGGGCGTGGCGTTGAAGCGCGGCCGCAATCCGGGCAATCGATGGATCGGACAATCCATCGACCATCCGGCACCCGACATCGCCAAGATCGTCGAGGGACAAGGGCTGCTCGGCATCGGGCCGGTGAAACGCGTGGAAGACCTTGCCGATGCCATGCGGCGCGGCGTCGCAGCGGTGCGCAGCGGCCAGCCCTGCCTCATCGATGTGCACATCGATCCCAGGCACGGCCGCAGCCTGCGGGAGTCGATGCAGGTCCGCGGAACGGAGACGCTGTAGCCGCCTTATTTTTTCGGCGAGATGATAGCGTCGAGTTCGGCCATCAGCGGCTTGGGCGTCTCGTAGAGTTTCTGCACCACCTCGGCCACTTCAGAGGCGCTGCGCGGGTTAATGAAAAGGCCCATTTTTTCCGCTTCGGCCTTGAACTGCGGATCGACGAGCATTTTCTGAAAGGCTTCGCGCAGAGCAGCGAGCCGGTCCGCGGGGATGTCCGGCGGCGCGTAAAACGCCGTGCCCATGGCAAGCGGCGCCTCCAGCACGCGCAGCATCTGTTGCTGCGAAGGCGTGGTCGCGTACTTGCTGGCCGGTGGCACGCCGGCCAGATCCGGATGGTCGGGCCCCATCTTGAAAATGAACTTCACTTTCTTGTCGCGCACCCAATCGGCGTTGGTGGCAAGGAACCCCTCGTAGAAATTACCGCGCCCCTGCACCTCGCCGCGCTCCAGGGCCAGGTTGGTTTCACCGCCGCTCTTGTAGCCGGGGATGACCTTCAGCTTCGCCCCGGTGATATGCGCAAGGAACACCGGATACTGGTAGGAAGGCGATCCGGTACCCGAACCGCCGAACACCACTTCGCGCGTCTTGATGTCATCCAGCGTATTCACCGGCACGGTGTGCCATACCGCGCCGACGTAGGAGCGCACCGCCACCGAACCCAGCCAGCCGAACTTGCGTGGATCGTAGCCCGCGGCACTGCTGGTCATGGGCATCAACAGCGCGCCGGTGTGCATCAGCGCGATCGCGGAGCCGTCCTTGGGCGCATTTCTTGCCATATGGTTCGAGGCGGTCACGCCGCCGCCGCCGGGGCGCGTCTGCGCCACGGTCTTGGCCCCTCCAGGAAGGTGCCTGCCAAGGTGATTGGAGACGAGCAAGGTGTATTCGTAGATCGATCCGCCGGTATCGGTGGGGGCAATGACGTTGACGGTCTTGCCCTTGTAGAAAGCGGCAGGCTGGGAATGCGCCGCGCCCGTTGTGCCGAACATCGCGGCCAATGCAAAAACCAAAGTCGCCCTAAGCATCATATTTGTCTCCCCTCAAGGTTGCGGCAATTCTATGCGCTTGGCAGATCGATGTTGCGCCGATTGATCTCTGCCAGGAACTCGCCAAAACTCTGCGGCGCGCCGCGTCCTCCATGGCCCCGGCTCGCCCGCGAACGCGGGGCCCAGGTCGACAATG
>MEQV01000254.1:2106-4410 GCA_001770355.1 Betaproteobacteria bacterium RIFCSPLOWO2_02_FULL_62_17
TTTCCGTTGGAATTGATGATCGACGCAATCGTAATGGGGAATTCATGGCGCGGCACCATCATTGCGTCTATGTGATCGAGCTCGCGCGCACCGTCACGCTCGAGCGCAAATTCAAAAAAGCCAACCCCGGCTACGTGGAGGGCAAGCCCTGCGTCTATGTCGGGATGACGGGCCTGTCGCCCGATGTGCGCTTCGACAAACACAAGGCCGGCATCCAGTCGAACCGCTTCGCCCGCGAGTACGGCCTGCGCCTGCTGCCGGAGCTGTACGAGTGCTACAACCCCATGCCCTACCGCGCCGCGGCGGAAATGGAAGTGGAGCTTGGCATTGCCCTCAGGGAACTGGGCTACGGCGTCTGGCAGGGCTAGATGAGACCGCCGGCGCAAAAATCTCGCGCCGGCTGTTGGAAGCAGCGCGGCGAGCTTTTGGCCGCGCGATCCTAGTCGAGATTGGTCTCGGCAAAGGGCGAATCGCTGAGCCGCGCCTTTTGCAGCCAGATCATCCATGCCGCCCAGGCCAGGCCTGCGACCATGATCGCCTTGCCGAATCCGCCAAAGAAAATCCCGATGGCACGCGCGCGCTTCAACAGGCCCAGATCGCCAAAAATGTTCTGCCAGTCATGGCCGTCGCTGTCCGCGCCGGTGCGGCCATCGAGCAGCATGAGCTGGGGATCGAAGGCGTCATACATGTAGACACCCATGTCCGACACTGAGAAACCCAGCACCCAGAGAAATATCGCCGCGCCAAAAGGATCGCGGCGTTTCCACAGCAGCGCGCCACCGAGAACGATCGCAAAAAGGTGCTGCCCCATGGTGCCGCCAAGAGTCATGATGAATTGACCGAACCAGCGGAAAATCAGGTAGTGCCCTGCCTCATGGAACGGAGTGAGGATGATATGCAGGAATCCGCTGCCCGCGTTTCCCGCGGGAATGTCCATGTCGCGCCAGATGAAGAAAGTCCACAGAAGGAAAATCACCAGCGCGCCAATTCGCCCGTACCAGTTGAGCTTGTCGATCTGATCGGGAACGTGAAACAGCGTGGCGAGAACGCCGTCGCGAGCAGTCAATTTCTGCTCTTCCATGGGCAAGTCGGTCTCCGCAGGCGCCGCCGGCGTCGCCGCGACACGCGCGATAGCTTCGCCGAGCTTGGCGAATATCACCCCGCAGCCCGGGCAGGCGGCGGGAAACGCCTGATTTTCAGGAAGCGGCTGATGCCGGCATTTGGGGCAGGAGAGGTAAGGCATGCTAAAAGCTTACTCGCACTGGCGTTGTTACGACGCGGTTGCCGTCACAGTGACGGCCGTTAATTCCTGAATTATTCTACGATGCCCGCACAAAGCCCCTTGCGCCCCGCCTTCGAATGCCCCCAATGCGGCAACCCGCGGCGGCGGCGCATTGTTTGCGCGCCGCGCAGCTACCGCGGCTTGATCCCCGCGGTCTGCGTGATCTTGCCGTAGGCCTCGATGGCACCGCGGATCAGCGCCATGAACTGCTCGGGCGAGGAGTAGAGCACCGACATCGACAACTCCTTCACCTTGGCGGTGACCTCCGGTGCTTCAAGCGCGCGGCCGACTTCGGCGTTGAAGCGCATGACGATCGGCTGCGGCAGTCCAGCCGGCCCGAGAAAACCGAAGAACGCCACCGGCATGTTGAACCCGGGCAGCACCTCACCCACGGTGGGGACGTTGGGTGCATCTTCATAGCGTTTGGGGCGGGTGACCGCGAGCACCTTCACCTTGCCTTCGCGCAACTGGGAACTTACCGAAACTATATTGGTAATCGCCACCTCGACCTGCCCGCCCATCAACGCCACCAAAGCGGGGGCGAGACCGTTGAAGGGCACGTGGGTCATCTCCACGCCGTGCATGCGCAGCAGCTCACCGGTGAGGTGTTGGGAAGAGTTCATGCCAGCGGTGCCGAAGTTGAGTTTGCCGGGACTGCGCCGCGCCATGTCCACCAGTTCCTTGAAGGTATTAACCTGCAACGCAGACGCAACGGCGATGCAGCTCACCGATTCCAGGGCGCTGGCGATGGGAGAGAAATCCCTGGTGATATCGAGCGTGGGGTCCTTGCTGACAAAACGCTTCAGCGCCATGTCCGAGCCCACGGTATACGCCAGGGTGTAGCCGTCGGGAGCCGAGCGCGCCACATACTCGGCGCCGATCATGCCGGTGGCGCCGGCGCGGTTCTCGATAATGATGGCTTGCCCCAATGCCTGCGCCAGTCGCTGCTGCAGCAGACGGCCGGTGAGATCAACCCCGCCGCCCGGCGGGTAGGGCACCACCACGCGGATGGGTTTCACCGG
>MEQV01000254.1:4514-5864 GCA_001770355.1 Betaproteobacteria bacterium RIFCSPLOWO2_02_FULL_62_17
GCGGTTTCCAGCACCTTGCGGTTTGCCACCACGCCGTGACGCAGGAGCGGCGTGCGCAGCGCCTGCTCCGCGCCCGGGCCAAGAAGACTGGCGGCCACGTAGTAATCGGCCTGCGCCAGGCGCTCGCGGTCGGCAATCTCGTTGGCCTGGTTGAATGCTTCGAGCAGATTCAACACTACCCACGGATGACGCTCGGCGATTTCGCGTTTTACCACCATGCCATGGTTGATAGGGAAGATGCCGGTCTTCTTGTAGTAACGCGCGCACTCGGCCGCGGTATCGGAAAACAGAAACTTGATCTGCGGATCGGTATACAGGTTGGCGCTGCTGCGGTCGACCAGGTTGGGCGCATTCAGGATGTAGTGAATCGCCGCGTGCAGCTCGCCCGATTGCATCATGCTGCCGATGTTCTTGTCGGCGGGGATCTGATTGATGGTGACCCCGGGCGGCGTCTCGAAACCCACCGCGCCGCGATGGCTGTGCGAGGGTTGGCGCTCCATCCAGAACTCGATGTCGCGCGGCGTGACGCCGAACTCGTGCTCGAGCGCGCCGCGCGTCCAAAGTGCCGCGGTCTGCTGGTACTCGGGCACGCCGACGCGCTTGCCTTTCAAGTCTTGCGGGCGCTCGATACCCGCGTCCTTCCGCGCCAGAATGTAGGCGTGAAAAAAACGCTTGGTGGTGAACACCGGCAGCCCGACCCAGCGATCGTCGCCCTGCGCCACCGCCATGATGAGCGAGGAAAAAGACATCTCGGAAACATCGAACTCGGCGAACTTCAGCTGCCGCCAGAACAACTCCGAGGGAAACACCATGTTGGGCACCAGATCGATGCCCTTGGGTTTTACGCGTCCGTCGAAAATAGGCCAGGTGCGCGGATTGCCCGCCATGGCGATGCTCAATTGCAGATTCATGCAGTTTCCTTATCGAATGTCATCTCGGTAATAATCCCTGGGGCGGCAGGCGCAGCTTAGTGAGACCGCCGGCGCAAAAATCTCGCGCCGGCTGTTGGAAGCAGCGCGGCGAGCTTTTGGCCGCGCGGTCGTTAGTCTACCTTCACGCCCACCGCTTTCACCACCTGCCCGTACTTCGCATACTCCGCGCGGAAATAAGCGGTGAATTCCTCGGGCGTGGTAATGAAAGGTTCCAGGCCGCCCAGGCCCCGCAGTTTGCCGCGCATCTCGCCATCGGCAAGCAAGCGCCCGAATTCGGCGCGCAGGCGCGCCAGCACCGGCGCCGGCACACCGGCCGGGGCAAACATGCCCAACCACGGAGTGATTTCCAGGCCGGGAAAGGTATCCGACAGTGGCGGCAGATCCGGATACGCCGCGGCGCGCTTGCCGGCCAGGGCAA
>MEQV01000254.1:5883-7767 GCA_001770355.1 Betaproteobacteria bacterium RIFCSPLOWO2_02_FULL_62_17
CTTGATCTGGCCGGACACCGAATTGCCGCCGAACATCACCGGCACTTCACCGGCGAGAATCGCGACGGTGGCAGGTCCGCCGCCCTTGTAGGGTATGTGCACGAGTTCCATGCCGGCACGCGACTTCAACATTTCCATCGCCAGGTGATGCTGGCTGCCGGTGCCGATAGAAGCGTAGGGAAGCGGCGGTTTGGCACTCCTCGCGTATTCGATGAATTCCGCGAGATTCTTCACCGGCAACGCGGCGTTGACCGCCAGCACCATGTTGGTGCTCACCAGCGAGGACACCGGCACCAGATCCTTGATCGGGTCCACCTGCATCGCATAGATGTGCGGGCTGATCACCACCTGGGCGTCGGCACCCAGCAGCAGGGTGTACCCGTCGGGCGGCGCCTTGCCCGCGGATTCAGTGGCGAGATTGCCGTTGGAGCCGGGGCGGTTCTCCACCAGCACCGCCTGCCCCAGACCTTCGGCCAGCTTCGGGCCGAACAGCCGTGCCAGCGTGTCGGTGGCGCCGCCGGGGGGGTTAGGCACGTAAATGCGGATCGGCCGCGTCGGATATTGTGCGCTCGCCAGCGTGGCGGCGAGCAGAAAAACAGCCGGAATCGTCACCCTCAGCAAGCCACAACGAAGACGCGTCCCCGTCACGGTCCTGCTGTGCGGAAAATCGAATGGAAGTTGCCGGTCAAAGCGACGGGACATGTTGGATCTCCCTCGAAATAATATTCTGGAAGCTGGATATAGCGGCCGGTTCATGACAAGATTAAACTGAATGGCAAGCTTGTGGGGCCGCGGCGTAACATACAGAAATAACTGTGGATAGATTGAGGCACAGGGTGGCCGCCCTCATCGGCGGACTGGCAATGGCCATGGAGGGCGACTTGCAGGCGCAGATGCGCGACGGGTTCGAATCGCAACGCAAAAGCATGGTCGAGGAGATCGCGGCCATAGCGCGTATTGCGGGCATGGATACCGGCCGCAGCGCGCTTGCGGCGCCGGTGATGGCGGCAATGGCCAAGGTGCCGCGCCACGAATTCGTCCCCGCGGCAAGCAAGCGAAATGCCTACGCCAATCGCCCGCTGTCGATCGGCGCGGGGCAAACCATCTCGCAGCCGTTCATCGTCGCGCTGATGTCCGATCTGATGCAGATCAAGCCCGGCGACAAGGTGCTCGAGGTCGGCACCGGCTCGGGTTATCAGGCCGCAGTGCTCGCGGAACTGGGCGCGGTGGTCTATACCATCGAGATTATCGAGCCGCTGGCGCAGGAGGCCCAGGCGCGCCTGAGCCGATTGGGTTATGGCAAGGTTTTCACGCGCGTCGGCGACGGTTATCAAGGCTGGCCCGAGCAAGCCCCGTTTGAGGCCATCATGCTCACCGCCGCACCGCGCGAAGTGCCGCAACCGCTCATCGACCAGTTGAAGCCCGGTGGGCGCCTGGTGGTCCCGATTGGGGAACTCGACGGCGTGCAATCGCTGCTGCTTATCGAGAAACGCGCCGACGGCACGCACGCGCGGCGCAAGGTGCTCGCGGTGCGCTTTGTGCCCCTGACGGACAAAGCGGGAAGACAGCAGTAGCGCCGCTGTCGGCACCCAATTTCATCGCCGAATTTCATCGCCGTAGTCATCTCATTTGTGCGACGCGCACGGCCAGCATGGTCCACACTTCGTCGACGCCCACCAGCAAGTCGTGGGCGCTCTGAAACCGCTCCTGGGGATTCTTCGCCAACATGCCATCGAGCAGCGGCTGGTAATCGGCGAACTGCGCCTCGAGCCGGGGCACCGCGGCACTCAGGTGCTGCCGCGCGAGATCGCGCACATTGGTGGCGGTAAACGGTTTCGCGCCGGTGAGCATTTCGTAAAACACGACGCCCAGGCTGTAGATATC
>MEQV01000255.1:0-640 GCA_001770355.1 Betaproteobacteria bacterium RIFCSPLOWO2_02_FULL_62_17
CAACGCTTTCGCGACTTATGCGACGATCCGCGCTTTGCCAATTTGCCGGGGAAAATTGAACTGGATGCCTGGGGAAGAATTATCATGAGCCCAGCGGACAATCAGCATGGGCTCGTGCAGGCCAGGCTGGTCGAGTTGCTGCGGCGATCTCTGGGAGGAGCCGCATTCGTCGAAGCCTCCATCAGCACGAATCCCGATTTACGCGTGGCCGACGTTGCCTGGGCCTCCGACGAATTCATGCGAGCGCATGGCCAGGAAACTCCGTTCGTGGTGGCGCCGGAGATTTGCATCGAAGTGGCATTACCGTCCAACTCCGCGCGCGAGCTCCACGAAAAGCTTGCCGCCTATCTGGCGGTCGGTGCAACAGAAGCGTGGATCGTTTATCCGCGGACGAAGCGTATCGAGTTCTTTGGAGCGGCGGGCCCGCTGCCGCGCACCGAGTTCGCGTTGGAGCTCGATCGACTGTTCGATTGACGCCATTCTGCTCTCGGATCGCTCTCGCCATGGCGACAGATTTCCCCGCTTCGTGGCCTCGGTCGCGCTGAACGACATGGACGCGGCGATGAAAGAAGTTCACCGTGCCGTTGGCGAGCTGGGCGCTTGCGGCGCGCGGGCATGCTGAGGCCGAGGGACGCACCGC
>MEQV01000255.1:651-2632 GCA_001770355.1 Betaproteobacteria bacterium RIFCSPLOWO2_02_FULL_62_17
TACCCCTCAGGTCGGGGTCCAAATCTTGCTGCCGCCACCTGACATTTCCAGCAGCAGTTCATTGGTGCGCTTCACGAATCCGGCGGGATCTTCGAGTGTTCCCCCTTCGGCGAGCAGGGCTTGATCAAAAAGCAATCTGCTCCAATCTCCAAAGCGCTGTTTTTCTTCCTTCAACCTCTCCACCAGCGGATGCGAGGGATTGATCTCCAGGATCGGTTTGCTGGCCGGGACTTTCTGCCCGGCCGCCTTCAGAATGCGCGCCAGATTGCCGCTCATATCGTGCTCATCCACCACCAGACAGGAGGGTGAAGAAGTCAGGCGATGGGTCACGCGCACTTCCTGCACCAGATCGCCCAGCGCGTCTTTCAGGCGCATGGTGAGATCCTTGAATTCGTCCGACTTCTTTTCCTGCTCTTTTTTCTCCGCTTCGTCCTCGAGCGGGCCGAGGTCCAGATTGCCCTTGGCGACCGACACCAGCTGTTTGCCCTCGAATTCAGTCAGATGCGCCACCGCCCATTCATCGACCTTGTCGAACAGCAGCAAAGCCTCGACGCCGCGCTTGCGCAATGCCTCCAGGTGGGGGCTGTTCTTGGCGGCAAGGAAGCTATCCGCGGTCACGTAATAGATCTTGTCCTGTCCCTGCTTGAGCCGCGATACGTAGTCAGCCAACGCGACCGTCTGTTCCTCGATGTCGGTATGCGTGGTCGAGAAACGCAACAGTTTTGACAGGCGCTCGCGGTTTGCATGGTCCTCACCGATGCCTTCCTTCATCACCCGGCCAAATTCCTTCCAGAAGCCGGCGTATTTCTCCTTCTGGTTTTCGGCCAGGTCTTCGAGCATCTGCAGCACCCTGCGGGTGTTGCCGGTGCGAATGGCATCGATGTCCTTGCTCTCCTGCAGAATCTCGCGCGACACGTTCAACGGAAGATCATTGGTATCCACGATGCCGCGCACGAACCTCAGGTAAGCGGGCAACAATTGCTCGGCGTCGTCCATGATGAATACACGGCGCACGTAAAGCTTGAGTCCGCGGCGATGCTCGCGATCCCATAGGTCAAAGGGCGCGCGCGAGGGAACGTACAGCAGTTGAATGTATTCCTGCCGCCCCTCGACGCGGTTGTGGGTGTAGGCG
Organism: Betaproteobacteria bacterium RIFCSPLOWO2_02_FULL_62_17; assembly: GCA_001770355.1. Lineage (GTDB taxonomy): Bacteria > Pseudomonadota > Gammaproteobacteria > Burkholderiales > SG8-39 > 2-02-FULL-62-17. The sequence continues at coordinate 1,784 of MEQV01000255.1, forward strand.
AGCGGTGGCTCGAAATCGTGCCCGACATGCTTGTAAAACTCGTGGTACTGCTCCTCGGTGATCTCGCTTTTCGGCCTGGCCCAGAGCGCGCTGGCCTGATTGACGGTTTCGTCCTCGTCTTTCTGAACCTGCTCGCCTTTATCCTTGTCCCATTCATATTTCTTCATCAGAATGGGAATCGCGATGTGGTCGGAGTATTTGCGAACGATCCCCTTCAGGCGCATGTCGGAGAGCAGCTCGTCCTCGCCCTCACGCAGATGGAGAACCACTTCGGTGCCGCGTTCCGTTCTTTGCGCCGCTTCCACGGTGTATTGGCCGGCATCGCCCTTCATGTCGCATTCCCAGCGGACCGCCTGATCGGCCGGCAGTCCCGCACGGCGCGTGACCAGGGTGACCCGATCGGCCACGATGAAGGACGAGTAGAAGCCGACGCCGAACTGCCCGATGAGGCGCGCATCCTTGGCCTGATCCCCGGTCAACGCCTGAAAGAACTCACGCGTACCGGATTTGGCGATGGTACCGATGTTGCTGATGACTTCGTCGCGCGACATGCCGATGCCATTGTCCGAGACCGTCAGGGTCCGGGCCGCCTTGTCGAAGGCAATCCGAATCTTCAGATCCGGAGCCGACTCATAAAGCGAATTATCCGAAAGCGCCTCGAAGCGCAGCTTGTCGGTGGCGTCGGAGGCGTTCGACACCAGTTCCCTGAGAAATATCTCCTTGTTGCTGTACAGGGAATGAATCATCAACTGCAATAGCTGCTTTACCTCGGCCTGAAATCCGAGGGTTTCGGCGTTTGAAGACATGGAAACTCCTGCGTGGGGTGTTCGTTGCGACCCAGACACTATT
>MEQV01000255.1:2729-5944 GCA_001770355.1 Betaproteobacteria bacterium RIFCSPLOWO2_02_FULL_62_17
ACGGGTCGGAACCCTATCCATGAATATCCCTTTTCGCCCACTGCTTGGCTCGCTTGCCCTGGCGCTCGCGTTGGGCTTTGCCCCAAATGTGCCGGCGCAGAGCGCCGCGAAAGCCGCCCCAGCCGGCGCGGCCGCGGGATTGCAGAAGGTCGTATCCCTCGAGGGCATCACGGAATACCGCCTTGACAACGGCTTACGGGTCCTGTTCGTCCCCGATCCCTCGGTGGACACCGTCACCGTCAACATGACTTATCTGGTCGGCTCGCGCAACGAGGGTTATGGGGAATCCGGCATGGCACACCTTTTGGAACATCTGCTGTTCCGCGGGACGCCGCGTTTTCCCAATATCAAAGGTGAATTGCTCAAGCGCGGCGCCCGCTTCAACGGCACGACCTCCAACGACCGCACCAATTACTACGAGACCTTCAACGCCGGCGCCGACAACCTGGATTGGGCGCTCGCGCTGGAAGCGGACCGCATGATCCATTCAAATGTTTCCAGGCAGGACCTCGATGCGGAGATGACGGTGGTCAGGAACGAGTTCGAATCCGGAGAAAACAGCCCGTCTGGAGTCCTTTACAAACGCATCGCGGCCACGGCCTACCAGTGGCACAACTACGGGCGGTCCACCATCGGCGCGCGCTCCGACATAGAAAACGTGTCCATTGAACGCCTGCGTGCCTTCTACGAGACCTATTACCAGCCCGACAACGCGGTGCTGCTCATCGCGGGCAAGTTTGACGAATCCGCGGCGCAGGCAATGGTGCGGAAACATTTTGGCGCGATTCCTAGACCTGGACGCGCGCTGCCGGCCACTTACACGGCAGAGCCGGTTCAGGACGGCGAGCGCAGCGTCGTGCTGCGCCGCGTCGGCGACGTGCAGATTGTTTCGGCTTTTTACCACCTTCCTCCAGGCCCGCACCCGGATCACGCCGCGCTGGATATTCTGGTTGCCCTGCTTGGCCACACTCCTTCCGGACGATTGCACAAAGCCCTGGTCGAACCGGGCATGGCCAGTTCGGTGTTCGGGTGGGAGTCACAGCAGCGCGAAGCCGGTTATGCCTATTTCGGATCGACGCTGCGCATCGGGCAGTCCATCGAAGCGGCACGCGATGCCATCATCGATACCGTGGAAGGCGTGGCGCGCCTCCCGATTACCGTGGACGAGTTCGAGCGGGCTCGCACGCGGCTGCTCAACGAGATTGAAATGACGGTCGCCAATTCCCGTGCTCTGGCTTTGAACCTGACAGAAACCATCGCCATGGGCGACTGGCGCCTGCTGTTTCTGCATCGCGACCGGATTCGCGAGGCCACGCTCGCGCAGGTGCAGGAAGCCGCGGCACGCTATTTCAAGTCATCCAATCGAACCGTAGGCATGTTCATCCCGACAGCGACGCCGGACCGCGCCGAAGTCCCGGCGGCCCCGGACATTGCACAGGCGCTGCGCAATTACCAGGGCGGCAGCCGCGTCACGCAAGGGGAATCGTTTAATCCGACTCCGGAAAATATCGAGGCGAGAACCTTGCGCCGCAGCTTGCCCGGAGGCATGCGGCTGGCGTTGTTGCCGAAGAAAACCCGGGGGAACACGGTATTTGCCCAACTGGGATTTCGCTGGGGAGATGAGCAAAGCAAGACGGGCAGAAGCGTGGCATGCGGCATCGCAAGCGCCATGCTGCAACGCGGTACGAAAAAACGAACCCGCGAACAATTGTCCAATGAGTTCTCGCGACTCAAGGCCTCGGTTGGCGTAAGCGGCGAGGGTGCGTCTATCCAGACTGTCCGGGAAAACCTTCCCGATGCGATGCGGCTGGTTGCGGAAGTACTGAGGCAACCGACGTTTCCCGATGCGGAATTTGAGCAACTCCGGCGCGCATCGCTGTCCAGCCTGGAAGCGCAACGCAGCGAACCCGCGTCCCTGTCGGGCCTGATGCTGAGGCGTCATCTGGACCCCTATCCGCCTGATCATTGGCTTTACAACACCAGCCTCGAAGAAAGAATGGAGAGAATCCGCAATGCGCGCCTGGAGGATGTGCGCGCCTGCTACCGCGACCTGTTCGGCGCAAGTAACAGCGAGCTCGCCGTGGTCGGGGATTTCGACGCCGATGAGATTGTCCGGCTCGCCACCGAGCTCTTCGGCGATTGGAAGAGCCCGCGCCAGTATCAGCGCATCGCTTCGCTCCACCAGGACGTGCCCGCGGTAGATCGGATCATACTCACGCCCGATAAGGCGAACGCCGTCTACCGCGCGGCGATGAGCCTGAAACTGAAGGACGAGAATCCCGATTACCCGGCGCTGCTGCTGGGCAACTATCTGCTCGGGGGCGGGTCGGATTCGCGCCTGTCCAGCCGTATTCGCGAAAAAGAGGGCCTGTCCTACAGCGTCGGTTCCTACCTGACGGCAAGCAGCCAGGACGAAAAAGGCGAGTTCGGCATATCCGCCATCTACGCGCCGCAGAACCGCGAACGAATTGAAGCGCTGGTCAAGGAGGAGTTGCACTATGCCTTTGCCAGTGGATTCACCGACAATGAGGTCAATACCGCGAAAAAAGGTTATCTGGAAGCGCGTCAGATCGCGCGCGGACAGGACGCCGGGCTTGCAGGCAGATTGATGTCCTACCTGGTATTGAACCGGACATTTGAATGGGACCGCCTGCTGGAAGCCCGCATCGCCGCTCTGACCGCGCCGCAGATACTCGATGCGTTGCGGCGCCATATCGATCCGGCGCGGCTGTCACTCGTCAAGGCGGGGGACTTTAGCAAATAGGGGACGTACCACGGTTTCCGCTTGAAACCGTGGTACGTCCCCTATTTACGGACGCTAGTCCAGCAATTTGTATTGCACGCTGACAATTTCCAGATCTTCGATTCCGTTCGGTGTCTGCAGTTTGACGCTATCGCCCTCACGCGAGCGCAGCAAGGCCTTGGCGATCGGGGAGATCCAGGAAACGCGGCCGTGTGCCGGGTCCGCTTCGTCCATTCCAACAATACTGACCGTGTGTTCATTGCCGCTGTTGTCCGCATAAGTGACGGTGGCGCCGAAAAATACCTGCTCCTGGTTCTGGTCACGCGGGTCGACGACTTCCGCCGACTCCAGGCGCTTCATCAGATAGCGAATGCGCCAGTCTATTTCCCGTAAGCGGCGCTTGCCGTAAATGTAATCACCGTTTTCCGAGCGGTCCCCGTTTGACGCCGCCCAGGAGACCGTCCTGACGACC
>MEQV01000256.1:0-2843 GCA_001770355.1 Betaproteobacteria bacterium RIFCSPLOWO2_02_FULL_62_17
GGAGGAGTTCGTGCATGCCGGCTACGACCTCGATGCCGCCGCCATCCTGCTTGCCGAGTGCGACGGCACCGCCGCGGAGGTGAGCGAAGACCTCAAGCGCATCGAGGATGTGTTGCGCGCGGCCGGCGCCACGTCTGTTCGGGTTTCGCGCGACGAGGCCGAGCGCCTGCGCTTCTGGTCCGGACGCAAGGCCGCGTTTCCCGCGGTGGGGCGCATTTCGCCGGATTACTACTGCATGGACGGGACCATTCCGCGCAAGCGCCTGGGCGAGATCCTGCTTTTCATCGGGGAGATGGAAAGGAAATACGGCCTGCGTTGCCCCAACGTGTTCCATGCCGGCGACGGCAACCTGCATCCACTGATCCTGTTCGACGCCAACAGCGCCGACGAGCTGGCGCGCACCGAGGCGTTTGCCAACGAAGTGCTGTTGAAATGCATCGCGCTGGGCGGCACCATCACCGGCGAGCACGGCGTGGGCATCGAGAAAATCAACCAGATGTGCATGCAGTTCCAGCCCGCGGAACTGGAGGTCTTCCGCAGTCTGAAACGCGCCTTCGATCCGCTGGAGCTGCTCAATCCGGCGAAGAACATTCCCTCGCTGCGCCGCTGCGCTGAATTCGGCGCCATGCACGTCAAAGGCGGCGCATTGCCTCATCCAGAACTGCCGCGATTTTGATGGTGAAATTCGGATGGCAGACAGCAGCGCGCAGTTGATCGATCAGGTGCGCGCCGCCGCTGCCGGCGCAGGCGGGCTTTGCATCCGCGGCGGGGGCGGCAAGAATTTCTACGGCCAGGCGCTGCAAGGCGAACTGCTCGATACGCGCGCGCATACGGGAGTGGTTGGCTACGAGCCCACCGAACTGGTGATCACCGCGCGCTGCGGCACGCCGCTTGCCGAAATCGAGGCGGAACTGGCGCGGCAGGGGCAGATGTTTGCTTTCGAGCCGCCGCATTTCGGGTCCGATGCGACGTTGGGCGGTGCCGTGGCCGCGGGACTCTCGGGGCCGCGCCGCGCGAGCGCCGGCGCGCTGCGCGATTTTGTGCTCGGCGTGAAGATCCTGGATGGGCGCGGCGAAGTGCTCAGATTCGGCGGCCAGGTGATGAAAAATGTCGCCGGCTACGATGTTTCGCGGCTGATGGCGGGATCGCTGGGCACGCTGGGCGTGATCCTCGAAGTATCGTTGAAGACGCAGCCGCTGCCCGCGACGGAAGTGACCCTGCTGCTGGAGATGCCCGAGTCGAAGGCGATCGATACGCTCAATCAATGGGCGGGGCGCCCTTTGCCGATCTCGGCGACCGCCTGGAACGACGGCGACCTTGGCGTGCGCCTCTCGGGCGCCGTGGCGGCGGTGGTCGCGGCGGCGGAAAAGCTCGGCGGCGATCGCGTGGAACCGGCGCAGGCGCTGCGCTTCTGGCGCGACATGCGCGAGCACAGCGACCCGTTTTTCAACAACGACAAGCCGCTGTGGCGCCTGTCCGTGCCCTCCAACGCGCCGCCGCTGGATTTGCCGGGGGAGCAACTGATCGAATGGAACGGCGCGCTGCGCTGGCTGGCCTCCAACGCGGAGCCGCGCCAAATTCGCGAAAGCGCCGCAAAGGCCGGCGGGCACGCCACGCTGTTTCGCGGCGGCGACAAGGCAGCGGGCGTGTTCCATCCCTTGGGCGCGCCGCTCATGACCATCCATCGTCGCCTGAAGGAGACTTTCGATCCCCGCGGCGTGTTCAATCGCGGCAGGATGTACGCCGATTTCTGACAGAAAGCCGCATGCAAACCGAACTGGCCGACTGGATCCGCGATACGCCCGAGGGCATTGAAGCCAATGCCATCCTGCGCAAGTGCGTGCACTGCGGGTTCTGCAACGCCACCTGTCCGACCTATCAGTTGCTGGGCGACGAACTTGACGGTCCGCGCGGCCGCATCTATCTCATCAAGCAGGTGCTGGAGGGCGCCGCGCCCACGCAAAAGACGCAGTTGCACCTGGATCGCTGCCTCACCTGCCGCGCCTGCGAAACCACCTGTCCTTCGGGCGTCGAGTATGGCCGTCTGGTGGATATCGGCCGGGGCCTGGTCGAAGCAAAAGTGGGGCGCTCGGTATTGGCGTCACTCGAACGGCGCGCGTTGTCCGCGGTATTGCCGCGATCGTGGGTGTTCGCACCGCTGGTTGCCCAGGGACGCTTGAGCAGGCCGTTTCTGCCGCAAGCTGTTGCGGCGAAGGTGCCGGTCGCGCCGGCGCCGGCCGGGAACTGGCCCGCACCGCGCCATGCGCGGCGCATGCTGGCGTTGGCGGGCTGCGTGCAGGGGTCGCTTGCGCCGCGCATCAACGCCGCCGCCGCGCGCGTGCTCGACCGCGCCGGCATCTCGCTCATCCAGGCCCCGGGCGCCGGATGCTGCGGCGCGCTGCGCTATCACCTCAATCAGCAGAAAGAGGGTCTTGATGACATGCGCGCGCTGATCGACGCCTGGTGGCCGCTGGTGGAGGGGGGCGTCGAGGCCATTGTCATGACCGCCAGCGGCTGCGGCACGACGGTGAAAGAGTACCGACATTATCTGGCGCTCGATCCGGCCTACGCGCGCAAAGCCGCGCGCATCAGTGAACTGTGCCGGGATATCGCCGAGGTCGTTGCCGCGGAACTGGAGCGGCCCGGCATGCTGCCCGTGGCGAGCAGCGCGCCGGCCGAAAAGGTGGCGTTTCATGCGCCTTGCAGCCTGCAGCATGGGCAGCAGATTCGCGGGGTGGTGGAGCGGGTACTGCGCGCTGCGGGCCTCGAGTTGACGCCGGTGCCCGACGCGCACCTGTGCTGCGGGTCGGCCGGCACCTATTCGATCCTGCAGCCGGAACTCT
>MEQV01000256.1:3155-5290 GCA_001770355.1 Betaproteobacteria bacterium RIFCSPLOWO2_02_FULL_62_17
ATCGCTGGCGCATCGCGGCGGCCATGCTGGCGCTGCTGGTCGCCGCGGTTTCGGTGCTGGCGCTGGGCCAGGGCCTCAAGGTGGTGATCGACAACGGCTTCGGCAGCCGCGATGCGGCGCAGTTGAACGCGACGCTTGCCTTCGTCATCGGCGTGGCGATCGTCATGTCGCTGGCGACCTTCACGCGCTTTCATTTGATGATGAGCACCGGGGAACGGGTGATTGCCGACATCCGCCGCGCGGTGTTCGGCCATGTGCTCACCCTGTCGCCGGCGTTTTTCGAAGCCACGCGCACCGGCGAGATCGTATCCCGAATTACGAACGACCTCACCGTGCTGCAGACGGTGATCGGCTGGGGCCTGTCGATGTTCCTGCGCTATGCGCTGATGATGGCCGGCGCCGCGGTGATGCTGGTGATCACCAGCCCCAAGCTCGCCGCGCTCACGCTGCTGGGCGTGCCCGTGGCCCTGGTGCCCATTCTGCTCATCGGCCGGCGCGTGCGCCGCCACTCGCGCGAGAGCCAGGACCGCGTCGCCGATGTGTCCGCCTACCTCGACGAGGCGCTGCATGAAATCCGCACGGTGCAGGCTTATGGTCACGAACAGCAGGACCGGCGCCATTTCGGCGCGCATGCCGAGGCGGCCTACGAGGCCGGGGTACGGCGGGTGCGCGATCGCGCGTTGCTGATCGCTTCGGTGATGCTGATTTCTTTCTGCGCGGTGGGCGTGATCCTGTGGATAGGCGGCCACGATGTGCTGGCGGGCGGCTTGACGGCCGGCGGGCTTTCGGCGTTTGTTTTTTACGCCGCCATCGTCGCCAATGGCGCCGCCGCCACTTCGGAGGTGTGGGGCGATATGCTGCGCGCCGCGGGCGCGACCGAGCGCATCGTCGAACTGCTCGAAACCCGTCCGACGCTGGTGACTCCCGCCCACCCGCAGACGCTGCCGGCGCGGGTCAGCGGCACGCTGCGCATCGAGTCCGTGCAATTCGCCTACCCGGGACGCGCGGAGCCGGCGCTCGACGGTTTCACGCTGGCTATCGCCCCCGGCGAGCGCGTGGCCCTGGTGGGGCCTTCGGGCGCGGGCAAGTCCACGGTGCTCGCGCTGCTGCTGCGCTTCTACGATCCGCAATCGGGCTGCATCCGTATCGAGGGCATGGACATCGCGCAGTGCGATCCGCTCGAGGTGCGCCGCCACATCGCGCTGGTGCCGCAGGACCCTGTGATCTTCGCCGCCAGCGTTGCCGAGAACGTGCGCTACGCGCGTCCCGGTGCGTCCTTGCATGAAGTGCGTGCGGCCTGCGAGGCGGCGCAGGCACTCGAATTCATCGAACGCCTGCCGCAACGGTTCGACGCGCAACTGGGCGAGCGCGGCGTGCGGCTCTCGGGTGGCCAGCGCCAGAGATTGTCGATTGCGAGGGCGTTGCTTGCAGACCGCGAAATTCTGCTGCTCGACGAAGCCACCAGTTCGCTCGATGCCGAAAGCGAGCGCGCGGTGGGCGTGGCGCTGGAGCGCCTGGAGCGCGGCCGCGCCACGCTGGTGATCGCGCATCGCCTGGCCACGGTGCAGAAAGCCGACCGCATCGTGGTGATGGACCGCGGCCGGGTGCACGCGGTGGGCACGCACGATTCGCTGATGCGCGAGGACGGGCTGTATGCGCATCTCGCAAAGCTTCAATTTCTCGATATAAGTGCCTAGTTTGCTTGCGCGGCATTTGACCAACAGAATTTCAGCCCTTTGGTGAAGTGGAGCCGGGGTGTGACGTTCCGGCCAGTTGGTTACAATGCCCGCACCTCACCCATTGGAAGATCGTCCTTTGAACTCTCTACTGCATACGGCGGCGCTCGCCATCCTTCTCGCCTGGGGCGCGGCGCTCGCCCAGGAATCCCGCTACCCCTCGAAGCCGATCCGCTTCATCGTCGCGAGCCAGCCCGGCGGCATCGCCGACATGACGCCGCGCCTGCTCGCCCCGCGGCTGCAGGAAGGGCTGGGGCAACCCATCGTGATCGAGAACCGGCCCGGCGGAGGCATTGTCTCGGGCGGCGAGACCGTCGCCAGGGCGTCTCCCGACGGCTATACGCTGCTCTCGGCCACGCCGCAGGTCGCGATCGTGCAGTCGATGGTAAAGGATCTTTC
>MEQV01000257.1 GCA_001770355.1 Betaproteobacteria bacterium RIFCSPLOWO2_02_FULL_62_17
CGTATATAAAGACCGCCGTCGCATAAATCTCGCGCCGGCTGTTGGAAGCAGCGCGGCGAGCTTTTGGCCGCGCGATCCTAAACCCCGGCGCCCACTCGCCAAAGGTGAATGGGCGTGTCGGCGACCACGATGGAACGGGTTGGTCGCCATACGTCCGCCATGTCGAACCGGTTGGAAACGATGCGCGATCCCGGATGCAGTTCCGCCAGCAGCTTGGGCCGCAGACGCAGATTAAGCTCAACCGACAGATAAAGCATGACCACCGTGGCAGGCCGCAGATCGAGATCGAACAAGTCGTGGAGCGCGAACTTTACCCGGTTCGTGACGCCCTCCCAATGCGCCTGGGACTCGGCCATGGCGATAACATCAGGTTGGATATCCACGCCCAGGCCGCTCGCGCCGAACCGCTTGGCTGCGGCAATGACAATGCGGCCATCGCCGCAACCGAGGTCATAAACGACGTCCTTCGCGCCTACCGCTCCCAGGTCCAGCATCGCGTCGACAATTTCGGGGCGCGTGGGAATGTAGGGAACCGCCGCGGAAAAATTGGTTCCGGTTGGCGCTTGCTCGTCTTTCGGCGCCGGCAGACCGGTGCAAGCACCGGCACCCAGGGCCAGCATGGCAGTCAGGGTTTCGCGTCTATTCATGTGAGGTGTCCTTCAATCGAAGCGTGACCAGGCGGCGCCCCTAATCTTCCAGGGGGTCGATTCTAAGGTAGCGGGCGTTGCCGATATTGCGTTCGCGCAGGGACATGAGGATGCGGTCGAAGGGCAGCCCGTGGCGAAGCTGCAATTGCGCGCCCTTCGCCCGCAATTCGCTCCAGGCAATCTTGGCCGGTCCCCCGCGCAATGCGAGTACCACGACATTGACTTTGTCCGCCGCCTCCAGCAGCAGAATGCGGCCGGCAAAGCTTTTTTCCAGCCGTGCGCACATGGCATCCAGTCGGCGGTCTTCGGCCATGAAATTTACCGCCAGAACCCCGCCCGGCCGCAAGGCGGCGAAGGCGGAGTCATAAAAATCCTGGCTGCATAGCGCCGGCGGTTGCACCCCATCATCAAAACCGTCGATCAAAAACACGTCGGCGCTGGCCCGATGCGCGGGAACGTAGCGCGCGCCATCATCCACAATCACCCTCAGGTGTTCATCGTCGCCGGGAAACTCGAAGTGGGAGCGGGCCGCGGCGACGACCTCGGTGCGAATCTCGACCACGGTCACCCGCGTCTCCGTCATGCGCCGGCGAATGAATTTCGCCATCGAACCGCCACCCAGCCCGATCATCAGCAGCTCCCCGGGCTGCTGGTTGAACAGCATGAAACTCATCATTGCGCGGGTGTAATGCAGCTCCAGCGCGTCCGGATCGGACAGGCGCATGGCACTTTGAATCGCCAGGCCGCCAATGTGCAGGGAGCGCACGCCGCGCTCCTCGGCGATCGTGACCGAATGATCGGCACTGGGCTTCCATTTTTTGGGCTGGCCGGCTTTCGGCATCTGCCACGCTCCGAATAAAATCGAGCGCGCATCTTCCTATAGGCCCCTGCATCATGCAATGTTTTCGCCGCGGGTTTTCGCGCCACCCGAGCGCGCTCAGGCGGTGCCAGAAGGGACGCCCGAACGCCGCAGGAAATGCAACCGTGCAAGTCCGGTGACAACGGCCAGAGCCGGGACTGCCGCGAGGCAAGCAAGCATCTCCCAGCCGTTTTCTCCTGCAGCAACCCGGATGGAAGCGACAAGGTCGCCATGACCATAGTAATGAGGGTGGCCAACGCCTTATCCGTCACCAAAGCAAACCGCGCCAAGCCATTGATCGCTATGGCGGTGGTGTTTTATTGGTAAATGGCTACGCCCGGCAGGCGGTGAGGATGGAGAGGTTCGTTCCGACAATTCCCATCGAGGTGTCAGGCAGTCGCAACGACGGATGAAGGAAACGCGCATCGTCCTGCGGTGCGCGAAGTGCTGGCCTGTTGCCGGCGCCGGCCCGGATTATGGAGGCGTGGGCCGGGTTGCAAGCACGGGAGCGGAAGCGGAATTATTTTCGTCGCTCATTGACAAATTTTCGGTGCTGGCGCATTCTCCGTTCGCACGCACTTTACGTGTGCGGAACCAAACAAACATAGTCAAGTCTTTTTCATCGGCATAGCTAGAAGGGAGCATCAAGGATGGCCACCAAAAAGAAGGCAGCAAGGAAAAAACCCGCGAAGAAGGCAGGAGCCAAGCGCAAACCCAATGCGGCGTTCATGAAACCCATGACCCCGAGCGCGGCATTGGGCGCGGTAATCGGCGCAAAGGCAATGCCGCGCACCGAAGTCACCAAGAAGATCTGGGACTACATCAAGAAGAACAAACTGCAAGACAGCAAGAATCGGCGCAACATCAACGCCGACGAAAAGTTGAAGGATGTCTTCGGCGGCAAGAAGCAGGTCTCGATGTTCGAGATGACCAAACTGGTAAGCAAGCACTTGAAATAAGCGCCTTGCGCCCTTGCGGCGCACGCTTCACCGGCTGAAAAAACGCCCGGTCCCAGATTGAGGCCGGGCGTTTTTTCGTCACGGCCGTCTGCGCCGGAACATCGCGCCAATCAGGATCCAGGCGCGCGCCGTATCGCTTCCTCGGTGGCCCGCCGTTCGCCGGACAGTGCCCGAAAATCCGCGGCGTATCTTTCCATCCGTCGCAACACGCGCCCGCGCTGTTCCGCGCTTAGAGTGGTATCGAGGTCGACTATCAATCGCGCCAGGTCCGACTCCCAGCGGCGCATGTCTCGAGCGTAAGCCTCAGACCTGCCAGACTCCGGCTCGGCAAAAAGGCGCCCCAGGGAAAGCGCCAGTTCGGACGCAGTCCGGTGACGCTTGATCAATACCACCGCTTGGCGCTGCCAGCGCCGGCGTTCCTCAAGACGCCGTTCATAGACCCCGGAATGGGACGAGACAAATCCCTCAATGCGGGAGCGTTGGGACGCGTTGAGATCCCCGGTCCATTCCTCGAACTGTTCAATCATCCGCTCAACGCGCCTGCGGTGGCGCGGTTTCTCCTCGCCGGTGAGCCATTTCTCGACGTAGCGAAGGTCCTCCCTGGCGAGCTTCTTTTCCAAGGCATCGATTTGATCCGCTTTCAAGCTCGCCAATACCGGCGCGGCATCCTGCGCGGCACGCTGGGCAAGCGACCGGTAATGGCTGCGCAGAGCCGCGGTTGCCCAGTCAACGTCGGCGCTTGTGACTCCCTTTGCTATCCTCTCCCTTGCTGCCTGGAGCAGGCCGACATAGACAGGCAGTTGGTTAGATCTGTGCCACTCGCGCAAGCGTACAAAGCGCTGTTGCAGCGCATCGGCCTGGTCGGCATCGAGGTCAAAATAGTCCCAGGCCATGTAACGCAACAGCCCTTCGGCATTGTTGTAGGAGAATTGCAGCGCGGTGCAGGCGCCTAACGCGAAAAGCGCCGCCAGCATGGTCACGAATCGTGCCGCCACTCTCATTGGATAAGATTCCCCATTTCCGTGCCCAGCTCCAATGTAATCCCCGACGAGAACAGCTATTTTCGCATACGCCAACGCGACGCCGTTGCCAAGCAACGCGTTTGCGACGAGAATTCCACGCCATGCTGAATCACAGCCGGATCTTTCTGGCACTGGCGGCGGTGCTCATGGTGTTGCCCCCGCCGGCGGCCTGGCGTTCATAGCCGGTTGGATATTGCTTGCCGCGGCGCTGTTGCGCGACAGGTGAACTGGGACCGCTCGGCATAAAACTCGCCGAGCTGCTTCCAACAGGCGGCGATAGATTTACCCGCCGCCGTATATAAACTAGCGCCTGGAAAGAAGTTTTACCGCCGCGTCCTGTCCGCGGGCCGTGGCCATATCGACCGGGCGTTCCCCGGCTTTGTTGCGCACGGACCGGTTCGCTTTTCTCTCCAGCAAATAGGCGATGACGGAAAGATGTCCGTCCGCAGCCGCCGCGTGAAGAACGGAATTGCCCTTTGCGTCGACGCGGTTGATCTGCGCACCCCGCTCGACCAGGAGCTTTACCACGTCGATGGAACCGGTCAACGAGGCCCAGAAAAGCGGCGATTCGCCGTTGCGATTCAAGAGATCCGCCTGCGCACCGCTTTGCAGCAACAGCCGCGTAATCTCGGCATCGGCATGCAATGCCGCGGCGTGCAGGGCCGACTCGCCATTCGAGGACCTGGCCGCGACGTCGGCGCCGTTCGCCAACAACAGCTTGACCATGTCCAGGCGGGCATTTTCCGCCGCAGCCATCAGGGGCGACTCGCCCTCCGCGTTGCGGGCGGTGTAATGTATGCCTGCTTTGACGAGACGCGCGGTTTCGGCATAATCCCCGGCCTTGATGGCGTCAAATAGCAGGTCCCGCAACGATTGCGCGCCCGCTGGATGCGCGACAACGAATGCGGCGACAACGAATGCGATCGACAGGGTCAGTGCGCGAAGCATGGTGCGCGAGTTTAGCAGAGTCAGGCAGGATGCCTCGGCAAACGGCCCTTCGCGACCCGGCTGAGCCAAGGCATTTTTTCCTGGAGTGCAAGCAATGAGCAACAGCTTTCTTTTGCGATCCGCCGCCATCGTGGGTGGCGGCACCATGGGCACCGACATTGCGGCGATATTCATCGCGGGTGGCTGGGCCATCAACATTGTGGAACCGCTGCAGGACCGCTGGTCCGCCGCTCTGGCGAGAATAGCGCAGTCTGTCGAACAACTGGGCCACTCGCCGAAATCAATGCCAATTCGCATGCATCCGCATATCTCTGAATTGCCCTGGAATGAACTGGGTATCCTGATTGAATGCATACCGGAACAACTTGAATTGAAGAGGTCACTGTTCGCACAGATGGAAAATTTTGCGCCAGCGAGCCTCCCCTTGGCGAGCAATTCCTCGAGCATTCCGATCAGTGAAATCAGCAGGGGCCTGAAAACCCGCGAACGTATGCTTGGCCTGCATTTTTTCATGCCTGCTCACCTGGTGCCGGCGGTCGAAGTCGTACGCGGAGAAGCCACCGACCCCGTGCTATGCGAGCGATGCAGCGGCCTGATGCGCAGCCTGGGAAAAGTGCCGGTCAATGTGAAAAAGGATGTGCCGGGATTTCTCGCCAACCGGCTGCAGCACGCGCTGGCACGCGAGGCCTTTGCCATGATCGACGCAGGGCTTGCCAGTGCGGAGGACATTGATGCCGCCGTGAGATTCGGATTCGGCCTGCGCTACCTGGCCGCAGGGCCGGTACTGCAGAAGGATATTGCGGGACTGGACATCCATTGCGCGGCGGCACGAACCATGTATCCGAGCCTTGCAAACAACACCGTCCCTTCCGCCGCGCTGAGCGACAAAGTTGCCGCGGGCAAGCTAGGCATGAAGACCGGGGAAGGCTTCTATCGATGGACACCCGAGTCGGCTGCCAGGGAGAAAGCACGTTACGAGCAGGCCCTGCTCGGCGCGCTCGAACTGCTCAAACCGGACATGCCCTCCTAAAGCGCGTGCGTCGACCTGCTTCAATCCGGGCGCCAGGCCGACAATCCGGACCGATGTTTCGCGAGTTCCACCTTTTGACACGGATGCAGGCCGGGACGCAGTTCCTCCGGGGGTTAACGCTCGCTTGACCACGCGCCGTCCACAACGCTTTTCGGCCGAACACACAGGCGGGAAACAGTGGAAAATAACGGCGTTCCAGCGAACCACGATTCCGGGAGAAAGTCATGTCCGCCATTCTGCAACCCAGCGCCACTGTAAACCGCCAGCAGTTCTATGACCGAATCAATGGCGGCAACTGCACCCCGCTTTGGGAGGTCCTGCATACGCTGATACCGAAGGAACCCAATACGCCGTGCAAGCCCTACCTGTGGAAGTGGACCGAGGTATGGCCGTGGATACAGGAAGCCGGCAAGTTGATTACCGCGCAGGAAGCCGAGCGACGGGTGCTGGTGCTGGAAAATCCCGGCCTGCGCGGCCGATCGCGGATCACGCACAGCTTGTACGCGGGATTGCAGTTGATCCTGCCGGGCGAAATTGCGCCGACCCACCGTCATTCACAATCGGCGCTGCGCTTTGTTCTTTACGGCGGAGGCGCCTACACCGCCGTGAATGGTGAAAAAGTCACCATGAATGTGGGCGATTTCGTGATCACGCCCTCCTGGACCTTTCATGATCATGGCAATCCCTCGAATGAGCCCATGGTCTGGATGGATGGGCTGGATGTTCCTCTGGTCGAATATCTGGATGCCCAGTTCCTGGAGAGGGCGCCCGAATCCATGCAGCGCATCCACGGCACCCAGGGCGAGAATTTCGCACAGTTTGGCAACACCATGAAACCCGTGGAGTATCAGGCCAAGAGCAGGACCTCGCCCTTGTTCTGGTATCCGTACGAACGGACCCGGGAGGCCCTCGACACACTCCTGGCGGACAACCAAGCACACCCCTGCTGGGGCTACAAGCTGCAATATACCAATCCAGTGACGGGCGGCTGGGCAATGCCGACCATGGGCACTTTCATGCAAATGCTTCCCACGGGATTCAAAGGCGCGGAGTATCGCTCGACGGATTCCACCGTCTACGCGGCCGTCGAGGGCAGGGGGCGTTGCGTGATCAGGGGCGAAGCGTTCGAATTTGGACCCAGGGATGTGTTCGTCTGCCCGTCATGGATGCCCTACCGGTTCGAAATTGCCGATCAGGCCGTGCTTTTCAGCTTCTCCGACCGCCCGGTGCAGCAGGCGCTGGACCTTTGGCGCGAAGCATTCCAGTAGCCCCGGCCATGCGGAATGCTGGCTGCAATGTTTGGCATTGAGCCTTACCGCAATTCCTTGGCCTGTGTATGAACACCTCGCCCTCCCGCTACGATCTGCTCTACAACCCGCGGCTTGCCGTTTCCGATTTCGCTCAGATTGCCGCCCGCTGGAATGAAGACTCGGAACGGGCGCGGGCGCGGCTTGATTGCTACCTCGACGTGCCCTATGGGAATGGCGCTTCGGAATGCATGGATATCTTTCGTTCAAAGGGCCCCAGCAAAGGGATGCTGGTATTCATCCACGGCGGCTACTGGCGCGCTCAGGACAAGGCAGGCTACTCATTTCTGGCCAACGCGCTGACTCAGGTCGGAATCACGCTGGCGATTCCCAACTACGCTCTATGTCCGAGCGTCGAGGTTCGCGATATCGTGATGCAAATGGTGCAGACCTGCGCGTGGCTGTACCGCAATGGCAGCAACTTCGGGGCGCCGGCGGGCTCTCTTTTCGCATGTGGACACTCGGCGGGCGGCCATTTGACCGCGAT
Organism: Betaproteobacteria bacterium RIFCSPLOWO2_02_FULL_62_17; assembly: GCA_001770355.1. Classification (GTDB taxonomy): domain Bacteria; phylum Pseudomonadota; class Gammaproteobacteria; order Burkholderiales; family SG8-39; genus 2-02-FULL-62-17. The sequence continues at coordinate 7,260 of MEQV01000257.1, forward strand.
GATGCTGGCGTGTCTCTGGCCGATTTATGCCGCGGATCTGCCTCACAAAGTGGTCAAGGCCGGGCTATCGATCAGCGGGGTTTTCGACCTGCGGGAGATCGTCAAGGTACCCACCATCAACAATGACGTGCGCCTCACTCGACGCAGCGCCGTCGCCGTCAGCCCCGCCCTCCTGCCGCCCGCAACCGATGCGCCGTTGTATCTCGCCGTAGGCGGCAGTGAAACCGGCGGTTTTCATTCGCAACATCGCGTCATGGCCAACAAGTGGAATGCGGTGCTGGCCGCGGACATCCCTTGCCCGGGTGACAATCATTTCACGATTCTGGACAATCTGGCGCGGCCGGAAAGCAATCTGTTCAAGGCGACCCTGCGAATGATGGGGATTTAACTGCCCTGTGCCGAGACTAAAAAGCCGGCGTGTGCCGGCTTTTTTATGCGAACTTTCGGCAGCCTATTCCGCGGCAGCCTCAGCTTTGGACTCTGCCTTGATTTCCGGGCGGTCCACCAATTCCACCAGCGCCATCGGGGCATTGTCGCCGTCGCGGAAGCCGAATTTGAGGATACGCAGGTAGCCGCCATTGCGATTGGCGTAGCGGGGGCCAAGTTCACCGAACAGTTTGATGACCATGTCGCGGTCGCGAAGCCGGTTGAAGGCGAGGCGGCGATTGGCGAGCGATGGTTTTTTACCCAGCGTAATCATGGGTTCGACCACGCGCCGCAGCTCCTTGGCTTTGGGAAGCGTGGTCTTGATCGCTTCATGCAAGAGCAGCGAATTTGTCATATTGCGCAGCATCGCCAGTCGATGGCTGCTGGTGCGATTGAGTTTTCTTAGTCCGAGTCGGTGACGCATGATTATTGCCTTTAATTTGGCGTGGTTTTCAGCCGCGCGCGATCTCCAGACCTGCGGGAGGCCAGTTCTCCAGTTTCATGCCCAGGGTAAGACCGCGTGACGCGAGAACTTCTTTGATCTCGTTCAGCGATTTTCTGCCGAGATTCGGGGTTTTCAAGAGTTCAGATTCGGTTCGCTGGATCAGGTCGCCGATGTAATAGATATTCTCCGCTTTCAGGCAATTGGCGGAGCGTACTGTCAGTTCGAGATCATCGACCGGCCGCAGGAGTATCGGATCCACCTGCGGGGATTTCTTTTCCTCGATTGTGGGCGCGATGCCTTCCAGCGCCGCGAACACGGAAAGCTGATCAACCAGGATTCGCGCCGCATAGCGGATTGCTTCCTCGGGCTCGATTGCACCGTTCGTTTCTATGTCAATTATCAGCTTGTCGAGGTCCGTACGCTGCTCTACGCGCGCCGATTCCACCGCATAGGAAACCCGCCGCACCGGAGAAAACGAGGCATCGAGAATGATTTTTCCTATGCCCTTGGACTCCTCGGGAATGACCCGTACATTGCCCGGTACGTAGCCGCGCCCATTTTCAACCTTGATCTGCATCTCGAGCTTGCCGCCAGGCGCCAGATGCGCGATGACATGTTCAGGATTAATGATCTCCACATCATGCGTTGCCTCGATATCGGAGGCCTTGACCGCACCCTCGCCAAGCTTTTTCAGCGTAAGAAGAGCGTCCTCCCGATTATGGAGCTTCAAGACCACGCCCTTGAGATTCAGCATGATATCGACCACATCCTCCTGCACGCCTTCGATCGTGGAGTACTCGTGCAATACGCCGGCGATCTGCACCTCGGTAGGCGCGTACCCCGGCATGGAGGACAGCAAAACACGACGCAAGGCGTTGCCAAGCGTGTGCCCGTAGCCCCGTTCGAACGGCTCCATAACCACCTTGGCGTGGTTGGGCGCTATGCCTTGCACATCGATAATGCGCGGTTTCAGGAATCCACTTGTTTGCATGCGATTTCCTCGAATGACTAGTACCTTCGGCGCGGATTTCGTTCTGGCGCCTGCGGCAACTGATTAATGCTGCTCTGGGTTCTTGGGGGCCGCGAGAAATTCTCGCGATTACTTCGAATACAGTTCGATGACCATGCTTTCATTGATTGTCGCGGGCAGCTCGGATCGCGCGGGAAGCGCCTTGAGCTTGCCCTTCATGCTTTTCGAATCGAGCTCGATCCAGTCCGGCAAGCCGCGCGATTCCGCCGCCTCGACCGCTCCCTTGATGCGAAGCTGGGATTTGGACGCTTCCGCGACTTCAACGGTATCGCCAGGCCGAACCTCATACGATGGGATATTGACCCGCTTGCCGTTGACCAGAACGCCATTGTGCCGAACGATCTGGCGGGCCTCCGTACGGCTCGAACCAAAACCCATGCGGTAGGCAACCGTGTCAAGCCGCGTCTCAAGAATTTGCAGCAGCCGCTCGCCGGTGACCCCCTTGGAACTCGAGGCCGCGGCGTAAACCTTGCGAAACTGGCGCTCAAGCACGCCGTAGATACGGCGCAGCTTCTGCTTTTCACGGAGCTGTTTACCGTAATCCGAGAGCCGCGCGCCGCTTTTCTGTCCGTGTTGGCCGGGCGCATAGGCGCGGCGCTCGATGGCGCATTTATCTGTAAAACATTTTTCGCCCTTGAGGAAGAGCTTTTCTCCCTCGCGACGGCATTGACGACATTTTGGATCGAGATTGCGGGCCATATTTTCCTCGTCAGATGCGGCGGCGTTTCGGTGGACGGCAGCCGTTGTGCGGCACGGGAGTCACATCAGCGATGCTGGTGACCTTTAGACCCAAGGCATTCAAGGCGCGGACCGCCGATTCGCGGCCCGGTCCCGGTCCCTTGATACGGACTTCCAGATTTTTCACGCCGCATTCAACGGCAGCCCGCCCTGCGGCCTCTGCGGCAACCTGCGCCGCAAACGGGGTGGATTTGCGCGATCCCTTGAACCCGGCACCCCCAGAGGTCGCCCAGGCAAGCGTATTTCCCTGCCTATCGGTAATCGTCACGATGGTGTTGTTGAACGAAGCATGGACATGGACGATCGCTTCTGCGACGTTCTTTTTGACCTTCTTGCGTACTCGCGCGGCGGTCTGTGGTGCTGGCGGCTTTGCCATCTATTCTTTCCCTTGAAATTTGTTAGGCTCTGGATCAGCCCTTGCCGGCCTGAACCTTGCCCTTGATCGCTGCCTTGCGCGGACCCTTGCGCGTCCGCGCATTGGTCTTGGTGCGCTGGCCGCGCGCCGGAAGGCCCTTCCGATGACGCGTTCCTCGATAGCAGCCCAAGTCCATGAGCCGCTTTATATTCATGGATACCTCGCGGCGCAGATCCCCTTCGATCGCGAACCGGGACACCTCGAGACGCAGCTTTTCCATATCCGATTCTGACAAGTCTTTTATTTTCAATGACTTGTTTATTCCGGCCGCATTGCAAATGGCGCTCGCGCGGGCGCGACCTACCCCGTAGATCGCCTGCAAAGCGATCTCGGCATGCTGATGGTTCGGGATGTTGACGCCTGCTATCCGTGCCATGCGCTCGTTCCTTTTTTCTGTGCCCGGCGTCGAAAGCGAAACCGAGAATTATAACCTGAAAGAATCCTGTGATCTACCCTTGGCGCTGTTTGTGACGCGGATCCTTGCAGATCACGCGGATCACACGCTTACGCCTGACGATTTTGCAGTTTCGGCAGATCTTCTTGACTGATGCCAATACTTTCATGGCTGCTTCCTCTCAAAAATTCCGGTCCGCCTATTTGGCCCGGAAGACAATCCTTGCACGCGACAGGTCATACGGCGTGAGTTCCACGGTCACCTTGTCGCCCGGCAAAATTCGTATGTAATGCATCCGCATCTTTCCCGAAATATGGCCGAGCACTACGTGACCGTTTTCCAGCTTCACACGGAAGGTAGCGTTAGGCAGGGTTTCGACGATCTCGCCCTGCATTTGGATCACGTCCTCTTTCGCCATGAGTTCCTATCTGGTGGGAAAGCCCGCTCCTTTGAAGTTTGCCTTCTTCAGGAGACTTTCGTATTGATGTGACATGACGTAAGCCTGCACCTGGGCCATGAAGTCCATGGTTACTACAACGATAATCAGTAACGACGTCCCACCGAAATAGAACGGCACATTCCATTTCAGGATCAAAAATTCTGGCAACAGGCAAACCAGCGTCACATATACGGCGCCGGCAAGCGTCAATCTGAGAAGGATGCGCTCCAGATACCTGGATGTCTGGTCGCCGGGTCTTATTCCCGGAACAAACGCGCCGGACTTCTTCAAATTGTCCGCAGTCTCCTTGGGGTTGTATTGCAGCGCGGTGTAGAAAAAACAGAAAAACACTATTGCCGCTGCATACAACATCACGTAAATGGGTTGTCCGGGAGAAAGCGTCGCGGCAATATCCTTCAACCAATTGGCTCCCTCGCTGGCCCCGAACCATCCTGCCAGAGTCGCCGGGAACAGGATAATGGAACTCGCGAAAATCGGAGGAATCACACCCGACATATTGAGCTTGAAAGGCAGGTGCGACGCCTGTCCCCCGTAGATCTTATTGCCAACCTGGCGCTTGGCATAGTTGACCAGTATTTTTCTCTGACCGCGCTCCACAAAACACACCGCCCAGGTCACCAGCACCACCGCGACGGTTATTGCCAGTGCCGTCAACGGATTCATCGCGCCGGTGCGCACCAACTCAAGCAACCCGGCGATCGCGCTGGGTAGCCCCGCTGCGATGCCGGCAAAAATGATGATTGAGATTCCGTTTCCGAGACCTCGTTCCGTGACCTGCTCGCCCAGCCACATCAGGAACATCGTTCCGGTAACCAGCGTCGTCACCGTGGTAAACCGGAACAGCAGGCCCGGATCCATGACCAGCCCCGGTTGTGACTCGAGCGCGATGGAGATCCCGGTGGCCTGGAATAGCGCGAGGAACACGGTTCCATAACGCGTGTACTGCGTAATCTTCCGTTGCCCGGCCTGCCCTTCCTTTTTCAGGACTTCCAATTGCGGCGATACCGCAGTCATCAGTTGCATGATGATCGACGCGGAAATATAGGGCATGATCCCCAGCGCGAATATGGTGAACCGGGACAATGCGCCGCCCGAGAACATATTGAACAATCCCAGAATGCCGCCCTGCTGGCCCTGAAATAACTCTGCAAGCTTTGTAGGGTCGATTCCGGGAACGGGAATGTGCGCCCCAATCCGAAATACCAGCAGAGCGCCAAGCAGGAACAGCAATCTTTTTTTCAGATCGCCATACTTGCCGGATTTGCCGAGTTGAGCTGCTTGCGTCGCCATGGGTCTACCTGTCCGTTAGGATCCGGCCTTTTCCTTTTTCTTGAGCCGACCTTGCGGTTCGGCCTTCAATGTTTCGACGCTGCCACCGGCCGCCTCGATCGCGGCCTTCGCCCCTGCCGTGACACCGATACCCACAATATTCACCTTTGCCTTGATCGCCCCGGCCAGGATCACTTTCGCCTGTTCGGCATGAATACTGACGAGCCCAGCGGCCTTAAGCGCCGCCAGGTCAATGCGCTGGTCTTTCAGTTTTCCAAGATCCGAGAGTCTGACCTCTTCGGTGTGCTTATGCGAGACAAAACCTCGCTTGGGAAGGCGGCGGTGCAAAGGCATCTGGCCGCCCTCGAACCCCACCTTGTGAAATCCGCCTGAGCGCGATTTCTGCCCTTTGTGTCCCCGTCCGGCGGTCTTGCCTAATCCCGAGCCAATACCGCGACCAACACGGCGTTTTGCCTTCTTGGATCCCGCCACCGGGCTGAGCGCATTGAGTTGCATACGAGCCCCCTTAAGCTTCAACGCGTACAAGATATTGCACGGTGTCGATCATGCCGCGAACCTGCGGCGTATCGGCTAATTCCACGACGTGATTGACTCGCCGCAGACCCAATCCGCGCACCGTCTCACGATGGCTCTGCTTGCAGCCAATCACGCTTTTAACTAATTTAATTCTGATTTTCTGTGCAGCCATCGCGATTCCCTCTATGCCGCGGTAATCTCTTCAACGGATTTCCCGCGCTTGGCGGCAATTTCCGAAGGGGTGTTCATTCTTTTCAATCCATCCAGCGTCGCACGCACAACGTTGTAGGGATTGGTGGATCCAAGACATTTCGCAAGCACGTTGGTAACGCCCATGACTTCGAATACCGCGCGCATCGGGCCGCCCGCTATGATGCCCGTGCCTTGAGAGGCAGGCTGCATAATAACTTTCGACGCTCCATGCCTGCCAATGACGGAATGCTGCAAGGTGCCATTTTTCAGGCGCACGCGGATCATCCGTCTACGTGCTTCCTCGAGAGACTTCTGGACCGCCACTGGTACCTCGCGCGCCTTGCCTTTGCCCATTCCAACGGACCCATCGCCATCACCGACCACGGTCAACGCCGCGAAGCCGAGAATACGACCGCCTTTCACGACTTTCGTGACGCGGTTCACCGCGATCATCTTTTCCTTCAAACCATCGGTACGCGGTTCGTTACCCTGCGTCCTCGATTGCATTCTTGCCATGGTTAGTCCTTTGAAACGTCTTTTCGATAGCCGCTTGCCGGGATCACAACTGCATCACGGTGTCGTTACTAGAACTTGAGCCCTGCCTCGCGCGCGGCGTCGGCCAACGCTTTCACGCGACCGTGATATTTGTAGCCGGCACGGTCGAACGCCACTGCCTCAATACCCATTTGCCTGGCTTTCTCCGCGATGCGCTTGCCAACCGTGGCGGCGGCAATCTTGTTTCCGCCGTTGGCAATGGTGGCTCGCACTTCCTTCTCGGCTGTGGAGGCACTGGTTAGCACCTTGTCGCCTTCGGCAGAAAAGATTTGGGCATATATATGCCCGTTGGTGCGATGAACCTCCAGCCGCACCGCACGCAACTGATTGATCTTCTGCCTGGTTTGGCCTGCCCGGCGCAAGCGCGCGCCATTCTTGTTGATCATCTTTAGCCCCCTACTTCTTCTTGGTTTCTTTAATGACCACCTGCTCGCCGGAATAGCGCACGCCCTTGCCTTTGTAAGGCTCGGGGGGGCGATACGCGCGCACTTCCGCAGCCACCTGGCCAACCTGCTGCTTATCTATGCCCTTGATCACAATTTCTGTTTGCGTGGGCGTTTCAACTTTTACGCCTTTGGGCATCTGATGCACCACAGGATGCGAGAATCCAAGCGAAAGATTCAGTTTGTCGCCCTGTGCCTGCGCGCGATAGCCGACTCCTACCAAGGACAATTTTTTCTCGAATCCTTTGGTGACCCCTATCACCATATTGGCCACAAGCGCGCGGACGGTTCCGGACATGGCGTCGGAATTTTCTTCCTCGCCAAGTACGCCAAATTCCAGTGCGTCTCCGTTCTTCGCGACCTTTATCTGGCCCGTAAGCGGCTGAGTCAGCGTGCCAAGAGGCCCCTTAATCGCAACCGAGTCTCCGCTCAAGGTGACATCCACCCCCTTGGGTAGCGGCACCGGATTTTTTCCTATACGAGACATGTCGTGTTCCTCATGCCACTATGCAAAGAACTTCTCCGCCCACACCGGTGGCGCGAGCCTTGCGGTCAGTCATAACGCCTCTCGATGTAGAGACTATCGCGACACCAAGGCCATTCATGACTTTTGGAATATCGTCCCGTCCGCGGTAGATCCGCAACCCAGGGCGGGACACTCGCTCGATTTTTTCGATTACCGGCGCGCCAGCGTAATACTTGAGATTGATATCGAGCTCGGGCTTGCCCGCATTCGGCCGCACGGCAAAATCTTCAACGTATCCCTCTTCCTTCAATACCTGAGCGATCGCCACCTTGAGTTTCGACGAAGGCATGCTGACAACAGTCCGTTGCACCATTTGTGCGTTGCGGATCCGCGTCAACATGTCAGAGATAGGATCGGTCATGCTCATGGGCGCGCCCCCTTACCAACTTGCCTTGATCATGCCGGGAATCTCCCCGCGCATGGCGAACTCTCGCAATTTGCTTCTCGCGAGCCCGAATTTCTTGAATACTCCCCGGGGTCTGCCGGTCAATCTGCAGCGATTGCGCAGGCGCACCGGTGACGCATCCCGAGGCAATTGCTGAAATGCCACGCGTGCCTCGGCACGCTCTTCATCGCTGCGTTTCACATCGGCAATGATTTCGATCAGAGCTTCTCGGCGTGCCGCGAACTTCGCGACGGTCTTGCGCCGTTTCTGATCACGATTAATAACGGCAAGCTTTGCCATGGGGCACCTCAATTGCTCTTGAAGGGAAAGTGAAAAGCGGCGAAAAGTGCGCGCGCTTCATCGTCGGTTTTCGCCGTTGTCGTAATGCTGATATTCAGTCCGCGCAGAGCATCTATCTTGTCGTACTCAATCTCAGGAAAAATAATCTGCTCGCGCACGCCAATGCTGTAGTTGCCGCGGCCGTCGAAAGCCCTTGACGACACGCCGCGAAAATCGCGGATACGGGGGATCGCGATGGACACAAGGCGGTCAAAAAATTCATACATGCGCTTGCCGCGAAGCGTAACCATGCATCCAACCGGATAGTCTTTTCTTACTTTAAATGTCGCGATGGATTTCTTGGCCTTGGTGACCACCGGCTTCTGGCCCGCGATCTTCGTCAAATCGCCGAGCGCATGCTCCAGGACCTTCTTGTCGGCGACCGCTTCCCCGACACCCATGTTCAGGGTGATCTTGGAGATCCGCGGAACCTGCATCGCGGAAGTGTGACCAAGCTTTGTCTTGAGTTCCGGGACAACTGTTGCCCGGTAGTAATCCTGTAATCGTGCCATGTTTGCCCGTCCTTAGCGCGCGTCGACCATTTCGCCGTTTGACTTGAACATCCGCACTTTGCGTCCGTCCTCAAGCGACTTGATGCCAACGCGGTCGGCTTTTTGCGTCTGCGGATTGAAAAGCGCGACATTGGAAATATTCATCGGCATTTCCATTTCAATGATTCCGCCTGTTTGATTCTTCATAGGATTGGGTCGCTGGTGTTTTTTTACACGGTTAACCCCTTCCACCACCACGGAATCCTGGCCCACCCGGCGCAATACCGTGCCCCTTTTGCCTTTGTCACGGCCGGTAAGCACGATCACGTCGTCACCTTTCCTGATCTTTTGCATATTGTTTCCTTCGGACTTGGCTCGCGTACTGAAGCGCGCGACACCCTTGCCAATCGGCTAGAGAACTTCCGGAGCGAGCGAAACGATTTTCATGAATCGTTCGTTTCGCAGCTCTCTTGTCACGGGGCCAAAAATTCGCGTTCCAATGGGCTCCATCTTGGCGGTCAGCAAGACGGCGGCATTCGAATCGAATTTGACGAGGCTTCCATCTGCCCGGCGCACGCCCTTGGCTGTGCGCACGACCACGGCGTTGTAGATCTCGCCCTTTTTTACGCGGCCTCTCGGGGCGGCATCTTTGACGCTGACCTTGATGACGTCGCCAATTTGCGCATAGCGACGCTTCGATCCGCCAAGCACCTTGATACACATCACCGCGCGCGCGCCGGTGTTATCGGCAACGTCAAGAACCGTTTGCATCTGAATCATTTTTTATCTCCAACTTGCCCGCCATAACAAACGAGCAGTTTTGGATCCCGTAGGGGATGTGATTGACCTGACCAGAGGGCGGAGCAGGTAATTTACAGCCGAATATTATAGCCTGAATTTGAGAATAGTGCTGACAAACCCGATATTCAGATTGACTGTGCCTTTTCCAGCAATTTACTCAAACGCCACGCCTTGGTTTTAGACAATGGACGGCATTCCTCGATTATGACCAGATCCCCCTTGCGGCATTCATTGGTTTCGTCATGAATATGGTATTTCTTGGATCTGACCAGGATTTTTCCATACAAGGGATGGGGGACGCGACGCTCAACCAGCACGGTTCTAGTCTTGCTCATGCTGTCACTGACGACACGCCCTGTCAGCGTCCGATGATTCTTTGCCTTCGGTTCGGTCTTGGAATCGTTCATTTCGCTGCCACCTTCTCACGCATTATTGTCCGAACACGCGCAATATCGCGTCGCACTTTGCTTAACTGACTGGTGTTGGAAAGCTGCTGGGTCGCTCTTTGCATACGCAGGTTGAATTGCGCCCGCAATAGCTCCTCCAACTCCTTGCCCAACTGCGAGGTATCCTTCACTCTGAGTTCGCTGGATTTCATCCCTTAGCCCACCTGCCGAAATACGAACATTGTCTTGAGAGGCAATTTTGCCGCGGCGAGCGCGAAAGCCTCTCGTGCCATGGGTTCATCCACGCCGTCCATTTCGTAGAGAACCCGCCCGGGTTGAATCTCGGCGACGAAATACTCCGGATTTCCCTTGCCATTGCCCATGCGGACTTCGGCGGGTTTTTGCGAAATGGGTTTGTCCGGGAAAATGCGGATAAACACCCTGCCGCCACGCTTGATATGGCGAGTCATGGCCCGCCGGGCGGCCTCGATCTGGCGCGCGGTCAAGCGGCCTCTTTCGACTGCCTTCAGGCCAAACTCGCCAAAGGAAACTTTTGCTCCTCTGGTAGCGACGCCCGTATTGCGCCCCTTCTGCTGTTTGCGGTACTTTGTGCGTGCAGGCTGCAACATCTGCGTCTCCTAGCTGCTTTGCTTATCCGAGCCGCTTTCCGGCGTCGGCTTCGGCGTTCGGGCTCGCTTGACTGCGGTCTTGGGCGCGTCGGTGGCGCCCTCGACCTGCTTGGCCGGTTCCGCGGCCTTGCCGGCATCACTGGCTTTTCGTGGCGCTCGTGTTCGCGCCGCCTTGGGTTTTGCAGGCGCGTCGCCTGCCGGTTTGGCAACCCGGTCGGCCTTGGTTTCGGCCCCCTCTGAAGGCTTCGGCGCCGGCTTTTTCATGATTTTCGCCACCGGCATGTCGTCGACTGCCGGCGCGGCCAGCGTGGATTGCTGCTCCGCCTTCGGAAGAACGTTGCCTTTGTAGACCCACACCTTCACACCAATTACGCCATAGGTCGTCTTGGCTTCGGAGGTTCCGTAATCAATATCCGCGCGCAGGGTATGGAGCGGCACGCGACCTTCCCGGTACCACTCAGTCCGGGCAATCTCAATGCCGTTCAATCGGCCGGCGCTCATAATCTTGATGCCTTGCGCGCCTAGGCGCATCGCGTTTTGCATTGCGCGCTTCATTGCTCTGCGAAACATGATGCGCTTTTCCAGTTGCTGCGTAATCGAATCAGCGATCAACTGTGCGTCAATCTCCGGCTTTCGGATCTCTTCAATATTCACATGAACCATCTGCACGCCAAGCAGCTTGCGAAGATCGGTCTTGAGGTTCTCGATGTCTTCGCCCTTTTTGCCTATAACGACACCCGGCCTCGCGCTGTAAATGGTAATGCGCGCGTCCTTGGCGGGCCGTTCGATGACAACACGCCCCACCGAGGCGTGCGCGAGCTTGCTCTTTAAATAGGCTCGAACCTTGATATCTTCATTGAGCATATTCGCAAAATTTTTGCTATTCGCAAACCAGCGAGAACCCCAGTTCTTGTTGACTGCAAGGCGAAATCCAATCGGATGAATCTTTTGTCCCATGGCAGGTCCTTATGAATTCGCCTTATTTGCCGGACGCTTTACTTCCTCGTCGCCGACAGTTACAAAAATATGGCAGGTGGGTTTGATAATTTGATTTCCCCGTCCCTTTGCCCTGGGCTGAGAGCGCTTAAGTACCGTCCCCTTTTCGACCATGATGGTCTTGACCTTCAGTTCATCGATATCGGCGCCGTCGTTATGCTCGGCATTGGCGATCGCCGATTCGAGCACTTTCTTTATCACTTGCGCGCCTCGTTTCGGGCAGAAGGTGAGTACATTTAGTGCCTGATCAACGGGCAGTCCGCGGATCAGATCGGCAACCAGTCGCCCCTTCTGCGCGGACAGACGAACACCGTAAAGTTTGGCTTGAGTTTGCATAAGGTGCTCCGTCATTTCTTGGGCGCGGCGGCGGGCGCAGTAACTTTCTTGTCGGCCGAGTGACCCTTGAAAGTACGGGTCAACGCGAACTCTCCCAACTTATGACCGACCATGTTCTCGGAGATGTACACGGGCACATGCTGCTTGCCATTGTGCACAGCGATGGTCAGGCCGACAAAATCGGGCACGATTGTCGAGCGACGCGACCACGTTTTGATCGGGCGTTTGTCGCTTGTCGCTCGCGCAGCCTCGATCTTGTTAACCAGATGCTGGTCCACAAAAGGACCTTTTTTGACCGAACGTCCCATGGTCTATTCCTATCTCTTATGGCGGAACTGAACGATCATTCCGCGTGTGCGCTTGTTTTTGCGAGTCTTGTAACCCTTGGTCAACGTGCCCCAAGGACTCACGGGATCCCTACCAGCCGCCGTGCGACCTTCGCCGCCGCCATGCGGGTGGTCAATCGGGTTCATCGCCACTCCCCTTACAGTCGGGCGTATGCCGCGCCAGCGCTTGGCGCCCGCCTTGCCGATGGAGCGCAGCGAGTGCTCTTCGTTGCCGACCTCGCCTATCGTGGCGCGGCAGTCGACGTGCACCTTGCGGATTTCTCCGGAACGCAAGCGAAGCTGCGCATAGCTGCCTTCGCGGGCCAGCAACTGCGCCGAGGTGCCTGCGGCTCGCGCCAATTGAGCACCTTTGCCAGGCTGCATTTCCACGCAATATATCGTTGAACCAACCGGGATATTGCGCAGCGGCAAGGTATTGCCTGACTTGATCGGGGCTTCCGGCCCCGACATCAGTACCATACCCGCCTTTAATCCTTTAGGCGCGATAACGTAACGGCGCTCGCCATCCGTGTAGCAAAGCAAGCCGATATTGGCGCTACGATTCGGGTCGTATTCGACACGTTCGACTTTCGCCGCAATTCCGTCCTTGTCGCGCTTGAAGTCAATGATCCGATATTGCTGTTTGTGTCCGCCGCCTTGATGACGTACCGTGATCCGACCGGAATTGTTGCGTCCGGATCCACGAGTCTTTTTCTCAAGCAGGCTGGCTTCGGGTTTTCCCTTGTGAAGATCGGGATTGACGACTCGAACGACAGCACGCCGTCCATTGGAGGTCGGTTTGAGTTTGACTAGTGCCATGGCTACTCCGCCCCCTGGTAGGTAATTTCTTCGCCCGGCATCAGACTGACATAAGCCTTCTTCCAGTTACGGCGACGACCGATGGTGCGGCCTGAACGCTTTTCCTTGCCCTTGACATTCAGGACCTGCACGGATTGCACCTTTTTCTTGAACATCAGTTCGACCGCTGCCTTGATCTCCGGCTTGGTGGCGTCCGACGTCACGCGAAAAACGTACTGGTTGTTTCGCTCACCGATAAAAGTGCTTTTTTCCGACACTTGCGGAGCCAGTAACACCAGCATCAGCCGCTCGGTGTTGAATCTTGTGGTGGTCTCGCTCATACCAGTATCTCCTCAAACCTCGATACCGCCTTGCGTGTAAGGATGACACGAGCGTGCTGGATCAGCGAAACCGGATCAGCATGACCGACATCGAGCACTTGAACATGCGGAAGGTTTCTCGAGGACAACTTCAGGTTCTCATCGATCGAGTCGGTGATCACCAGGACGGAGTCGAACCCCATGGCACGAATTTTCTGCGCAAGAAGCTTGGTCTTGGGCGCGGCAACCGAGAATTCGTCGACGACCGACAATCTTCCTTCACGCGCCAATTGCGAAAGTATCGAGCACATTCCGGCGCGGTACATTTTGCGATTTACTTTATGGCTGAAATTCTCGTCGGGAAGATTTGGAAAAATCCTGCCGCCGCCGCGCCAGATGGGACTGGCGGCGTCCCCGGCACGGGCACGACCGGTGCCTTTCTGTGCAAACGGCTTGCGGCCCGACTTCGCCACATCGCTGCGGCCTTTCTGTGCCCGTGTACCCTGGCGTCCATTCGCCTGATACGCGATGACAATCTGATGCACCAATGACTGATTGAACTCGCGCCCAAAAAGTGCGTCCGACGCCGACACTGTCGCAGCGCTCGCCCCTTGGTCGTTAATCACATTGAGATCCATGGTCGCCTCACTTCTTCGCCGGCGCCGCTTTCGCGGCTGCCACGCGGATCTTGCGCGGCTTGATGGTCGGCAGGACAAAAAGATCCCGACCTTTGCTGCCAGGAATCGCCCCTTTTATCAGGAGCAACTGACGCTCGGCGTCAATACGCACTATCTTCAGGCGCTGCACGGTCCTATTGACATCGCCCAGGTGTCCTGACATGCGTTTCCCGGGAAACACGCGACCCGGATCCTGCGCCATGCCAATGGACCCCGCGGAATTGTGCGAAACCGAATTGCCATGGCTCGCGCGATTGGAGGAGAAGTTGTGGCGCTTATGCGAGCCTGCAAAACCTTTACCCTGCGTGGAGCCGCTCACGTCCACGGACTGTCCAACCGTAAACAGATCCACCCCGAGCTTGCCGCCCAGATTCAGGTTTGCAAGGTCGGCCTCCCCGACGCGGAATTCCTTGACGACGTTTCCGGCCTCGACACCGGCCTTCGCAAAATGGCCTGCCGATGCCTTGTTCACGCGTGAAGGCCGGCGTTTGCCGAAGGTAACCTGCACGGCGTTGTATCCGTCCGTGCCAGTGGTCTTTATCTGTGTAACACGATTATCGGACACGTCAAGCACCGTCACCGGAAGAGAGTCCCCTTCATCGGTGAAAATGCGAGTCATGCCGACCTTGCGGCCGACGAGCCCCAAACTCATGGTCTTGCCCTCTTTTGAATACCCCGGTCGCGAAAGCCTTGCGGGGTGCCGACTACAATTGGCCGGCGGTTGAACAATTCGAAGCAATGGTTTGGGAACAATTGCTTCGACACCGCGAAACTCAAATTTTTACAGCTTGATCTCCACATCGACGCCCGCGGGCAGATCAAGTTTCATCAAGGCGTCCACCGTCTTGTCGGTGGGATCAATGATGTCCATCAAGCGCAAATGCGTGCGTATTTCGAACTGGTCGCGCGACGTCTTGTTGACGTGCGGGGAACGCAGGATGTCGAAGCGCTCAATACGCGTCGGCAAAGGCACGGGGCCCTTTACCACGGCGCCGGTGCGCTTGGCGGTATCTACGATTTCAAGCGCCGACTGATCGATCAGGCGATAATCAAACGCCTTAAGCCTGATACGAATTTTTTGCCCTTGCATAGTGTTCCCGTTCAATAATCCATCATGGCGAACCGGGGAAAGCCTTTCGAGGTTTCAGAACCTCGCGCCTCTCCGTATCCCGAACCTGTTTCAGACACCTGCAACAGGATCCCTGTCCTAGTCTCGTACTGCTGTTACTCCATCACTTTGGCCACGACGCCGGCGCCGACGGTCTTGCCGCCCTCGCGAATGGCAAAGCGCAGGCCCTGCTCCATGGCGATCGGGGCAATCAAGGTCACCACCATCTTGATGTTATCCCCGGGCATAACCATCTCCGTGCCCGCGGGCAACTCGCAGCTTCCGGTCACATCGGTGGTCCGAAAGTAAAACTGCGGCCGGTAGCCCGGGAAAAACGGCGTGTGCCGCCCACCCTCGTCCTTCGACAGAACGTACACCTCGCACTCAAACTTGGTGTGCGGGTTGATCGAACCGGGCTTGGCCAGCACCTGACCGCGCTCCACTTCCTCGCGCTTGGTGCCCCGCAGCAACACCCCGATGTTGTCCCCCGCGCGGCCTTCGTCCAAGAGCTTCCTGAACATCTCCACCCCCGTGCACACGCTCTTCAAGGTGGCCTTCAAGCCCACAATCTCCAGGTCCTCGCCCACCTTGACCACCCCGCGCTCCACCCGCCCGGTCACCACCGTGCCGCGCCCGGAGATCGAGAATACATCCTCCACAGGCATCAAAAACGCCCCATCAATGGCTCGCTCTGGCTGCGGAATGTAGTTGTCCAGCGCATCGGCCAGCTTCATGATCGACCCCTCACCCATGTCGGAGGGGTCCCCATCGAGCGCCTTCAAGGCACTGCCAATCACTACCGGGGTCTTGTCCCCGGGAAACTCGTACTTGGTGAGCAACTCGCGAACCTCGATCTCCACCAGTTCCAGCAGTTCGGCGTCATCGACCATGTCCGCCTTGTTCAAATACACCACGATGTAGGGCACCCCCACCTGGCGCGCCAGCAAGATGTGCTCGCGCGTCTGCGGCATCGGGCCATCGGCCGCGCTCACCACCAGGATCGCCCCGTCCATCTGCGCAGCCCCTGTGATCATGTTCTTGATGTAATCGGCGTGCCCCGGACAGTCCACGTGCGCGTAGTGCCGGTTCTTGGTCTCATACTCCACGTGCGCCGTATTGATGGTGATCCCGCGCGCCTTCTCCTCCGGCGCCGCGTCAATCTGGTCGTAATTCTTCGCCTCACCACCAAACTTCTTGGCCAGCACATGCGTCATCGCCGCCGTCAAAGTCGTCTTGCCGTGATCCACGTGCCCGATCGTCCCAACGTTCACGTGCGGCTTGGTCCGCTCAAATTTGCTCTTCGCCATG
>MEQV01000258.1 GCA_001770355.1 Betaproteobacteria bacterium RIFCSPLOWO2_02_FULL_62_17
CCGCCGAGTTCGAGGAGGCAGAAGTGCGGGGCAAGGGCGTCGCGCTCAGCATCGTTCGAGCTGCGTGACGAGTCTGGCGGTCATATCGGGTGGCGGGCGGGGCGCAAAGTGCTGAGTCGCCAACGAATGACTGCGGTGTAGAAGCGTGATCGGCAGCAACGGGTCGATTGAAGACGTGGCGCCTGTGTCTTGACAGCGCCCCGAAACATAGCCCTGGGCGGAGCGGTCAGGCAGACGCGCTGAGTCGCGGCCGTCCGCCTTTCGCGCCGTTCGCGCGAGCGGCAGCGGTTTTTTTCGGAGAAACGGATTTGCCACCTTTGGACGCGAGTTCACGCATCCACATCTTGGAACCAAAGATTCCGGCCAGCAGCCCCGGGATCGTCAAGTCAGCATCCAGTCGAGGCCAATGCAAACCCGTCCCCGCGGGTGAGACGGCGATTTCTTTCAGGGCTGATTTTTTTGCCCCGATAAGACCTTGCGCCATGTCTGGCGGGAAAGCGAATTGTGCGCCGTTAGTAAGGTCCACTACGATCCGCCCGGTCTTCCGGTCATAACGCGCGGACAGCGCATGCGGTTCGTTCAGGCGCCTGCGCGCACCGCGTTTGGCCGCCTTGGGGTAATTGGCAGCCAATTCGCGCTCGATCCACTTATCAGTAGCCATGAATCTGCCTCCAACTTTCAAATAATTCCCTGCATCTGGAATGTGCCGTCCGCAACACATGTCGAACTTGCCCCACTGTAGGCTTGCCAGCAACCTCACGGATCGTCGGTTTGATCTCTTCGCAATTTCCAAGAATTATCACGATCTCCCAATCAACACCCAAGGCGTGAAAATGCGGCGGTGAATGATCGTTGGGGTAGACCACAAACCGTACCCCGTGCTCCGAAAAAACGGTTGGCATGTTTAATTATAACCCAACCGCATAGGTTATTCGGAACGCTCGAGTAATATCCAAGTCCGCTACCTGCGCCGTATTCCCCTATCTGCTTTCGGCCAACTCGCCCTCCTGCAGCGGCACGCTTCCCGGCCAGGCAGCGTCGCTGATATCGAACACCACGTTGTCGGGGCCGCGGAACTTGATTTCGAAATGACCGTCGGGCAGCACGTCAGCCGGGGTGGAAATCTGTGGCGCGCCCAGCGCTTCGAGTTTCGGTGCCCAGGCATCGACGTCATCCACCACCACACCGATATGATGCAGCCCCTGGTAGTCCAGGCCCAGGCCGATCTGGTCCTTGCGCGGCTGGATCAGGGTGATATTGATATAGCCGTCGGTGAGCGTGGCTGAGGTGCTGCGTTTGCCGTCCGTCGCCAGTCTTCGCCGCACTACCTTCCAGCCCATGGCCTGCGTAAAGAACTCCACCGCAGCGTCGGGGTCGCGGCTGGCGATCGCAATGTGGCGTACTCTGTTCATGGATTTCCCCTCTGATGTCCGGTCAAGTTTTTCCATTGTGCAATAAAATCCGCGAAACCACCGTTGGCCGAAAAATCGGGCCCGATCTGCAACCTCGTCCAGGATTTGAATCATGACCACTGAAACCGAACTGCCTTACCGCAGCATCTGGTCCGACCTCGCCCTGACCTCATTCCGCCAGGGCTTTGTCGATGCGGGCGGCATACGCACGCGCTATGCGCAGGCCGGCCGTCCGGACGCGCCGGGATTGATCATGATCCATGGCACCGCCGGCAGCTGGGAATGCTTCGCCCCCAATCTGGCGGCGCATGCCGAGCATTTCAACTGCGTCGCCTATGACATGGTCGGCTGCGGCTTTTCGGACAAGCCCGACTACGATTACGAGATTCCGCGTTACGCCGATCACCTGCTGAACCTGATGAAGGCGCTGGGTATCCGCAAGACTTCTTTCATGGGCGTGTCGCTGGGTTCCTGGGTGGCGGCGCGCTTCACCGTGCAGCATCCGGAGATGGTCGACCGCCTGACGCTGATGTCGGTGGCCGGTTCGCACGCCGACAGCGGCAACATGGCGCGCATCCGCAACACGCGCAACAAGTCGGTGGACGACCCCTCCTGGGAAAACATCAAAAGCGTGTTCGTCAACCTGATCAAGGATGAGAGGAAACGCATCCCGGACCTGATCGCCTTGCGCCAGCGGGTCTACCAACTGCCCGAGATGAAGCGCGCCATGGAACATATCCTGTGCCTGCAGGAGCCGGACATCCGCCTGCGCAACAACCTGACCGAGGACGAGTGGCGCTCGATCGAGGCGCCCACCCTGCTGATCGCCGCGGTGGACCACAAAGACGTTTATCTCGACGCCGCTTACAAACTGGCGAAAATCATGCCGAACGCAAGGCTGGTGGAAATGTGCCAGTCGGCCCATTGGCCGCAGTACGAAGACCCCGACACCTACAACAAGCTCAACGTGGATTTCCTGCTGGGACGCTAGCCCTCGCATTTCTCTGACCGCGCCGTGACCCAGTCGGCGCGCCCGCAAGTCAAGGACGTTTCACCCAATGCCATCTGCTCCCTCGTTTCGCGTCGCCGCCGATGTCGGCGGCACCTTCACTGATATCGTCGCCTTCGACGAAGCCTCGGGCCGCCTTGTCTTCGGCAAGACGCTCACCACGCCCACTCGGCTGGTGGACGGGATTGTCACCGGCGTGGACAAGGCCGGCACCTCGGTGAGCCTGGCACGGCTGTTCCTGCACGGATCCACCATCGCCATCAACACCATGCTCGAGCGCTCCGGCGCCAAGACGGCTTTGCTCACCACGCGGGGCTTCCGCGACATTTACGAGATCGGACGCATCAACCGGCCGCAGGCCTACAACCTGTTCTTCCGCAAACATCAGCCCTTGATCCGGCGCTCGCTGCGCTTCGAAGTCAACGAACGCGTGGGCGCGGCGGGGCAAGTGCTTACCGCCCTGGACGAGGCGCAACTGGCCGACATCGCGCGGCAATTGCACGAGCTCGAGGTGCAGGCGGTGGCCATCCTGTTTTTCCATTCCTACTGCAATCCCGCACACGAGCTGCGCGCCAAGGAACTGATCGAGCAGTGGTGTCCGGGCACCTATGTGTCCGCCTCGCACGAAATCTCCCAGGAATACCGCGAGTTCGAGCGCACCTCCACGGTCGCGGCCAACGCCTACATCGGGCCGCGCATCAAGACCTATCTCGGTGAAATCCAGGAGCGCTTCGCGCGTGAGAAGTTTGCCGGCTCCTTCTATGTGGTGCAGTCCAACGGCGGGCTGTTCGACGTCGCGCAAGCGCAGCGCGAATGCATCCGCATGCTCGAATCGGGGCCAGCCGCAGGCGTAATCGGCGCGCGAGCCGTATGCGAGCGGCTCGATCTCGACAACGCCATCGCCTTTGACATGGGCGGCACCACCGCCAAGGCCGGCGTGGTGCTGGAGCGGCAGGTGCTGATGGCCGGCAACATCATGGTGGGCGGCTATGACGAGGGCCTGCCGATCCAGATTCCGCTGATCGACACGCAGGAAGTCGGCACCGGCGGCGGCAGCATCGCGCGCATCGAGGAAGGCGGCGGCCTGCGTGTCGGCCCGCAAAGCGCCGGCGCCGCGCCCGGGCCGGTGTGTTACGACCTGGGCGGCAGCGAGCCCACCGTCACCGATGCGAATCTGGTGCTGGGCCGCTTGTCTGCCGGCAACTTCCTCGGCGGCGAGATGAAGCTGAATTTCGAAAAAGCGCGCCAGGCGCTGTCCAGCCGCATCGCCGAGCCCGCCGGCATTTCGCTCACCGAAGCGGCCAACGGCATCATCCGCATCGCCGCGACCACCATGTCGAATGTGGTGACGCGCGTCACCACCGAGCGCGGCCTCGATGCCGGCGATTTCGCCATGGTCGCCTACGGCGGCGCCGGGCCGCTGCATGCATCGATGGTGGCGCGTGAGTTGCGCATCCCGAAGGTCATCATCCCGCCTTCGCCGGGGCACTTCTCCGCCTACGGCATGCTGATGGCCGATATGCGCCGCGATTTCGTACGCACCTGGTTTCGCGCCGTGGACAAGCTCGACTTCGCCGAATTCGAGAGCCTGTTCGGCGTGATGGAGGGCGAAGGCATTGCTACCCTCGCGCGCAACGTCCCCGAGCGCGAGCGCATCCGTTGCGTGCGCGCCGCGGACATGCGCTACGTCGGCCAGGAACACCCGGTGGAGGTGGAACTGCCGGCGTCGCTGTTCGAAGCGCGCGATCCGGCGGCGTTGAAGCGTGTGTTCGATGACGTGCACATGCAGCGCTACGAATTCAACGCGGTAAAGGAGCCCGCCGAGATCGTCAGCCTGCACAGCACCGTGATCGGCATGCTGGATAAACCCGTGACTTCCGCCATCGCTGCGCTTGCGGATGGCGAATCGCGTTCACCCACACCGAGCTCGCGGCGTCCCGTGTATTTCACCGAAAGCGGCGATTTCACCGACACGCCGGTCTATGACCGCGCCATGCTGCTTGCCGGCCACAGCATTGCCGGGCCGGCGCTGGTGGAGGAATATGCGTCGACCACCGTGCTCTTGCCCGGTGACCGGATGGAAGTCAGCCGCTACGGCGACCTTGTCATCACCATTGCCAGGAGCTGAGAGCATGTCTGCCACGGTATCAGCCACGTCAACTTCGGCTACAAGCACCGCCGCGCGCGTCGATCCGGTCATCACCGAAATCGTGCGCAACGCCGTGGTCGCCATCTCCGAGGAGATGAAGACCAACCTCATGCGCACCGCCTACAGCATGGTGATCTACGAGGCGCAGGATTTCACCGTGGGCCTGTTCGACGCGAAAGGCAACATCGTGTCGATCGCCATCGGCCTGCCGAACTTCATTCGCGGCATGAGCGATACCATCAAGGCGATGCTCTTGCACTATGCGAGCGAGGGCGACAACGGCGCCATGGCGCCCGGCGACGTGCTCGTGACCAACGATGCCTATGTCACCGGCAGCCACCTCAATCACATCACCCTGGTGGTGCCGATTTTTCAT
Organism: Betaproteobacteria bacterium RIFCSPLOWO2_02_FULL_62_17; assembly: GCA_001770355.1. Classification (GTDB taxonomy): domain Bacteria; phylum Pseudomonadota; class Gammaproteobacteria; order Burkholderiales; family SG8-39; genus 2-02-FULL-62-17. The sequence goes on from MEQV01000258.1 coordinate 4,947, forward strand.
GAACAGCGTCTGGTGGCGTTTTCCGCCTGCATGGCGCACTGGGCCGACATCGGCGGCGCGCTCAACATCCTCACGCGCGACATCTATTCCGAAGGCTTGCAGGTGCCTATCCTCAAGATGTACGCGGCGGGCGAGATCAACAAGGATCTGCTCGCGATACTGCGCATGAACATCCGCATCCCGGAGCGCGGCATGGGCGACCTGCACGCGCAGACCGCCGCGGTGCGCACCGGCGCGAAACGTTTTCTGGAACTGATCGCGCGCTATGGCGCAGAACAGGTCCTCTCCTCCATCGCCGCCATCATGGACCACAGCGAGGCGATGGCACGCAAACAGGTTCTTTCGATTCCCGATGGCGAATATAGCGCCGAGTCCTACATGGACGACGACGGTGTCGATGCCGGCAAGCGCATCCCCATCCGCGTGAAGGTGACGGTCGCGGGCGATGAGATGACCATCGATCTCACCGAAGTCAGCATGCAGGTCAAGGGCTTCTACAACTGCGGCGAGGCGGCCGGGCGCGGCTGCTGCCAGGTGGCCTTCAAGTGCCTCACCTCGGCGCTGGAAAAACCCATCAACGAGGGCAGCTTCCGGCCGCTGAAGATCATCCTGCCGCCCAGCCGCGTGGTGAGCGCCACCAAGCCCGCGCCGATGCGGCGCTGGATGACCTATCCCATGACGGTGGTCGACACCATTTTCAAGGCGATGGCGCCGGCGATTCCGGACCGCGTCATCGCCGGGCATCACGCCGACCTCATGACCGCGGCGATCAACGGCAACATGCCGGGCGACGGCAAACTTTTCATCGTATACGGCGGCTTGATCGGCGGCGGCTGGGGCGCGAAGTACGGCGCGGATGGCTCGAACGCCACCATCTGCATCAACGATGGCGACACCCACAACAGTCCGCTGGAGCAAGTGGAAGCCAAGTACCCGATGGTGGTGGAGCGCTACGGCCTGCGCGAGGATTCCGGCGGCGCCGGCCGCTGGCAAGGCGGCATGGGCACGGAGAAGAAAGTGCGCGCCACCAGCGAGTGGATGTTCAACGCGCAGGTGGAGCGCGTCTATTGCCGGCCGTGGGGATTGGTCGGCGGCCATCCCGGTGCCGGCAACAGCGTCGGCGTGCAAGTCGGCGACGACAAGGAATTGCGCTTTCCCAGCGGCAAGGTCTTGGGGCGGCTGCTCAAGCCGGGCGATGCCTACATCCTGCGCTCCGGCGGCGGCGGCGGCTATGGCTCGCCGCTGGATCGTCCGCTCGATATTGTGGAAGCCGATCTCATCGAGGGTTATATTTCCAGGCAGAAGGCGGAAGCCTGTTATGGAATTGTTTTTGAAGGAGCGAGCAGTCGAATCGACCGGCTGGCCACGGAAGCCAAGCGCGCCAAACTACGCAGCCTCAGTGGCGCGATTGCGGAGCGCGACAACGAAGATCCGCTGGCGGAAGAAGCCGCGCTGCTCGAGGCGGGCAATGAACAGTCGAAAGGTCTTTATTTCACCGAGGGAATGCTGTTTCCGCTGCGCTGCTGCTGAGAGGCAACTGAAGCGACGAAGTCATCGCCAGCTCGCTCGAGGAAGCGAACCACCTTGCCTCGCAGTATGCGCGCTGCGCGGAAATCGTCCGGGAGCTGGAAGTCAAGGTCGAGCGAATCAGCCCAGCGGCAGGTAAAGCGTTTCCGGCGTATCAGCGCAGCGTGTGAAGCCGTAGTGTTCATAAAATGTCCTGGCTTCGGGACTCTTGGCATCGACGATAAGCGCGAACGCGGCGACCTGTTTGCGCGCCTGAAGACAGCGCTCCACCGCGCAGCCAATAAGCAACTTGCCCAATCCCTGGCCCCGACGATCACTGCGGCTCGCCAAACGGCCAAGTCGAAAGCAGGGAATGGGGTAGCGAGGCAGTCTCTTCCTGTCCGCGTCGCGCAGCTCCGCGCAGTCTAGCTGGGCTGCACTGAGGGTGTAAAAGCCCAGGATCTGACTGGGTTTGTCAGTGTCCACCATGACATAGACATTACCGACACCCTTGCGACGCTGTTGGACCGCAAAGCGATGAAGGTAGTCGTCCAGCTCAGCAATGCCACAACTGAATTCGGCCCGATCGTGAACGCCCGGGTTGAGAGGCTCTTCTTCAAGCACGACGGACTTTGGCTGCCGCCTCTCTTAACGCGCCTTTTAACGCCCGGTTGGGCTTGAACGCGCCGGTCAGCGCCCGGGTCAATGCCCCGAAATCACGCTGTGTCAGGGTGACGCGCGACTCGCGATCGACCAGGGCTATCGCCTTCTCCTTTGCCGCGGTACGCACGAAGCCCGCCATCGTGGTGCCCATCAAGGCGGCGGCACGCGCGACGATCGCCTTTTCTTCGGCATCCATTTTCAGGTCGAAACGGGCGGTGGCAGGCATATTAAATTTCCGGGAAATGACAGAACATACGGCATTTTACCGTATATGGTGTTTCAAGGAGCGTTCGCCTGCCATTTCCCGGAATAAATGCTGTAATCCGGTCTTCACTCCAATCAATTGAACGAGGCTGTCATGCGCGTCATCACGCTCGAAGACCATTTCGCCACTGCCATGGACCGCGGGCTCATTCCCAAACCCGCCGGCTCGCGCGCGGCAATGCTCGCGCAGCTCGATGAGCGTGTCGGCTACAGCATCGAGGAGGGGCTGCTCGATCTGGGCGAGATGCGTCTCGCGCACATGGACCGCGCCGGTATCGACTTTCAGGTGATCTCGCTAACCCAGCCGGGAGCGCAGGGCTACGACGCGGCCACGGCCGTACCGCTGGCGCGCGACGCCAATGATCGTCTTCACGAAGCGTGCGAAAAGCATCCGACGCGCTTCGGCGGTTTCGCTACGCTCGCCACGCCCGACCCGGCCGAGTCGGTGAAGGAACTGGAGCGTTGCGTCACCCGACTCGGCTTCAAGGGCGCGCTGGTGAGCGGCAGCACGCGCGGCGAGTTTCTTGACGACAAAAAATACTGGGGCATTTTCGAATGCGCCGAGGCGCTGGGCGTGCCGTTCTACATTCATCCCGGCCCGCCGCATCCGCTGGCCATCAAGGCCTACTTCGAGGGCGCGGTCGATCCCATGGCGCGCGCGGCCTGGGGGTTCGCCATCGATGCTGGCACGCATTTCCTGCGCATCGCCATGGCGGGCGTGCTGGATCGTTTCCCGAAGCTCACTTTCATCCTCGGCCATCTGGGCGAGGGCATCCCCTTCGTGCTCGAGCGCATGAACTCGCACACCGAGCGCGCCTGCAAGGCGGCGGGGCTGAAGAAGAACATCAAGCAGTACATGTGCGAGAACGTCATGGTCACCACCAGCGGCAACTTCGCCGTGCCATCGCTCTTGTGCACCCTGATGACCCTGGGCGCCGATCGCATCATGTTCTCGGTCGACTGGCCCTATGAGAGGAACGAATGGGGGCAGGAATACCTCAAGCAATTGCCCATCAGCCCCGAAGACCTGGCGAAGATCACGCACCTCAATGCGCAGCGGGTGCTCAAGTTGTAGGGCATGGTGTTACCATAGTGCTACCGAGACGAAGAAAGAGTAAAACATGGCCACCACATCGCTGAAGCTACCTGACGAACTCAAGCGGCGTGCCGTTGCCGCGGCCGAAAAAAGCGGGGTTTCGCCGCACGCATTCATGGTGCATGCGATCGAACAGGCAGCCGCGTCGGCAGAGCGTCGGGCCAGCTTTGTGGACCAAGCCCTATCAGCACGCGTACAAATGCTCAAAACGCGCAAGGGTTACGATCCGGACGAAGTTCATGCCTACTTAAAGGCTCGTATTTCCGGCAAGAAGACGGCGAAGCCGAAACTCAGAGCTTGGCAAAGCTGAGTTAATCGGGACAGGCGCTTGCTGATCTCGAAAGGCTGGCGGACTTCCTGAATGAAGTCGCCCCGTCGGCGGCCGCGGAGACTGTTGGGTTGATTGAGGAGGCAGTGGCGCTACTCACTCGCCATCCGCTGATCGGGCGTCCCGTGGAGTTTGGAATGAGGGAGCTGGTCATTTCGCGAGGACGTACAGGTTACGTTGCGCTCTATAATTGGGTGATCATCGGTTTGCTCGGCATTTTCGGATCACGGAAAAGATCATTGGAGGCGAATACCGGTTGCGTAAACAATCGGTCCAGCAGTGGCACTGCATATTGCGAATGAGTGAGTTCGATTGCCCGCGCTTTCAGCTTCTCATAAAGCGCAAGCATGGCCCGCGCCTTGTCTGAATTCGCCTGCGCTTGCACTGTCACCGCATGCAAAAAGAACGCCACCCAGTTATTCCAGGATTCAGGTCCGTTCAACGCCCTCAGCCGCGCAATGTACTCCGCCCGGTTCGAGTCGAGATACGCGGAAAGGTAGAACATTGGCCGCGTGAGCAGCTCCTTTTCATAGAGGAACATCGGCACAAGCATGCGGCCGAGCCTCCCGTTGCCATCTCGGAAAGGATGAATGATTTCGAACTGCGCGTGCAACAGGGCAAGCTGCACCAGTGGGTCCAGCTCCTCGCTGCGCCAGTAGCGTTCGAAATTGGCAAGGAGGGCGGGTACTTTCGCCGGGGCTGGAGGTACGAAGCGGGCGTCCCGTATTGGTGTTCCGGGTGCGCCGATCCAGTTCTGCGTGCGCCGGAACTCCCCGGGGGTCTTGTCGCGTCCGCGCACGCTGTCGAGCAGCACGGCGTGCAGTCGCTTGAGCAGGGTCAGATTGAAGGGACGGTTCTTGAGTGCCCGTTCGCCCTCGCGCAGCGCCCTCCGGTAATTGAGGATTTCCAGAATATCCTCGCGGCGGGAGGATCCATCGGCCTCATCCCCGGCTTCGAATCGGAATACCTCACCGAGGGTTGCCAGGGTCCCTTCGATCTTGGAGGACAGTACCGCCTCCTGGGTGGTTAGCGGAGATAGGAGCACCTAGGGGTCGGGGACACCGTGCAGAATGCCGTCGTAGCGCGCCAGGGCCCGGCCTGCCCGGCCGATTGCCGGAACCAGAGAGCGCCAGTCGAGACCCTCACGTGGCAAGGGTCGGGCGGGAAAGGGTTTTTCGGTGGCCATTGAGTTAAGTAGTCTATCCGCAAAAACTCATTGAATAAAGCAAAAACGATTTGGCTTTACTCAAGTTGGGTAGCCGAGGGCCGGCTTTACTCAAGTTACGTCCGCCTTGCTGAATAGATTTCGGCAGGGCGCTCAGGCCTTGCTGCTTTTTGAACTCCCGGCCTAACCGCTGGTGACTTCGTAAAGGCTTTCAGTGCGCACGTCGGTGATCATCGCGTGCCGTGGCGTGTACGAGATCATGAACGGCAGCTTGGCATCCAGCGCCACCTGCAGCGGCGTCACGCCGCAGCCCCAGTAGAGGCGGTCCGTACCCTCGGGTATGGAGATGCGCTTGCCCCACCAGTCGATATCCTTGTCGATGCCGAGTTCTTCCCAGTTGTTCTTGCCCACCGGCGCGCCGTGCACCAGCGACAGGTGGCTGGTGTACTCCCAGACCTTGTCGGTCATGTCCGGATCGAAGGCGCGCACCGTCACCGCCATCTTGCCCCGGTACTGCCCCACCGGTTTGCAGTCCACACTGGTCTGTTGCACGGTGCCGATGAAGCGCGGATTGAAGCCTTTCATCGGGAGAAGGCCCTCGAAAGAAGTGCTCGAGCCGATGAGAAAAGTGACCATGCGGTCGTTAAAGAGCCCGACAATGTCTTTCCTCTGCTCGATCACGCCGTTGCGCACCACGTCGTAGGAACCCAGATCGGTGCGGATGTCGAGGTCCTTGGCATACTTGTCGCAGCCGGTCTGGCCCGGTTCGAAGCGCTGAATGATCGGACAGGGTTTGGGGTTGGCCGCGCAGAAGGCGGCGAATTCATCCGCAAAGTCGCGCTCGAGGATGATCACGTTGACGCACAGATATCCCGGCAAGGCGTGCGAGGCGACGCCGTTCAAGCGGTTCTCGCGGCAGGCGAGGCGCACCTCGTAAGGCGTCTTGAAATGCTTATCCTGGCGGCTGATGTCCGGCTGGACGGTGTTGTGCTTTGGCATCGGGTGCCCTTTCAAATCATGAACCTGCCGCCGTTGACGTTGGCTGTCTGGCCGGCGCCTCGCCTTCCTTCACCCGTTTTGCCTGCCGTTGCAGGGCTTGGGCTGCATTGCGTGCCAGTATCTCGTCGGGGTCCTGCGCCAGCTTTTCCAGAATCGCCGGCGGCGTGGCCTCGTTATAGGTCAGGTTGAACCGCGTGTATATATTGCTGCTTTTAGACAGCCGCTCCATGACCGCGGGAGGCGTCATCGGATTAAGCGCCAGCCCCCACTCGATGAGGTAGTCGGAGGAATCGAAGTGACGCGCCAGCACCGTCATAGGGGTTTTCCTGTTGCGCAGCACATCGTGCAGCACCTTGTCGGCATGCGGCCCTTCCGCCAGATATTGCAGCGTCGCCGCACTTACGTTCGGGTTGTAGGCGATGAGCCGCATCGCTGCCAGGCCCTTGCGGTTCTCGCCATTTACATTCCACAGGGAACCCATCTGCTCGTAAAGCTCGGGATCGGGATGGCGGGAAATGCGATCGAGCAGCGCTTCGCTGGCGGCTTTGTTCTGTACCAGCGCGCCGATAAAGAAACGATTATCGCGCCAGGGAGAATCATGCAGCGCCCGCTCAAGTTCCGCCGTGTTCATGATGGATGCTTCGGCCACGGCGCGCTCGAGAGCCAGACCCTGCCACACCTGCCACGCGCCATAGGCCGGAACACCGAGAGTCACTATCCATGCCAGAAGCAGCACCGCCCGGTAATAACTTTGGGTTCCGCGCATGGCATGCCACACGCAACCCAGCGCCAGTCCCCACACCCCGGCAAACACCATTGCCGCCGCCATGATGAAGGGCACGAAAAGAAAACCAATAGCCGCGGTCGAACTCGCCGATCCCAGAATGGCCTTGACCGAAATCACCGCCGCGGCAATGCCGCCGCCAAGGCCTGACACCAGGGCAAAACGGGATTCGGGACGCGCGCTCAAGGATTGGCTCATCGGAGGATTATACGAAGGCATGGTGATTGCGCTGCGACCTCGATTCCAATTCGCCAGGGCTCTGTAGTACCCTGCCGTTTCGAGATTCCTCCAAGGCCCGGTGTGCCATGACCCTCCTCATACTCGGCTTACTTGTGTTTTTAGGCGTTCACTCGGTGCGAATCTTCGCCGCAGACTGGCGCGCGCGGCAGATCGTCAATCTTGGCGCGGGCCCGTGGAAAGGGCTCTACACACTGGCCTCGCTGGTTGGTTTCGCGATGATCGTCTGGGGCTATGGAATGGCGCGCGCGCAGCCGGTGGAGATCTGGTCGCCGCCGGTGTGGACCCGGCCTGTGGCTGGGTTGTTGACCATTGTTGCGTTCATTCTGATTACCGCGGCCTATGTGCCGCGTAACGCCATCAAGTCAAAACTTCACCATCCCATGATCCTGGGCGTGAAGGTGTGGGCGCTTGCCCATCTGCTCGCCAACGGCACGCTGGCCGGCGGATTGCTGTTCGGCGCTTTCCTGGCCTGGGCGGTGCTCGATTTCCGCGCGGCGCGCCTGCGCGACCGGTCGGCGGGTACCATCTACGCGGCGGGAACCGTGGGTGGCACTGTCGTGGCGATTGCGGCGAGCCTGGTGGTCTGGGCGGTATTCGCCTACTGGCTGCACCCAAGGTGGATCGGAGTGAGTCCGTTTGGCGCGCAATGACGCTATTGATTTCATTGGATATTGAGCCATGAAAGCCTTTGAAATTCCTTCGAACAGCAAGAGCCTGGAAAACCTGCGGCTGGTGGACCGGCCCGACCCGCAACCCGGCGCCGGCCAGATACTGATCGGCATGCGCGCCGCCTCGATCAATGCGCGTGATCAGTCGGTTGCCGCCGGCCGTTACTTCGGTGGTTTGGCGCATGGGGACATCATTGCACTCTCGGACGGCGCGGGCGAGGTCCTGGCCGCGGGCCCGGGTGTCGATCGATTCAAGCGGGGCGATCGCGTCGCGGGCCTGTTCGCACCCGGCTGGCTCGACGGCCCGCCGCTGGCGACCACGGCGGGAAGGGCGGCCACGAACGACGGCATACTCGCGCAACAGGTGGTGATGGATCAGCACGACGCCGTCCTTATCCCTGCAGACCTGTCGTTCGAGGAAGCCGCCACGCTCCCGTGCGCCGCGGTCACGGCGTGGAACGCTTTGATGGAGACGCCGCGCCCGGTGACACGCGGTGACTCGGTGCTGGTGCTGGGCAGCGGCGGCGTCTCGGTGTTCGCATTGCAGTTTGCGCGCGCCGCGGGCGCGCAGGTGATCATGACATCGTCGAGCGATGCGAAGCTCGAACGCGGCCGCTCGCTGGGGGCGACCCATTGCATCAACTACCAGCGCACCCCCGAGTGGGACAAGGAGGTGCTGCGTCTCACCGCGGGCGCGGGCGTGGATTGCATCGTCGAAGTGGGCGGTACGGGCACCCTGCCGCTGTCGCTGAACGCCATCGCGCCCGGCGGCAAGATCGCGCTGATCGGCGTCCTGACGCGGTCTGCAAGCAGCCCGCCGCTGCATACGCTGATGCGCAAGGGCGCGAGCATTCACGGCATTATTGTCGGCAGCCGCGCCATGTTCGAGCGCATGAACCAGGCGATTGCGGAGCGCAATATCCACCCGGTGATCGACAAGGTGTTCGCGTTCGATAAAGCTGTTGAAGCCTGGCGCTATCACCTGAGCGGCGCGCATTTCGGCAAGGTCGTCATCAGCATTTAATGCAACTCGCCGCGCCGTATTCACCAGTGGCGAAGCCATCCCGCTCGGCGCGCTTCATGATCGACGGTCCCCGTGCCGCCTTCGACCAGGTAGCACACCTCGGCCTCTTCCTGAGCAAGCGCCTGCACCGATCATTTCAAACATTTGATGCACAATCCGCTATTGTCACGTTGTATTGAAGAGAAAAACTTCGAGTTCGTTACCTAGGATGCTGAAGCCTTGCGGCGCATATCAGGAGGGGTCAAATCGTGTATATCCATACGCTTGGACTGAACGATTTCCGCACGTTCTCTAGTTCTCGAATAACGTTTTGTTTTCGTGGACGAAAGGACGCGCTCCGTCCGCGATTACCGAACGTAAACCTTTTGCTGGGTGATAACGGGTCGGGAAAGACTAGCGTGCTGCGCGCAATTGCTCTGGCAGGCCTAGGCCCCGTCGTGCGGGATGCTGGGATTTTGCCCTACTTTTTGGTAAGGAAGACAAAGAACGGGACGGCCGATAAAGCTGTTATCGCGGCCATGTTCCTTTCACATCCGCAAGATCAAATGCGAGCATCGATGTTCTCCTCGCAAATCTACGTGCATCGCCGAGGCGAAGTCGAACGATTTGAATATGCCACTGTAGACGCTCCGGAATGGGAAGGAATCTATGAATCGGGGAACGATGCCTATTTTATGGTTGGCTATGGTGCGACACGTCGCGTAGAGCGTCCAGAGACGTTCGATTCCGGCGCCCGCAGCAAATCTCGCCTGCCGCGTTCGCAACGCGTACAGGGGCTATTTGAGGATTCATATTCTTTAATCCCGCTCAGTTCCTGGCTTCCAACCTACAAGTCGCGCAACAAGGGGCGATATGCCCAGGTAGTACATTTGCTCAATCGCGTTCTATTCAATAGTGGCTATCTTTTCACCGACGAAATTGAGGGTGGCGATTACCTGTTCAAAGGGCGCGGCGGTGCGAAGATTCCGTTTCAGGCCTTGTCGGATGGCTATCGTGCCTTGATTGGTTGGGTGGCGGACTTGTTGTACCACGTATGCTTTACCTGTCCTAACGGCAAGAAGCTGGTTGACAATCGCGGCATCGCGATGGTGGATGAAGTCGATTTGCACCTGCACCCCGGGTGGCAAATGCGAATTGTCGAATCGCTTGCCAGGGCATTGCCCAATATTCAATTTATCTTCACTTCGCATAGTCCGCTGGTGGCGGGCAGTCTAGAATGGATGAATGTGATCGTGATGCGCAACAAGCGCGGCGCCGTTGTGGCCGAACGACTTGAACAGCCGATTCACGGCCTTGACGCTGATCAATTGCTGCTCACCGACATGTTCGGCCTCGAATCCACGCGCGCCGGCGCGAAAAATAAGAAACTCAAGCAACTTTCACTCGATGCACGAAGCGGCGATGCGAAAGCCGCGCTCGCGCTACTGCGTGAAATGAGCAAAGGGGGCGAATCCGGACGGAGGACGGCATGATCGGCTATCCGGTCACGCTCGCGGTGTTGAGGAAAGACATTGAGTCCCACAAGAAGGGCTGGCTAGCACGGGCCCAGGAATTGACGAAGCAGGCGCGCAAGCAAGGTAATTTCGACGGTATTACGTCGATCTGGTCTGAAATCAAGCCGGTTTTCATGCGTCTGCAGGGCGACTCCAAATGTGCCTACTGCGAGCGCAAGCTCGAATCGGAAGAATACGGCACGATTGAACAGGACGTAGAACATTTCCGCCCGAAAAACCGTGTGACCGCATGGAAGCCCTCAAAGGAGCTAGTCGACGTCGGGGTAAAGCTGGCGGGCGCGCCGTCGAAGGGCGACGGCGGCTACTACCTGCTCGCGCATCAAGTCCTTAACTATGCCGCCGGATGTAAGCCGTGCAATTCCACTTGCAAGGCGGATCGTTTCCCCGTGGCGAAAGCCTACGTGCTCAACGGCGATGATCCGCGCAAGCTCAAAACCATGGAAAAGCCATATCTGTTATTCCCAGTCGGCAAATGGGGCGACGAGCCGGAAAAAATTTCTCGCGTTTTACGGCATCTCGCCGCATCCGGTGGTGAAATCCGGGTTCGGTCGGCTGCGCGCCTTGGTTACGATAGAGTTTTTTGCACTGGACGATATCGCCGCGCGTAAAAACCTGTTTCGCGACCGTGCGCTGATTATTCAAACGATGCACCCGCAACTTGAAGCGCTTGCAAGTCCCGGCACTTCAGCGGCGCGCAGGAGCAGCGCCAAAAAAGTCGTTGACGCGGCCATATCCTCCAAGGCGCCACATGCCAATTGCGCGCGATCTTTCAAGAAATTATTTGAACGCGCGCCTCTCGAAGCGCTTGCGGTATTTGATGCGGCGGCCGATTACGTAGCATCGATTTCGTAATCGTTGTGCAGCGCCACAAGCGATTCTTATCCGGCAGGACGTTCCGAACAATGCCCTCCATGATGCGCACGCCGCCAAAGCTCTGATAGAACGAAGTCAGTTCGACGGCAGAATCCTCGTTCTGAAGCGTGGCGCCGGCTGCATGAGCAGATCTGTCCGTGGTGCGGGGCGGATTTCCCCATCCCGTTTATAGCTTCAGCAACCTCGCCGCATTCTCACCATAAATCTTCGCCAGATCCTCCTTGCCCAGCGGCACCTGTTTCATCCAGTCGGCACCGGGCGGGTTGTCGACGAACGGCCAGTCCACCGAAAACAAGATCCGGTCCACGCCCATTTCCATCATGCTGCATATAAGCGCCGGGGTGGAGAAGTTGCCGCTGGTGGTGATCCAGAAATGCTCGCAGAAGGTGTCGCGGAAATTGTTGGGCTTGTTGCCGCCGCGGTTGAGCGACTGGTTGATGCGCCATAGCGAAAAGGGAATCGATTCGCCCATGTGGCCGGTGATAATTTTCAATCCCGGATAGGCATCGAACACGCCCGAGAGCACCAGGCGTATCGTCTGCGTCGCGGTCTCCACCGTGTAGCCCCAGGCCGACGTGGCGATATTCGGGTAGTCCTTGATGTAGTCCTTGTAGTAGGCGTTGACCACCGCCGGGCTGGGCACCGCCGGATGCAGATAGATCGGCACATCGAGTTTGCGCGCGCGCTCGAAGATCGGCCAGAAGCGCTTGTCGTCGATAAACAGCCCTTCCTGGTTGAGCCCGTGCACCATGGCGCCCTTGAATCCGAGCTTGTCCACGCAGCGCTCCAACTCGTCGGCAGCAGCCTTGGGGTCGTTGACGGGAATGTTGGCGAATGCCGCGAAGCGATCGGGATGGCTGGCAATGCCCGCGGCCAGACGGTCGTTGGCGCGCTTTGCGAGCGGCACCGCGGTCGCGGTGTCGATTCGCTGCATGCCCGGCGCGCCGTGCGAGATCACCTGCACGTCGATGCCCGCTTCGTCCATTTCCTTGATGCGCAGCGCGCCCAGGTCGTCGAGTTTCGCGCGCAGTTTCGGCGAGCGCGCCTCCGCGCCGTCGAAGTGGGTGGCGACTTCGGCATCCCAATAATGTTCTTCCAGCGCGATGACGCGCGGCTTCTTGGCCATGATGAATTCCCTCTTTTCAGCCCGCCGCGACGACATGCCCGTCCCGGCGCAGGGCGCAATTCTACGTTGCCTTGCGGCCGGCGCGCTTTGGCAGCGGCGTGTTCCGCGCCGGCGTGCGGCGTCCTATACTGGCGCTCATGAACATCCTGCTGTTTCACCTGATGCCCTACGCCGACCTCGACCTCGAGGCGACCAAGGCCTACCCGACCGTATGGACCACGCTGCCCAATACCTTCTACGATCCGAAAAAGGGGCACGCGCTCTATACCCGCTATATCGATGAGCTGGCCCTGGGCGAACCCCTGGGCTTCGACGGTGTGTGCGTCAACGAGCATCACCAGACCGCCTACGGCATGATGCCCTCGCCCATCGTCACTGCCGCGGCGCTCACGCAACGCACCTCGAAGGTGAAGATCGCCATCCTCGGCAGCGCGCTGCCCTTGCGCACGCACCCGCTGACCGTCGCCGAAGAGCATGCCATGATCGACAACATCAGCGGCGGTCGGCTGATCTCGGGTTTCGTGCGCGGTATCGGCGCCGAGTACCACACCTTCGGCGTCAACCCGACCATTTCGCATGAGCGCTTCCACGAGGCGCATGACCTGATCGTGCGCGCCTGGACCGAACCCGGCCCGTTCGAGTTTTTCGGCAAGCATTATCATTTCGAGTATGTTAATCCCTGGCCGCGGCCGTATCAGCAGCCGCATCCGCCGATCTGGATTCCCTCGCAGGGCAGCCGCGAAACCATCGAGTTCGCCGCCGACCCGAAGCACAAATACACCTACCTGCAG
>MEQV01000259.1:0-8880 GCA_001770355.1 Betaproteobacteria bacterium RIFCSPLOWO2_02_FULL_62_17
CAGCGTTCCTCCATCGGCTGCGTGAAAAAATCCGTCCCGATCGGCGTCGGCGCCGGTGAATGCGCCTTTCCTGTAACCGAAGAACTCGCTTTCAATCAGGTTCTCGGGAATGGCGCCACAGTTGACCACCACGAAAGGTTTGTCCGCCCGTGGACCCATGCTGTGAATCATGCGCGCGGCCAGTTCCTTGCCGCTGCCTGATTCTCCGGTGATATATACCGGAGCAAGGCTGCGTGCCAATTTAGCGATGATTTGCTTTGCCTGGACGATGGCTGGACTCTCCCCCAGCATCCGCGGACCGCCGCCGGACATGGATGCAGGGCGGGCGGGCAAACGCAGCGCCGACTTGACCAGCGTGCGCAGCTGATCGAGTGACATGGGTTTTGTCAGGTAATCGAAGGCCCCGGATTTCAAGGCGGCGACCGCGTTCTCGGCGCTTCCAAAGGCAGTAATCACGGCAACCGGCAAGTCGGCGCAATGGCTGCAAATATGCCTGACCAGTTCAATTCCCTCGCCATCGGGCAGACGCATGTCGGTCAGGCAGAGGCTGAAGGTGTGCGTCGCCAGAAGCTGCTTGGCATCGGCAATGTTGCCCGCGGTCTCGACCCCCAGCCCCATGCGCACCAGCGATAATTCGAGAAGCTCGCGAATATCGGCCTCATCGTCCACCACCAGTACCATGCTGTTGGTTGCCGCCCGTTGATCAGTCCGGCGAGTCGCTAGGTTGGTTGCCATAAAATCCTGAAATCCGCCCCTTCACCACGCCCCAGATAGTCAAGGCTTGCGCCGTTGGCCGCGCACAGTTCCCTGGCGATATACAAGCCAAGACCCGTTCCACTGGGAAACGTCGTGAAAAAAGGCTCAAATAGTTGTGCCTGCAGTTCAAGCGACACGCCACTACCATCGTCTTTCACGTGCAATTCTACGCGAGCGCCGCGCCGCGCCACCACAAGCCGAACACTGCGCGCTTCCTTTTTCGAATGTCTCCAGGCATTGCGTAGCAGGTTCCATAGCACCTGGTCCAGATGAGTTTTGTCAAATTCAATGCTGGCCTCGTCCGAATCATCGAGCGTGATGCCCCCCTTGGGGATCGATTCATTGCTTGAAAATTCCTCGACAAAAACACGCAGATGGTCCGGCAGCGATATTCGGTCGGGTTGGATCCGGTCGCGTCGCGACAATTCCAGAATGTCCTTGACCATCCTATCGAGTCGGCGCGAATTATCCTTGATGATGCTTACCAGCCGTGCCCGTGATTCGGCGTGCACATCTTCCATCAGCAGGTCACTCGCATGGGTGATCGCCGACAATGGATTTCGAATTTCATGGGCAATGTTGGCCGTAAGCCGTCCCAGCGCGGCTAGTTTCAATTGTTGGGCCTGCTCCTGCTGCCGCGACAGATCCTCCAGAAAAACCAGCGCGAAGCTTCCCCCGCCTACGCCCGCTTCAACAAACCTTACACGCACCAGCTTGGTGCTTTCCGGTATGCGGAAACTCACCGCGGACGCGCCGACACGCGATCGCCATGCCCGAAGATGTCGGGCGATTTCATCCGAGTATCTTTCGATCTGGTCAAGTTCCGGAATATTGCCGCCGAGGAGTTCAACAACCTGCCGATTGTGCAACCGGACCAGGCCATTCGCGTCAACCACCATCACGCCGACCTGCACCTCCTGAATAACCAGTTGATTGATCCTTAACTGATTGGCCAGGTCCGTGCCGCGAAGACGCGCAACCCGTTCATTCATGATCAGCCGCTGCGCCAATTGATTGGTGATCAGGGCGGTGGCGAAAAAACCGATGGAGAGAAGCCCCGGCTGCAGGAAACTGGCGGTCGCGTGATCTTCGACAAGCACCCAGTAGGTTTGTTCGACCAGCACTGCAATCGATGCCATCGCCGCGTAGAAAAGCATCAATGTTCCACGGCTCACCAGCGCCGCGCCCGCCAGCGAAATCATCATCATCACGCCCAGTCCGCTGCGAATTCCGGACGACGAGTACATGAGCAGGGAAATCGCTACAACGTCGATAAGAACCTGGACGGTAAGCTGCGCGTTAAACCAATTCTTCCATTTGCGCATTACAAAATGGAACGCAGCGGCAGCGGCGACGTAGAACACGCTGACGTAGGCAAACAGCACCAGATTATGGCTGCCGAGGCTCAGGGAATCGCCAAACACCACGACCACCAGCAAGGCAAGTGCGGCCACGGCGATGCGGTAAAAATTGAAATACTTTAACGAAGCCCAGAAGGAATCCGAGACATCGGCCTGACGTGAAGACGTCGGCAACGCTGAAGACGCCTTGTCTACCATACGCCGACCTCAGGCCGTTTCGGAATCACCGTGGTCCTTGCAGCAGAAGTAACGCCCTTGGGACTGGAATGCCTCGCTTTTCGGAAGATTTACGCCGCAGCGGCCGCATGCCACCATGTCTTCCGGCGTTCGAAGCGAGCGGACCTTCGCCCGGACCTTGCGCCTTGCAGCCTTAACCGCAAGATATACGACCAGCGCCAACAAGACCAAGAATAGCCACTTGCCCATATTTGGCCTCGATAAAGGGAATGGCGGGATTATATCGGCCGTGCTATCGGCATTCCGACCAAGAATTGGTCGGGGTGAGAGGATTCGAACCTCCGACTCCTGCGTCCCGAACGCAGTACTCTACCAGGCTGAGCTACACCCCGAACGCACAGTTGAGCAGCAAAACCATGAAGCGTTTCCCCCAGGTTTGCGCCTCTTGATTTTAATCCGCTGATTCAAAATCGGATTGCCATCAGGAGCATGATCGCGTCGATTGTACCGCGGCCTATGCTCCGGTCCAAGCAGCATAACGAAAATGCCGGCGGCCGGTTCAATTCAACAGTCAATGGCTTCGATCAACAGCGAACTTTGCAAGCTCGATCAAGCTGTACCGATGCGGCGATTCGCGCAGACGTTCGATGCCCTTACATGCTTTCGCCGACTCGGCACGCGCCCTTTCGCGCGTGTATTCCAACGCGTCGGTAGCCCGAATCGCCTCCATGACAGGCAGGAATTCCGCCCTTCCGCCATCCTCTATCGCATGGCGCACTAACGCCGCCTGTGCCGGCGAACCATTCTGGATGATCCGTATCAGCGGCAACGTAGGCTTGCCCTCGCTCAAATCATCCCCGAGACTCTTGCCGGTTTCGCTGCTGTCACCCGAGTAATCCAGCACGTCGTCTATCAATTGAAACGCCGTTCCAATGTGTAATCCATATTGCGCCAGGCATCGTTCCTCCTGCGCGTCAGCGCCCGCGATAATCGCGCCAATCTGTGCGGCGGCCTCGAACAGCTTGGCGGTTTTTCTTTGCACCACGCCCAAGTACTCGGCTTCCGAGATTGCGGCGTTACGGACGTTGAGGAGTTGCAGCACTTCGCCTTCAGCGATGGCATTGGTCGCATCAGCAAGAACGGCCATGACGCGCATGTTGCCGGCGGAAACCATCATTTGAAAGGCACGCGAGTACAGAAAATCGCCTACCAGCACGCTTGGCGCGTTTCCAAACTGCGAATTGGCGGTCTTGCGCCCCCGGCGCATCTCGGACACGTCGACAATGTCGTCATGCAACAGAGTCGCGGTGTGTATGAACTCAATGACTGCGGCGAGCTCATGGTGAATCATGCCCCGGTACCCCAAACACCCCGCCGCCAGCAGCACCAATGCAGGTCGCAGTCGCTTGCCGCCACCGCCAATGATGTACTCGGAGATGCGCCGGACCAACGCGACGTCGGAATTCAGTCGTTGCTCGATAAGAGCGTCAACCGATCGCATGTCGTCGGCGATTAGGGATCGGATTTCAGTAAGCTGCAAGGGGAGACTTAGCGCAGAATAAGCATGGCGGCCCGATAAAAAGCAATCAGGCGGAAATCGTCGAAATAAACCCTGAATCAGGGAATTGGAGGGTGGTCTTCCGCATGAATATCAACCTCGGCAGGGCGGTGTGCAGAATACCACAGTTTTCCTTTGACCTGTCTGCTAAGAGCATGTATAATTTAGTGTTTTACGTGTAACCGAGGGCATCAAATGTATGCAGTTATCAAGACCGGCGGCAAGCAGTATCGTGTCGCCGACGGCGAAAAACTCAAGGTCGAGAAACTGCTCGCTGATGTCGACTCGGAGCTGGTTATTGATCAGGTGCTTGCGGTAGGCAATGGGGATGACATCAAGCTTGGGTCGCCATTACTCGCTGGCGCATCGGTTAAGGCAAAAATCCTGTCCCACGGCCGCGCTGAAAAGGTCACTATTTTCAAGTTGCGCCGGCGCAAGCACTACAAGAAGCACCAGGGGCACCGTCAAAGCTACACAGAAATTCAGATAACCAGTATCAACGCGTAGTTCGGCGCGCAAGACGCAATCAGCCTGAGTCGTTCTATCCGCAGATGATCGCGGACACGTGACGCACGATTGTTGCCGCGTTCGATGATTTAGGAAAAAGGAACAAGACTCATGGCACACAAAAAAGCAGGTGGGAGTTCGCGCAATGGCCGCGATTCCAACGCAAAACGCCTGGGCGTGAAACGCTTCGGTGGCGAGATCGTCACAGCGGGAAGCATCATTGTGCGGCAACGCGGGACGCGCGTTCATGCTGGCGACAATGTAGGCATGGGCAGGGACCACACGCTGTTTGCGAAAATCGAAGGAAAGATTCAATTTGGCGTGCGGGGCGCCCAGCAGAAACAAATTGTTGACGTACTGCCAGCCTGATCCTCGCTCACCCCATGAGAGCCCTATCATTTGATAGGGCTTTTTTGTTTTTTGAGCCGGTAAAATGGCTCGACGCGCCCGGATGCATTTGTCTCAATTTGGACTGCCGGGCCACTGACAAAAGATATTGATTATGAAGTTTATCGATGAAGCCATTATCGAGGTGCATGCCGGGAATGGCGGCAGCGGAGCGGTTTCATTTCGCAGGGAAAAATATATTCCGCGCGGCGGACCGGACGGCGGAGACGGGGGCCGCGGCGGCAGCATTTTCGCAATCGCCGACCGGAATATTAATACCCTGGTCGACTACCGCTTTGCCCGCCTGCATCGGGCAAAGAACGGCGAGCGCGGCGCAGGTGCGGATTGTTACGGTGCCGGCGCCCCGGATATTTATCTGCGGGTCCCGGTCGGCACCGTCATCAACGACTTGGAAGGCGGACAACTGGTCGCCGACCTTTCCCAGCATGAGCAGGTAGCCATTCTTGCCAAAGGAGGAAAGGGCGGATTGGGCAATATCCATTTCAAATCCAGCACGAATCGGGCACCCAGACAATCCACGCCCGCCGAGCCCGGCGAAACGCGTCGACTGAAACTTGAACTCAAAATACTGGCCGATGTCGGACTGCTGGGAATGCCCAATGCCGGCAAATCGACGTTTATCCGCGCGGTGTCCAGCGCACGCCCGAAAGTGGCGGATTATCCGTTTACCACTCTCCAGCCTCATCTTGGCGTCGTACGCGTGGATACCGACCGCAGTTTCGTGATTGCCGATATACCGGGCCTTATCGAGGGTGCCGCCGAAGGTGCGGGACTGGGGCATCAGTTTCTACGGCACCTGCAGCGCACACATCTGTTGCTGCACTTGGTCGATATTGCCCCGTTCGACCCCGATTCAGACCCTGCCAAGGATGCCAAGGCAATCGTGCAGGAACTGAAAAAATACGACGAAGCGTTGTATAAGAAGCCTCGCTGGCTGATAGTCAATAAAATAGATCTGGTGGATTCAAAGCAACAACAAAAAACGATTGAACGCTTTATCAAGGCCATGCGCTGGAAGGATAGATATTTTGCAGTTTCGGCGATTACCGGCAGTGGCTGCAAGGAACTCACGTTTGAAATCATGAAATTCGTTGAATCGCGGAAAACCGAAGGCTGACCATGATTGGCCAATTCCCAAGATTGGTGATCAAGGTTGGAAGCTCCCTGGTAACCAACCATGGGGAAGGCCTGGATGCGGTTGCGATATCGCGATGGGCCGCGCAGATATCCAAATTGCGCGCCAAGGGGTATCAGGTAGTACTGGTGTCCAGTGGCGCGATTGCAGAAGGCATGCAGAGACTCGGATGGCAAAAGCGCCCCCACGCAATCCATGAGTTGCAGGCCGCGGCGGCCGTCGGACAAATGGGGCTCGTGCAGGTTTACGAATCTTGCTTTCGTGAACATGGAATGGCAACGGCACAGGTACTTCTGACACATGCCGATCTCTCCGACCGTGCGCGTTATTTGAACGCGCGCTCCACCCTGCTGACATTGCTGGAATTGGGCATCATCCCTATCATCAATGAAAATGATACCGTGGTCACCGACGAGATTCGTCTCGGCGACAACGATACCCTGGGTGCGCTGGTAACGAATCTGATCGACGCCGACAAGCTGATTATTCTCACGGACCAGGCGGGACTCTTCGACGCCGACCCACGCAAGACTCCCCACGCCAAACTTCTGCACGAGGCACCGGCTGGTGACCCGAACCTCGAGAACCTGGCCGGGGGCGCCGGCACGCAGTTCGGAAAGGGCGGCATGCTAACCAAGGTACTGGCTGCGAAGCGCGCCGCGCGCAGTGGTGCGCATACCATTATTGCGTCGGGCCACGAACCTGATGTTCTCTTGCGGCTGGCAGGCGGAGAGCGAATCGGGACGCTGTTGACCGCTTCAACGACGCCACTGGCCGCGCGCAAGCAATGGCTCGCCGATCACGTCCAGGTTTCAGGCAGCCTTGGCCTGGATGCCGGCGCGGTTGGCGCTTTGTTGCGGGATGGGAAGAGCCTCCTGCCGATCGGCGTAAAATCGGTCGTTGGAGATTTTGAGCGTGGCGCGCTGGTCGCGTGTCTGGCGCCGGACGGCACCGAAGCGGCGAGAGGTCTCGTCAACTACAGTTCGAGCGAGGCCCGCAGGATAGCCGGCAAGCCGTCATCGCAAATTGAACCGACCCTGGGCTACATTGACGAACCCGAGCTGATCCACAGGGACAACCTGGTTTGCCTTTAGGCCGCGCAATTCGCAGACCTCAGCCACGGAGCAAACGGCGTGGCAGCTTTCGCTCCAAGATTTTCCGGATGAAACTGGGTGTCCACGGACACCTGGAAACTTGAAAATCGAGCGCGGGGCAAAGAGCCAATTACCTGCGTGTTCGCCCCCTTGCGTGTCCACCGTATTTGATCGCGTCAACCGCTTCCGACGTGCTGGAAACAATAATCCTCTCAGGACAGAAGAAATCCTCAAAGAGGACAGCGTGCGCAGGATTTACTTGCGGTCGCCCGATGGCAGTCCAGCCCGGATTCCTCGCTGCCACCCAAGTTTCATCTGCCCGGCCAACCGCGTATATCTTTTTTTCCTGCGTCTGGCATCGCAGGCCTTCAAAACTGACATTGGACGCCCCTTTGTCACTGCGCGCAACCAAAGTGAAACGCACCACGCCGTCCGCTCCGACATTGATTGATTCCGTATCAACGAAAAACCGGAAACTGGTGACTGGTCCGATGTCGATCTGCTTTAGATTGGAGTCCTTGGGATAGGGCGGCAACTGGGTTTTCTGCTCCTCCCAGGACTTATCATCGAAATCTTTGTTCAAAGGCGACAGCACCTGTGCCTGCACAGCATTCACGAACATGCAATTGACCACGAAGATGGCCGATGCCACCGCAAGCCATCGATTCGTCCTTGGTTCAGGCCAAGTATCGCCATCGCTTCCGCTTGGTCCAAGCGATACAGCGGAGATCCCACCCGGCTTGCGAGCCGATTTACAAAGAGAAATCACGGAGCAACGACTGACGAACCTGGGCGGGCACAGTCACGCCGCCGGAATAGGTTTCATGATCCACACCAACAAACAGGTCGCTTCCCGTTCTTAGCGCCTGCACCGATACATCGTCAAACTCAAACCGCAGGAAATGCACGGAAGACGTTTTATCGGCATTTTCGCGGTCGAGGTCTTCATCGGCGATAGCAAACGTCTTTGGGCAGTCACCGGCCTGCATCCACACCTTGTCTTCAATGCCGATAAGCCCTGCCAGGCATTTTGCCCGCTCGGTCGCATCTTCATATTCAAGCATCATGGTCGCCTTGAGATTGCGCCCGTCAGGCACCAGGGGGTTATAGGCCTCAAGCTCTTCCTGAATACCGCTTTCCTCGAATATCTTCTCCACACGCAGCATTTCTTGGATCTGATACCTGATAGTGAGTTCGTCCTCGAAATGCAGAACAAGGTGCGCGCCAATCTGCACCATGCGGTTTTTCTTGTGGGCGATGATTCTGGATCTGAAGGCAGCCCGCTCCTTGGCGTAGGCCTCCAGTGTCAGCAGGTTTTCTCGTCTTATTTTTGCCACGTCTTTGCACACCCCGAAAAACTACAACTGATAAGCAATCCGCAAAAGACTCAACGGGTGCTCTTTCTTTGCCTGCGTCGTGCCCAAGCCTTGTTCGATATGGCGCCCAGCGATAGGACAGTCGGAACTGATGTAATCGGGCGTGTTCTGGGCCATTGCCCGGAACACAGGCGCACCGATTTTCATGGAATTCTCGAAATACTCGACCTTGACACCCCAGGTACCGTCATGCCCGGCGCAACGCTCCACGGTGCTGACGACCGTTTCGGGTATTGATTCAAGCATCTCCCTGGTCTTCAACCCGATTTTCTGCACTCTTGAATGGCAGGGTACATGATATGAAACCTTTCCCAGGCCTTGCTTGAAATCGGTCTTCAATAGACCATCTTTCATCCGCAGTACAAAGAATTCGAAAGGGTCGAACATGGCTTTGGAAACCAGTGCAACACCCGCATCTTCAGGGAAAAGTAACGGCAGTTCCTGCTTGAACATCAATGTGCAGGAAGGAACCGCAGACAGAATTGCGTAGCCCTGCTCCGCCAGTCTT
>MEQV01000259.1:8961-13809 GCA_001770355.1 Betaproteobacteria bacterium RIFCSPLOWO2_02_FULL_62_17
GCCTCCTTTTCGACTATGACATACGGAATCTCATTGTGATCCAATATGCGAAGCAGATCGTGGCCTATTCCTGGCTCGTTATAGTTTACATAGCATGTCGAGAAAATGGCCACCTTGCCAGACGTACGGGTTCCGTCCTTGACCTCGGCCGCAGTGCTTTTCGAGACATTGCTTCGAAATCGCTTACTGCTGTATGGCGGCAACACGCGGTCCCGATGAACCCCGATGGCCTTTTCCATCATTGTCCGCGCGATACCGTTGCGGTTCAACGCATTGACGGTTTGCACCACCACCGGTATGGACGCCAGCTTTCCAACCGCGTCGGTCGAAGCAAGCAGCCGATCGCGCAGTCCCACCTTGCCCTGCTTGAACCTGACCGCCTTGGCTCGCAGCATCAGGTGCGGGAAATCGACATTCCAGGGATGGGGTGGCACGTAGGGACATTTGGTCATGTAGCACATGTCGCACAGGTAGCATTGATCCACGACCTCCCAGAAGCGCGCTTTATCGACGCCGTCCAATTCACCGGTCTTTCCTTCGTCTATGAGGTCGAACAAGGTCGGAAATGCAGTGCAAAGACTCACACAGCGGCGGCAACCGTGGCAGATATCAAAGACGCGTTCAAGTTCTCCCATGAGACTGGCTTCCTGATAGAACTCGGGCGAGGTCCAGTTTATGGAATGGCGGGTGGGCGCTTCAAGATTGCCTTCACGTGTCATCACGGTGTTCTCGCCAGGAAGAATTGCGGAACCAGAAAAACACAGCGGACCGCTTGGGTCCGCTGTGCCAGATCAAAACATTTCGAGTCTAATCAGACAGTTGATCCAAGGCCTTCTGAAAGCGATTGGCGTGCGAGCGCTCGGCCTTGGCCAGCGTCTCGAACCAATCCGCTATTTCCGAGAAACCCTCACCGCGCGCCGTCTTGGCCATACCTGGATACATATCGGTGTATTCGTGCGTTTCCCCGGCCACTGCCGCTTTGAGGTTCTGGCGCGAACTGCCAATCGGCAAATCCGTCGCCGGATCGCCAACTTCGGCGAGGTAATCAAGATGACCATGGGCATGACCCGTTTCACCTTCGGCGGTCGACCTGAACACCGCCGCAACATCATTCTGGCCTTCGACATCGGCCTTTGTTGCAAAATACAGGTAGCGCCGATTTGCCTGCGATTCTCCAGCGAACGCTGCCTTCAAATTTTCGTGCGTCTTGGTGCCTTTTAGTGCCATGTCAACTACCTCCTAAATATAAGCGGAATAAAGAAGTTGATCCATATGTTTCGGACAGTTTATTTACCCGGTATTCCCGTGTCAATCAATGATTTCACCCTTGAGATTTCGCGGCGGATCACAATGCAATGACGCTCCCTGAGACAAACTCTCCATTTCACCTCCGCGATCTTGATTGCCCGGTGGGACTTTCCGTCTATCGCGACCAAGATATCTTGAAAGCTCGGAAAGCGCCTTCCGATAAACCTCGCGCTTGAACTCAATTACCGACTCCAACTGAACCCAATAGTCATTCCAACGCCACGCGTCGAATTCGGGCTTCGCAGAAATGCGTAAACAAACATCGCTGTCGCGCCCAACCAGCCGCAACAGGAACCAGATTTGCTTCTGTCCCCGGTAAACTCCTCTCCAGTCACGCCGCGTCCAATGCGATGGAACGTCGTAACGCAACCAATCGCGCGTTCGCCCCAATATCCGAACGTGAGACGGCAACAGCCCCACTTCCTCGCGCAGTTCCCGGTACATGGCCTCCATCGGTGTTTCGCCATGGTCAATTCCGCCCTGAGGGAATTGCCAGGAATGTTCCTTGATTCGCTTGCCCCAGAAAACTTCATTATGTGTATTGCAAAGGACAATCCCGACATTAGGGCGATAGCCGTCTTTATCCAGCATATTCGGCCTTGCAACTTTATTCGTTGACGGGATTTTTCCACAATTCCACAAGGTATGCGAAGCGCATTGCCCCAACCGCACCATCGCCGGCTCGATTCGGCCATCCGATCTAGTAGAATTCCCCGTCAAATCAAATCGTTCTCACATGCGAGTCAGTTCATTTTTCCTTTCAACTTTGAAAGAGGCCCCCGCTGACGCGGAGGTAATCAGCCACCGATTGATGCTCCGCGCCGGCCTGATTAGAAGACTGGCCGGCGGAATCTACACCTGGATGCCAATGGGCTTGCGCGTCGTGCGCAAGGTCGAAGCGATAGTCCGGGAGGAGATGAACCGGGCCGGCGCAGTTGAGCTTTTAATGCCCTCGGTCCAGCCTGCAGAACTCTGGCAGGAGTCAGGGCGCTGGCAAATGTACGGCCCGGAGCTACTGCGCCTGAAAGATCGGCACGATCGATCCTTTTGTGTCGGTCCGACTCACGAAGAAGTCATCACGGACGTGGCCCGGCGCGAGCTACGCAGCTATCGCCAACTGCCCGTGCATTTCTATCAGATTCAGACAAAATTCCGGGATGAAATCCGCCCTCGTTTCGGCGTCATGCGCGGACGCGAATTCGTCATGAAAGACGGCTATTCCTTTCATGCCTCATACGAAAATTTGCACAACGAATATATTAAGATGCACGAAACGTACACGCGCATTTTCACCAGGTTGGGTTTGCATTTTCGCGCGGTCAGTGCCGACACCGGCTCGATCGGCGGTACCGGATCGCATGAGTTTCACGTCCTGGCGGAATCCGGTGAAGATGCTATCGCCTACTGCCCGGCATCGGACTATGCGGCAAACATCGAATTGGCCGAAGCGAGCGCGCCCACTGACAAGCGTCGGCCCGGGAAGGAAACAATCAGCGAGCGCGCCACCCCCGGCAAGACAAGATGCCAGGAAGTCGCGGAATTTCTTGGCGTATCCGTGGAATTGCTCGTCAAGACCATTGCGATTGTCCGAGAGTCAGCCGGCGAAAATTCAACGCCACAATTTGCGTTGGTTCTGCTGCGTGGAGACCATGACCTCAACGAAAAAAAGACTTCGCGAATACTTGGCACGTTCCGGTTCGCGAGCGATGATGAAATCAAAAAGAATATGCATTGTCAGGCGGGATACATCGGCCCTGCAAGAGTCAATTCAATCCCCATATTCGCTGATCGCTCGGTGGTTGCGATGAGCGATTTCGTGTGCGGCGCCAATAAAGAAGACTTTCATCTTACCGGGGTGAACTGGGGAACCGCGGATTTACCGGACATTCCCGATGACAGGGTTGCCGATTTTCGCAATGTCATGGTCGGGGACAGGAGTCCCGATGGCAAGGGTACCCTCGACATCGTGCGCGGCATTGAAGTCGGCCATATATTCCAGCTTCGGACCAAGTATTCGCAGATGATGAACGCGACGTTTCTTGACAAGAACGGCGCTTCGCAACCATTTGAAATGGGCTGCTATGGGATTGGAATCACCCGGATCGTTGGTGCGGCAATCGAGCAGGGGCACGATGATCGCGGCATCATTTTCCCTCCGGCGATCGCGCCGTTCACGATCGCCCTGGTGCCAGTCGGTTACCACAAGAGCGAGGCCGTACGACGCACCGCTGATTCCCTGCATCTGGAACTGGAGCAATGCGGATTCGACGTGATTCTGGATGATCGCGATGAGCGACCAGGCGTGATGTTTGCAGACATGGAACTTCTGGGAATTCCGCATCGGGTGACCATTGGAGAGCGAGGATTGAAGCAACAAGTCGTTGAATATCAATCGCGCCTGGAGCGTGAATCGCGCCACATACCGATTCAGGACTCAGTCAGGGATTTAAGAAATATTCTGTGCTGAGACTCGCACTTTGCTGCATTGGCGCGGCGGTACTTGCCATCCCAATTGGCGCTCAGGCTGGCGCGCAGATCTACGAACCCATGGCCGCAAGTGTGCGGGCTGGCCTGGCCGCCTCGATCGCGGATAATCCCCCGCCGCGGCATGGTTTCTCGGATTCATCGGACGCGGTGGATTGGCTCACCGAGATGTCACGACGCCTCGATCGGCGGATTCCCGATTATCGGGTACGTCTGGATTTTCTTCGAACCCTTCACTATGAAGCCACCCGTGCCGATCTTGATCCGCAGCTGGTGCTCGCAATAATTCAGGTGGAGAGCAACTTCAGAAAGTACGCCGTCTCCAGCGCCGGGGCCCGCGGATTCATGCAGGTGATGCCATTTTGGGTGAGTCTCATTGGAAGGCGTGCCGACAATTTGTTCGATCTGCGTATTAATATGCGCTTTGGTTGCGTCATCCTCAGGCACTATCTGGAGGTCGAAAAAGGCAATCTGCCCCGGGCCTTAGCCAAGTATAACGGCAGCCTGGGAAAATCAGGCTATCCGGATCTCGTGTTTCGCGCGCTGCGTGCAAACTGGCAATACGATCGCCAGCCGCGCAAAGCCCAATCCGCAGGCTACCTGATCAATCCACAAGCGACCCGACTCCGTCTGCAATCTTGACCTGACAGACAAGTACGAAGAATGCCAAGGAGGGACCAGGGTGCTCACAAAATCGGTGATATCCATAGCCACCGCAACCGCTCTGACGGCGCTGATCCTTCTGTGTCTGGGCTGGGAGCTATGGATCGCCCCATTGCGTCCGGGTGGCTCCATGCTCGCCTTGAAGGCCCTGCCTTTGCTAATCCCGCTTTTTGGCGTGTTACGCGAACGCCGATATACCTATCAGTGGTCATCCATGCTGGTGCTCGCGTACATGGCTGAAGGTTCGGTACGCGCCTTTACGGAGCAAGGCACAACCCGCGTACTTGCATTAACTGAAATCGCGCTCGCCTGCGCTTGCTTCTGTCTCGCGATAATGTTCACAAGGAACGTACACGCGCCCATGGCAAGCGCCGCTAAATCTGTGGATTAATG
>MEQV01000260.1:0-3374 GCA_001770355.1 Betaproteobacteria bacterium RIFCSPLOWO2_02_FULL_62_17
GACATCGCCGCCGCGATTCGTTCGCAGAATGCGCAGTTCGCCGCCGGCAAGCTCGGCCAGGAGCCCTCGCCCGGCCAGTCCATCGTATACACGGTGACCACGCGCGGGCGCCTGGTGGAGCCTGAAGAGTTTGGCAACATCGTCCTCAGATCCACTGGCGCCAGCGGCGCGCTCAGGCTCCGCGACGTCGCGCGCATCGAGCTCGGCGCGCAGAACTACGATACCAACGTGACGGTGGACGGCGTGCCCACCATCGGGGTCGGCGTGTTTCTGCAATCGGGGGCGAATGCGCTCGCCGTGGCGGACGCCGTACGCCGGTCGGTCACCGCCATGTCGAAAAACTTTCCGGCCGGCGTGGACTATTTGATTCCGTTCGATACCACGAAGTTCGTGCAGGCTTCCATTCACGAGGTAAGCAACACGCTGCTCATTGCCGCGGCGCTGGTGGTGCTGGTGGTGTTCGTGTTCCTGCAAAGCTGGCGCGCGACGCTGATCCCGATCGTCGTGGTGCCGGTAGCGCTGATCGGCGCCTTCGCGGGCTTGTACGTGTTTGGTTTCTCGATCAACACGCTGACATTGTTCGCGCTTGTGCTGGCCACCGGCATTGTGGTGGATGACGCCATCGTGGTGATCGAGAACGTCGAGCGGCTGATGGTCGAACGCAATCTGTCCCCGCGCGAAGCGGCGATCGAATCGATGCTCGAAGTCACCGGCGCGATCATCGCCATCGAATTGGTGCTGGTTTCGGTGTTCGTGCCTATCGCATTTCTGGGCGGCATTGCCGGCCAGCTCTATAAGCAGTTCGCCATCACGGTGGCGACTTCGGTAACCATATCGGGGGTCGTGGCACTGACGCTCACACCGGCACTTTGCGCGCTGCTGCTCAAGCGCGCGCACCAGGAGTCGGCGCTGTTTCGTCCGTTCAATCGCGGATTCGCGTGGCTGACGGCCTGCTACAGCAGCGGCGTGCGCTGGAGCCTTCGACACGTCCTGGTGTCGCTGCTGCTGTTCGCCGCCGTGGTGGGGGCCATCGTCTGGCTGCTGCGCGCGGTGCCCGCCAGCTTCGTGCCTCCCGAAGACCAGGGCTATGTGTTTGGCGCCATCGTGCTGCCTGATGGCGCGTCTCTCGGCCGCACCAAAAAGGTCGCCGACACCGTCCAGCAGTTGCTCGTCAAGCATCCGGCAGTGGAACACGTCTTCATGATCACCGGCTTCGACCTGATCAGCGGCGGCGCCAAAACCAGCTCGGCGACAACTTTCGTCGCGCTCAAGCCGTGGGAACAGAGGACCGCCAGCGCGGATCAAATGGTCGGATATCTGTTCGGGGCGGCCGCATCGATCCGCGAGGGCATGGTGATCGCCTTCGGGCCGCCCGCCATACGCGGACTGGGCACCTCCGGCGGCTTCGAGGCTTACCTGCAGAACCGCGGCAATGACGATCCTCAGCAACTTGCCAAAGTGCTGCAGCAGTTCCTGGGCGAGCTGAGGAAGCGCCCCGAGCTCACCGGCATCAACAGTTTTTTCCGGCCGGGTGTTCCCCAGATCCAGGTGGAAGTGGACCGCGAAAAAGCGCTGTCCCTGGGCGTACCGATCGCCGACGTGTTCGAGGCGCTGCAGACCGAAATGGGCGGCTTCTACGTCAATGACTTCAACAAGTTCGGCCGCACCTACCGCGTAATACTGCAGGCGGAGGCGGCCTTTCGCGCGCGCCCGGAAGACCTGGGCAGCATATACGTTCGCTCTGCGGGCGGCGACATGATTCCGCTCAAGGTCCTGATCCGGTCCCGCAGCGCGGTTGGAGCGGACCAGCTCGACCGGTACAACGGCTTCATTGCCGCCAAATTATTCGGCAACGGGGTCGGCTCGATAAGCTCCGGACAGGCGCTCGCGGTCGTGGAACAGGTTGCGGCCACCACCCTGCCCGCAGGCTATTCGCTAGCCTGGACCGGACAGGCGTTCCAGGAGCAGCGCGCCGGCAACGCCTCGATTTTCGCCTTCTCACTCGCGCTGGTAATGGTGTTCCTGATTCTGGCGGCGCAGTACGAACGCTGGACCCTGCCGATCGCGGTGTTGCTGGCGGTTCCGTTCGCGCTGCTCGGCGCGCTGCTCGCGGTGTTGCTGCGCGGATATACCAATGACATCTACTTCCAGATCGGCCTGGTGGTGCTGATCGGGTTGGCGGCGAAAAATGCCATCCTGATCGTGGAGTTCGCGGCGCAAAACCTGGGCCGGGGAATGAGTCCGTTCGAAGCGGCCCTGACCGCGGCACGCCAGCGCTTCCGCCCGATCGTGATGACATCCCTTGCTTTCGTGCTGGGTGTGCTGCCCCTGGTCCTGGCCACTGGCGCGGGCGCGGGCGCCCGCCGCTCCATGGGGACCGGCGTCTTCGGCGGCATGCTGGCAGCGACGTTCATTGCAACCCTGTTCGTGCCGGTGTTCTTCGACCTGCTGTCGCGCCACCACGCGCGCCGCCAGGACGACGTCTGGCCGGAGGAAACCCCGCAGCGCGATGAGAAGCCGCGGGCCGGCGAGGAATCGCTATGAAACCGATTCGCCCGGTTGCGCGCATGGCAGCGGCAGTCCTGAGTCTGATTGTCGCCGCTTGCATGACCGTGGGCCCGGATTACGAACGACCGCAGAGCGGCCTCCCGGCGGCATTCCCGGAAGATGGTGGTTCGGCAAGCGGCACGGGCCCGGTGATCGGCAGCGAATGGTGGAAGGTGTACGGCGATCCGCAACTTGACGAACTGGTCGCCAGCGCCCTTGCCCGCAATGCAGACATCCGCGTGGCTGTCGCGCGCATCGAAGAGACGGATGCCAACCTGCGCGAGGCGGGAGCCGCGTTCCTGCCGGAAATCGATCTGGGCGCAGCCGGCTCGCGCCAGCGAATCAGCACCACCACGGCGACGCCGACTCCCGCCGGGACGGCGGTCATCCGCAATAATGTGCGGCTTGCGCTCAACACGGCGTTTGAGATCGACTTCTGGGGAAAACTCAGGAGGACGCTGGAGGCAGCGCGCGCACTGGCACTAGGCACGCGCTACGCGAAAGACGTGGTCACGCTGTCGCTGGCGGGCCTCACGGCGCAGGCGTACTTCTCGCTCCGATCACTGGACCAGCAGCTTGCATTCACGCGCTCAACGCTCACCAGTCGCGACGCCGCGCTGGACCTGGTGCGCCGGCGGGCAGCCGGCGGCATTGCCTCCGATCTTGAGCTGAGCCAGGCGCAATCGGCGCGCGCCGAGGTCTCATTGCAGTTGCGCGAGCTACAGCGGCAGCGCTCCCTGGTCGAGCACCAGCTTGCGACGCTCGCCGGCAGGCTGGACCTTGGCGTTCCCCAGGCAGCCCTGCCCGGCCTGCCGATCCCGCCGCTG
>MEQV01000260.1:3391-5475 GCA_001770355.1 Betaproteobacteria bacterium RIFCSPLOWO2_02_FULL_62_17
GCCAATGCGCAAATCGGCGTGGCGCGCGCCGCCATGTTTCCCAACGTCTCGCTCACCGGCGCGCTGGGCGACGAGAGCCGCGCCCTCGCCTCGCTGCTGGATTCCGGCTCGCGCATCTGGTCGCTGGGATTCGGCGTCACGCTGCCGATTTTTGAGTGGGGGCGCCTCGCGGCGCGCTCGGATGCCGCGCAAGCACGCGCGCATCAGTTGGTGGCCGGGTACCAGAAGTCGGTGGAAACCGCGTTTCGGGAAGTGGCCGACGCCCTTGGCAACGCCGCGGCCGGCAGCGAGGCAGAGAAGGATCTGCAGACCCGCGTCCAGGCAGCCCGCAGCGCGGCGCGCCTGGCGCAATTGCGGTACCGATCCGGTTACTCGCCGTACCTCGAGGTGCTGGACGCGCAGCGCTCGCTCAACGATGCCGAGCTCGCTGTGGTTCGAAACCACCAGAGCCGCCTGGCAGCGAGCGTGGACCTCATGAAGGCACTCGGTGGCGGCTGGACCCGGTAAGCTCGGACTGCTCTTACGCCGTGCCGATTGAGCGGCAAAAAGAAACGGCCGCGGTGTTGGCCGCGGCCGTCTCAACAAGGCTTAATTCGACTGCCGTTTCCGCGTCAGCGCGAAACTTCCGCGCTTGGCGATGAATCCGGCGAACCGAGGCTCAGCCCCAGAAATCTCCTTTTAACAGCAGCCCGGCGAGCTTCTTGCCTAGCCGTCGTAATTTTTGGAGATGTCGGATATCTGACTCAGTCTGCCCAACTCACCTTCGCGCCAACGAACTCCGACGCGGCGTTGCTCGCCACAAAAGATGCAATGACGGCAACATTGCTAAGCAATCGACTAGACATCGGATCACCCCCTTTCTGAAGACGCGGCACATGCCGCGCGCACAAGATAGCAAAAAGAGGCTCCCACAACAAACCGATATTGCGTTCAGCGGCGCCGCACGCTCACCTGATAGGCCATCACCGCGGCAACGACAATCAGCGCGCCGATGATCTGCAAGTGGCTGAGCAACTCCCCGACCACGAAAAACGCCACGATAGCGACCATCACCGGCTCCAGATTAAGCGCCACCGCGGTCTGAGTGGCGCCGAGTCTGGGCAGCAGCATGAATACGCCATTGATACCCAGACCGTAGAGCAGCGCAAACGCCGAAAACGCCGCCCATCCCGTGCCGCTGTTCGGAAAACTGTAGCCGCCGGTTGCGCCCAGGAACACGAGCAGGATCGCCGCCGCGAGCGTCATCATGAAAAACGTGCGCATCGGCGGGCTGAGCTCAGGGGCGAGCCTGGGCGTGAGGACGAGTGTTAGCGTAAAGCACACCGACGCGGCCAGCGCCGCCGCTACGCCGGCGAGACTGATCTGCGCGAATTCGGCGCCCACAACCAGCGCCAGGCCGGCGAATGCCGCCAGCAGTGCCAGTGTCAGTTTCAGGCTCAAGGGTTCATCGCCCATCCAGGCGCTCGCGACGCCGGTGAAAAACGGAAAGGTGTAGAAAAACAGAATGGCAATGGCTACCGGCAGGTTCTGCACCGCGAACTGCAGCGACACCGTCTGGACGCAGGCCAGCAGGCCGAGGACGAAAGTTGCTCGGTAGGCGCGGCCGAGCGCCGGGAAGCTTGCGCCGCGCAGACAAAGATAAATTAACACCAGCACGCTGGCGCAAGTCAGACGCGCGGCCGCTGCGGTCAGCACATTCACGCCGTAGGCGTAGGAGAGGCGCGCAAACACATGCGCCGACGCCAGACTCGCCGAACACACGATCAGTCCGAACAGTGCCAGCCAGGTGGCGGACGGGTGTGACCCGGGCTTATAGGACATTCATTACGGCTCGCTGCTCATAGGGCGCGCGGATTATGCCAGCCCGCGGGACATCGCCGCCGTGCAGGGACATGCATGCAACGCGAATGTCGCGCGCGATGGCTGTGCTAGGCTCCTGCTCCCGCGCAATCCGGCTCGGGCCTGAATCACCCTGATTACATAGAGGTTTTATTGTCCAAGATCGCGCCTACCGGCGAAATAACTGCAGCACGCGAAACCATAACGGCACCAGCGGTTCACGCCAGTGCGGAAAAGGAGAAATC
>MEQV01000261.1:0-2418 GCA_001770355.1 Betaproteobacteria bacterium RIFCSPLOWO2_02_FULL_62_17
CACCTTGCCCAGTTCGCCGGTATTGCTGTAGCCCGCACCGGGATCAGCCGGCGCCGGCATCGTCCCGAAACCCGAGCGCGGCGCCATGATGACCAGCGCCATTTCGAGCGCGATGAGAATCCCTATGGTGGCTCCCAGCGGCAGGTAACTCCAGAACCGGTGGCGCATTCGATCAAGATTGATATCCAGCATCATGACGACAAAAAGAAACAGCACCATCACCGCGCCCACGTACACCAGCACCAGCGCGATCGCCAGGAACTCCGCGCGCAGCAGCAGCCAGATGCCGGCCGCCGTAAAAAACGACAACACCAGGAACAAGGCCGCATGCACCGGATTGCGCACGGTGACGACGCACACCGCCGCGGCCAGGAGAATCGCGGCAAAGAAATAGAAAATGATGGCTTCGATGGTCATGGGTTTCAGTGTCGCGCTAGCGGTACGCCGAATCCCGGGCGCGGTCGTTCGCGATGCTCTGCTCGTACCTGTCCCCCACCGCCAGCAACATTTCCTTGGTGTAGTGGAGATCGCCGCGCGTCTCGCCGTGATACTCGAAGATCGCGGTTTCCACGATTGAATCCACCGGGCAGGACTCCTCGCAAAAGCCGCAGAAAATGCATTTGGTCAGATCGATGTCGTAGCGCGTGGTGCGGCGGGTGCCGTCGTCGCGCTGCTCTGTTTCGATGGTGATCGCCTGCGCCGGGCAAACAGCTTCGCAAAGCTTGCAGCCGATGCAGCGCTCCTCGCCGTTCGGATAGCGGCGCAACGCGTGCAAGCCGCGAAACCGCGGGCTCAGAGGCGTCTTCTCCTCCGGAAACTGCACTGTAATCTTGCGGCGGAACAGATGACGGCCTGTGACCCTCATCCCATGTACCAATTCCAGCAACAGGAAACTCCGGCAGAAGTCGCGTATGCGTTTGATCATGTGCGCCCTCCTAGTTCCAGATATTCCATGGCGTCTGTATCCAGATGCCGATGATCAGCAACCAGACCAGGGTAACCGGGATGAAAACCTTCCATCCCAGTCGCATGATCTGGTCGTAACGATAGCGCGGGAAGGTGGCACGAAACCACAGGAACATCGACACCACGCACACGACCTTGGCGAGCAACCAGACGATCGTTGGCACCCATGCCAGAATCGGCCAATCCACCGGCGCCTGCCAGCCGCCAAAAAACAATATGACGGTGAGCATCGCGACCAGCCACATATTGGCGTACTCAGCCAGAAAGAACAGCGCGAACGCCATCCCCGAGTATTCGACCATGTGGCCCGCCACGATTTCCGATTCGCCCTCGACCACGTCGAATGGCGCCCGGTTGGTTTCGGCGACGCCGGAGACGAAATAGACGACCAGCATGGGCGCAAGCGGCAACCAGTTCCAAGAGAGGAAGGTCAGGCCCAGATCCGCGAATAGACCGCGCCCCTGAGCGTTGACGATCGCGGAAAGATTAAGGCTTCCCGAGACCATCAGGACCACCACCAGGGCGAATCCCATTGAAATTTCGTAGGCGACGATCTGGGCGGCGGAGCGCATGGCGCCAAGAAACGCATATTTCGAATTGGAAGCCCAGCCGGCGATAATCACGCCGTAGACACCCAGCGATGTCATTGCCGTCAGATAAAGCAACCCGGCGTTGATATCGGCGAGGACCACTTCGGGCGAAAATGGAATCACTGCCCAAGCCGCGAATGCAGGTCCGAGGGCCATGACCGGCGCCAGCACGAACAGCCCCTTGCTGGAACCGGTCGGAACAATGATTTCCTTGAGAAACAGCTTGATGCCGTCGGCAATGGGCTGGAGCAGGCCCAGCGGACCAACCCGGTTGGGTCCCAGGCGGATCTGCATCCAGCCGATGAGCTTTCTTTCCCATAGCGTAAGGTAGGCCACGGCGCCCATGAGCGGCGCGACAATACAGACGATCAAAATCAAAGTCTTGACCAGGGTGTAAATCCACCCGCCGAGTTCCCGGCCGAAAAAACCTTCGGAAAGCTGCAGAGCCCAGCGCGGCAGTTCGTAGATCAGTTCCATATCAACCGGCACGCTCCACGGAAACTTCACCGAACATAGGTCCCAGACCGGAACACAGAGGATGCGCTGCCGCCAGGCGCACGCAGTTCTGCGGCAGATTCTCGTCGACATCGAGCCGAACCACCGCTTCGCCCCCGCCCTGGCGAACCCTGACCGAATCGCCCGAGGACAAGCCCAGTTTCAGCGCAGTGGCCGGGCTCATGATCGCCCTCGGTTCACGGGCGTCCCTGGTCCGCTGCAGGGATTCTGCGCGCCGCACGATGGCGTCTGAAAAATAGATCGGCACATCGGTTATTCGCTCGAGCGCGCCCGCGGCGCCCGCTGCAGTCGCAAGATCAATGCCGAGAATATCGTTGCTCAGACGCGCAGCGATGTCCGTCGCGCG
>MEQV01000261.1:2622-4607 GCA_001770355.1 Betaproteobacteria bacterium RIFCSPLOWO2_02_FULL_62_17
GGCGGTGGCGGGATCGTGGCAATCCAGCTCCGGTTCAAGATTCAGCAGCACATAGGCTTTGCGCGGTGCCTCCAGCATGGCGCGCGCATTCAGTCCCGCGGCGCCTTGGGGTACGCAATTGGCAAGGTATCCGCCAACGCTATTGGCCGCGGTTCCGAGAAAGCCGAGCGTCGCACCGCAGAGCAGCGCGATCTCCCGCGCCAGCGCATGTAATTTTGCGGCCTCGGGATGCTGCTCCGCGGTACCACCGAGGAAAATGCCGGCTTTGCGCCCGGAGGCGAGACTCACCGCGATCGCGCGGGCCTGCTCGTCGATGGCCATTTCCGAAAGCGAGGCAGGTCGCGGCTGCTGTTTGATCTCCGCAAGTGCCGCGACGATCTGGCTCAATGCGGCAGGCAATCCGGCGGGGCTGACAATCAGCTTGTTTCTTAGTTTGATCAGAACATCGTCGTCGGCGACGTGCACCAGGTTGACCTGTTGGGTGTGCTTGGCTGCCTGGCGGAATCGATTCGCAAGCAGCGGATGATCCTTGCGCAGGAACGAACCAATGACAAGAACCCGATCCAGTCCGCCCATATCGGCCACCTTCATGCCCAACCAGGGTATTCCCGAGCGCTTAGCGTCCGCCGAAAAGTCCCGCTGCCTCAGCCGAAAATCGATATTTTCGCTGCCCAGTCCACGCATAAGCTGTTGGGCAAGATGAAGCTCCTCGAAGCTTGACTGCGGGCTGGCGAGCAGACCCAGTGAGGCCGGACCGTGTTGCTCCCGGACCTCCGAAAGGAGCTTGGCCGCGTGCTCGAGCGCGGACTGCCAATCGACTTCGTGCAAGGAACCGCCCTGGCGAATCATGGGCTTCACCAGCCGGTCCGGGGCGTTCAAACCTTCATAGGAGAATCGATCGCGGTCGGAGATCCAGCATTCGTTCAACTCCTCGTTCTCCAGAGGAACCACGCGCATGACAGTGGAACCCTTGGTCTGCACAATCAGATTCGAACCCAGGGAATCATGCGGCGCCACGCTCTTGCGCCTGGACAGTTCCCAGGTGCGGGCGGAATAGCGAAAGGGCTTGGAAGTGAGCGCGCCCACGGGACAGACATCGATCATATTGCCGGACAACTCGGAATCCACTGACTTGCCGACAAAGGCAACGATTTCGGAATGCTCGCCGCGGCCGATCATTCCAAGCTCCATGACGCCGCCGATTTCCTGGCCAAAACGCACGCAGCGGGTGCAATGAATGCAGCGCGTCATTTCTTCTGCGCTGATCAGGGCACCCATACTCTTGTGCATGACCACGCGCTTGGGCTCGGCATAGCGGGACGCGCTGGCGCCGTATCCCACCGCCAGATCCTGCAGCTGGCATTCCCCCCCTTGATCGCAGATCGGACAATCGAGCGGATGATTGATCAACAGCAATTCCATCACGCCGTTCTGCGCCTGTTTGGCCTGCCCGGAGTGCGTCCAGACCTTCATGCCGTCGGTGGCCGGCGTCGCACACGCGGGAAGCGGCTTGGGCGCTTTTTCAATCTGCACCAGGCACATGCGGCAGTTCGCCGCGATCGAAAGCTTCTTGTGATAGCAAAAGTGCGGAACGTAAATCCCCAGGCTGGTGGCCGCGTCCATCACCGTGCTTCCGTGCGCAACCTCGACTTCGCGGCCGTCAATTTCCAGCTTTAGCATCGCGCTCATGCGGCCGCCTTTTCGGCCGCTTTTTCCGGCGCACGGCCGCCCACTAAGCAGCACTTGTGCTCGATGTGGTGGACGAATTCGTCGCGAAAATGCTTGATAAAACTCTTGACCGGCATCGCCGCAGCATCGCCCAACGCGCATATCGTGCGTCCGGCAATGTTGTCTGAAACGTTCACCAGGGCATGCAGATCCTCGATGCGGCCCCTGCCGGTTTCTATGCGATGGACCATGCGGTACAGCCAGCCGGTGCCTTCGCGGCAGGGCGTGCATTGCCCGCAGGATTCCTCGGCATAGAA
>MEQV01000261.1:4640-25358 GCA_001770355.1 Betaproteobacteria bacterium RIFCSPLOWO2_02_FULL_62_17
GGTGGTTTCATCCATGACGATCACCGCGCCGGACCCGAACATCGACCCCACCTTGGCGATCGAGTCATAGTCCATGTCGGTCGCCATCATGATGTCGGCCGGCAGGACCGGAGCCGAGGAGCCGCCCGGTATGACCGCTTTCAGCCTTTTCCCGCCGCGCATGCCGCCGGCCATCTCAAGCAGCTTCGCGAACGGCGTGCCAAGGCGCACTTCATAATTGCCGGGTCGCTCCACATGGCCCGCGATGGAGAATATTTTCGTTCCGCCATTATTGGGCTTGCCAAGATTCAGATAAGCGTCCCCGCCATTGACGATGATCCAGGGCACCGCGGCGAAGGTTTCGGTGTTGTTGATGGTGGTGGCCTTGCCGTACAGTCCATAGCTCGCCGGAAACGGGGGTTTGAAACGCGGCTGCCCTTTCTTGCCCTCCATCGACTCGAGCAGCGCCGTTTCCTCGCCGCAGATATAGGCGCCGTAACCGTGATGGGCATGCAGCTCGAAGGAGAATTCGCCGCCAAGGATGTTCTTTCCCAGATAACCCGCGGCTCGCGCCTGCGCCAGCGCCTCCTCGAAGCGTTCGTAGATTTCCCAGATCTCACCGTGAATATAGTTGTAGCCCACGCTGGCGCCGGTGGCATAGCCTGCGATAGCCATGCCTTCAATCACGCTGTGCGGGTTGTAGCGCAACAAATCACGATCCTTGAAGGTTCCGGGTTCGCCTTCGTCGGAATTGCACACCATGTATTTCTGACCGGGATACTGGCGCGGCATGAAGCTCCACTTCAGACCGGCGGGAAATCCGGCGCCACCACGCCCGCGCAAGGCCGATTTTTTCACATCGGCGATGATCGAATCGGGCGATATTTTTTCTTCGATAATCTTGCGTAATGCCCGGTACCCGCCGCGCGCTTCATAGTCCTTGAGACCCCAATTCAGTCCGGTGATGCCAGCCATGATCACGGCATCGGGGCCGAATATCGAGGGATCAAACGGGGGATGCGCTGAGTTCATTTGAGTTCGGCGAGCAGCTTGTCCAGGGATTCTGGCGTCATGAAGCTTTCCATGCGTTTGTTGTTGACCAACAGCACCGGCGCGTCACCGCATGCGCCGAAGCATTCGCCCTCTTTCAGGGTAAAGCGGCCGTCCGCGGTCGTCTCGTTGAAATCAATGCCCAGCTTTTTCTTCAGATGCTCGGCTGCCTCGACCGCGCCCGAGAGGGCACAGGGCAGATTGGTGCACATGCACAATTTGTACTTTCCGCCCTGGGAAAGGTTGTACATCGAATAGAACGTGGCAACCTCATAGACCGCGACCGCCGGCATGCCCAGGTAATCGGCGACGAAATCCATGACTTCCGGGGACAGCCAGCCTTTTTCATCCTGCGCCACCGCGAGCGCCGCCATCACCGCGGACTGCTTCTGGTCCGGCGGATATTTCGCGACTGCCTGGTCGATTAGTTTGAGGGATGGTGCATTCAGCATCAGCGGTCGATCTCGCCGAAAACGATATCCTGGCTGCCGATGATCGCGACAACATCCGCGATCATGTGGCCGCGGGACATCTCGTCCAGTCCCGCCAGGTGCGCGTACCCGGGCGCGCGGATCTTCATCCGGTAGGGCTTGTTGGCGCCGTCTGAAATTAGGTAGATGCCGAACTCGCCCTTGGGGTGCTCCACCGCGGCGTAGCTCTCGCCTTCGGGCACGTGGAAGCCTTCGGTGAAGAGCTTGAAATGATGGATCAGATCCTCCATGCTGGTCTTCATCTGCACCCTGGAGGGCGGGGCGATCTTGTGATTGTCGGTGATGACCGGACCCGGATTGGCGCGCAGCCACTCGACGCACTGACGCATGATGCGGTTGGACTGGCGCAATTCATGGATACGGCAAAGATACCTGTCGTAACAGTCGCCATTGACGCCGACCGGGATGTCGAACTGCAGCCGGTCATAGACCTCATAGGGCTGTTTCCTGCGCAGATCCCATTCAACCCCTGAACCGCGCAGCATCGGTCCGGTGAAACCCTTTGCCAGTGCGCGTTCCGGCGACACGACGCCGATACCGACGGTGCGCTGTTTCCAGATGCGGTTGTCGGTCAGGAGCTCCTCGTACTCGTCGATGTATTTCGGAAACCTGTCGGTGAAGTCGGCGATGAAATCGAGCAGCGAGCCCTGTCGATTCTCGTTCAATTCGCGCAATGTGCGCTCGTTGCGGAACTGCGATGCCTGGTACTTCGGCATGGAATCGGGCAGGTCACGGTAGACACCGCCCGGCCGGTAATAAGCCGCATGCAGGCGCGCGCCCGAAACGGCTTCGTAACAGT
The DNA here is from genome assembly GCA_001770355.1 of Betaproteobacteria bacterium RIFCSPLOWO2_02_FULL_62_17. Classification (GTDB taxonomy): domain Bacteria; phylum Pseudomonadota; class Gammaproteobacteria; order Burkholderiales; family SG8-39; genus 2-02-FULL-62-17. The sequence continues at coordinate 6,960 of MEQV01000261.1, forward strand.
CCATCAGGTCTTCGCGTTCGCGGAAGGCGTACAGGAACACGGTCATCGCCCCGCAATCCAGCGCATGCGCGCCCAGCCACAACAAGTGGTTGAGTATCCGTGTGATCTCGTCGAACAGGACGCGGATGTATTGCGCGCGCACCGGTACCTCCACGCCGAGTAGCTTCTCGACGGCGAGGCAATAGGCGTGCTCATTCATCATCATGGAAACATAGTCCAGCCGGTCCATATAGGGCAGCGTCTGGAGAAAGGTCTTGGTCTCGGCAAGCTTCTCCGTGGCGCGATGCAGGAGACCTATATGCGGATCGGCGCGCTGCACCACCTCACCATCCAGTTCGAGCACCAGACGCAGCACGCCGTGCGCCGCCGGATGCTGCGGGCCGAAATTGAGCGTGTAATTGCGGATATCGGCCATGGGCTACTGTTGCGCCCCCAGAGCGCCGTAGTTCGCCTCGCGGATGACGCGCGGCGTGATTTCCCGCGGCTCGATCGTGACGGGCTGATAGATCACCCGCCTCTGAACCGGGTCGTAGCGCATCTCGACGTTGCCGTAGATCGGAAAATCCTTGCGGAACGGATGTCCGATAAAGCCGTAGTCGGTCAGGATGCGCCGCAGATCGGTGTGTCCGGTGAAAACAATGCCGAAAAGATCGAATGCCTCGCGCTCATACCAATTCGCGCTCGGCCACACCTCTGTCAGCGAGTCCACCACGGGAAATCCGTCGTCCTCGGCAAACGTGCGCAGGCGAAGCCGCCAATTGTGCTTGACCGAAAGCAGCTGCGACACCGCCGCGAAGCGAAGCCCGGTCCATTCACCATCGCGGTACTGGGAGTAATCGACGCCACACAGATCAATCAGTTGCTCGAAGCCCAGGCTGGCGCTGTCGCGCAGGACCAGCGCCGCTTCCCGATAGACCGATGGTTTGACTTCCAGCAGCAGCTCACCGAATGCTTCCTTCAGCACCGCGGCGCGCCCGCCCAAGGCGGCGTTCACCGCCGCCTGCAGCCGTTCAATACGTTTTTGCATCAGCGATTACCATCAGCGCGCGATTGTTTCAGTTCGCTTGATCTTGTTCTGCAACTGCACCAGGCCGTAGAGCAGGGCCTCCGCGGTCGGCGGACAACCCGGCACGTAGACGTCCACGGGGACAATCCGGTCGCAGCCGCGTACCACCGAATAGGAATAATGGTAGTAACCGCCGCCGTTGGCGCAGGAACCCATCGACAGCACCCAACGCGGCTCGGCCATCTGGTCGTAGACCTTGCGCAAGGCAGGCGCCATCTTGTTGCACAAAGTGCCCGCGACGATCATCAGGTCCGCTTGTCTGGGGCTTGGACGGAACACGATGCCGAATCGATCCAGATCGTAGCGCGCCGCGCCCGCATGCATCATTTCCACGGCGCAGCATGCCAGGCCGAAGGTCATCGGCCAGAGCGACCCGGTTCGGGTCCAGTTAACCACGGCGTCAATGGTGGTGGTGACGAAACCCTGCTGCATCAATCCCTGATCATTCGCCCCCAAGGTGCCTCCCGGATGATTCTTCTGCCTGCCTGGCGGTCGGTTTCGGAATTGCTGACACGAAAAGCCCGGCGCGCAAGGCAAGCGGCTTTATTCCCATTCAAGCGCCCCCTTCATCCATTCGTAGATGAAGCCCACCACCAGTATGGCCAGGAAAACCATCATTGAAACAAAACCCAAAAAACCTATTTCCTTGAGCGACACCGCCCAGGGAAACAGGAACGCGATTTCCAGATCGAACAGGATGAAAAGAATCGCCACCAAATAGTAGCGAACGTCGAATTTCATGCGCGCATCCTCGAAAGCCTCGAAGCCGCATTCATAGGGCGAGAGCTTCTCGGAATCCGGGCGGTGGGTGCCCAGGAGAAGGCTCACTCCCCTGCCCATGCACATCGGCGCCACACCGACGCCAATCGCCACGGCTATGAAAAGGAGAATCGGGAAATAATTTTCGAGCACGTTTCTATCGAATTCATCGTGGCGTTGTCAAACTATACGCCGGGTTCAGAATCAATTTATTGTTACGACGCTCATTCCTTAACCTAGATCAAACATGGTGCCGACGGAGAGACTCGAACTCTCACGGCTTTCGCCACCGCCCCCTCAAGACGGCGTGTCTACCAATTCCACCACGACGGCACGCGGTCTTAAAACCTGAAACCGGGCGCAGGACTTTCACCCGCGAATACCCCTACACCAAGTACCGCTTTACTCAAAACTCAATCCATTCGCGTGCCACCGCCCCCGACGCCGCGGCACTCTAACGCTTATTCTACTATTTCGGAACCTCCCCGGACTTTTGAATCGCGCCATCCAACTGCGGCACAGGCACGGCGTCCGACTGCGGCGCCGCGCCGCCGGGGACGCTCCCCGAAGGTGTCGGCACCGGCGAAGTGTCCTTGACGGCATCCATGACGCCGGTGGCTTCCGTGCTCCGGTGCGTGGCCAGATAGGCCAGGCTCAGGCTCGTGGCAAAAAACACCACGGCGAATATCGCTGTCGCCCGCGACAGAAAATTCGCCGAGCCGCTCGACCCGAAAAGACTGCCCGAGGACCCGCTGCCGAATGCGGCGCCCATGTCCGCGCCCTTGCCGTGCTGGAGCAAAACCAAACCGATGATGCCCAACGCCGCGATGACGTGGACAATCAGGATTAAAGGCAACCAGATATTCATGTCACTCCTGTTTTTGTGCCGCGGCCGCGGCACTGCAAATCGCGGTGAAATCCTCCGCCACCAGCGAAGCACCGCCAATCAATCCACCGTCGACATCGGGCATGGAGAAAATCTCTTTCGCGTTCCCCGGCTTCACGCTGCCGCCGTAAACAATCGTCAATTCCGCCGCCAACCCGGCATCCTGCGCGGCAACCAGCGAGCGCAGGTGCAGGTGCGCCGCCTGAGCCTGGGCCGGTGTAGCGGTTCTTCCCGTACCGATCGCCCAAACCGGCTCGTAAGCCACGACCGCCCGCCTGAATGCCGCAACCCCGCTCGCTTTCAGTACCGCATCCACCTGCCGCCGCAATACCGCCTGCATTTCGCCGCCATCTCGCTGTTCAAGCGTCTCGCCGACACACAGGACCGGAATCAGTCCCGCGCGCTGCGCGGCGCCAAATTTTGCCGCAATCTGCCGGTCGGTCTCACCGTGCAGAACCCTGCGCTCGGAATGTCCCACCAGGACATAAGCACAGCCAAAGTCCGCGAGCATCGGACCGGAAACTTCTCCGGTATAAGGGCCAACGTCGTGCTCGCTCAAATCCTGCGCCCCCCAAACCAGGGAACTGCCGCGCAGGCTATCGGCCACCTGGGAAAGGTAGGGAAACGGAGCACAAACCGCGACGCCGAGACCGTCAATCGGCACAATCGAGCGCTTCAGCGATGACAACAACGCCAGGTTGACCGCACGGCTGCCATGCATCTTCCAATTGCCAGCTACCAGCCTGCGCCGCATTGACTCTGACCCTAAGCAACAGCGCGGCATTTTAGCCGTTTCGAGCTGTCAGGGTCAAACGAAGCGTCGGCATTTGCAGGCATTTTTGATTTATATCAGTTGTTTCATCTCGTTGACGAGCCGCTGGAAACCGGATGTCAAACCACCTCGGGCAAGCGCTCCAAGCCGGCCGCCTCCTGCAGGTCTCTCTTACAAGGTCACATTTGCAATCTGGCCGGTACTCGCAGGTATTCCGGCGGGGTCACGCATGACGCGCCACCACCGCAGCCAGCCGGCGCGCCAGCATATTGACTTTTTTACGGTCCCCGCCCTCGACCATGACGCGAAATACCGCTTCGGTACCCGAGGATCGCAGCAGAACCCGGCCTGCCTCGCCCAGCAAGCGCTCGGAGTCTCTGACGGCTTGAACTATCATCGGCTGGCGTTGCCAGTCAAAACCGCGCTGCGCTGGAACATTGAACAGCACCTGGGGGTAAAGCGTCAAATCCCGGCTCAGCGCCGCGAGAGTGGAATGGCTCGACCGGACTGCGGCGAGCACCTGCAGCGCGGAAATAATTCCGTCGCCGGTGGTGTGCTTGTCCAGGCAGATGATATGGCCGGAGTTCTCGCCACCCAGAGTCCAGCCGCGCTGCTGCATCATCTCCAGAACATAGCGGTCGCCGACCTTTGCGCGCCCGAAGTCCACGCCCATTTTCCGCAACGCCAACTCAAGGGCGAGATTGGTCATCAAGGTGCCTGCCACCCCCTGCAGGTCTGACTCAGCCGCGCGTGCGCGCGCAATGACATAAAGCAACTGGTCCCCGTCGTAACGTTTGCCGTGTGCGTCGATCATGATCAGGCGATCGCCGTCGCCGTCCAAGGCGATACCCAGATCAGCGGCTTGAACCCTGACCGCCTTGCTCAGCGTACCGGTAAACGTGGTGCCGACCCTGTCATTGATGTTGTAGCCATCGGGGCTCACGCCGATAGAGACGACTTCTGCGCCAAGCTCATGGAATACATGCGGCGCCACGTGATACGCGGCGCCATGCGCGCAATCGACCACGATTTTCAGGCCACGCAGATCCAGGGACTGGGGAAAAGTACTTTTGCAGAATTCCACGTACCTGCCCACCGCATCGTCGATGCGGCGGGCCTTGCCGAGCTGCAGCGAATCCTTGCAGCGCATCGGACGATCCAGTTGCGTCTCGATTTCCGCCTCCACTTCATCGTCCAGCTTCGCGCCCGCCGCGGAGAAAAACTTCACCCCGTTATCGTCGTAGGGATTATGCGACGCGCTGATCACGACGCCGATCTGCAAACGCAATGCACGGGTAAGGTAGGCCACCCCCGGCGTGGGCAGCGGCCCCACCAGCATCACATCCACACCCGCGGCGGAAAAACCTGCTTCGAGCGCCGCCTCCAGCATGTATCCGGAGACGCGCGTGTCCTTGCCGATAAGCACCGCGGGACGTTCGCCCTTGGCCATGCCGGCGTGCTTCACCAGGACGGTGCCCGCGGCGAATCCCATCCGCATCGCGAACTCCGGAGTTATGGGCGACTTGCCAACCTTGCCGCGTATCCCGTCGGTACCGAAATACTTTCTGGTCATTGCAGCTCCCGAATAATCTCTCTTGTTGATTTCATGGCCTGCCCGCGCATTGCCAGCCACACGGCGAGCGCGTCGCGTGTCGGCGCGACATCATGAACCCGCACGATCGCGGCACCGCGCTCAATCGCCAATAGCGCGGCCGCGACGCTGGCGAATACCCGTTCCGCCACCGGTCTGCCGGTCACCGCGCCCAGCGTTGATTTTCGCGACGCCCCGAAAGTCACGGGCAAGCCGATGGCGCAGATTTCCTTCAATTCGCGCAGGATGCTCATATTGTGTTCGGCCGTTTTGCCGAATCCGAAGCCAGGGTCGATGCTGATCCGGTCACGCGCGATACCGGCGGCTTGCGCGGCCGCGACGCGTCCGGCGAGAAACTGCCCGACTTCGGCGACAACATCGGCGTAGCGCGGCGCATCCTGCATGGCGGCGGGATTTCCCTGCATGTGCATGAGACATACGCCCACGCCGCTATCGGCCACTGCCCGCAAGGCGCCTTCGGCCCGCAATGCGTTGATGTCATTGATGAGGGCTGCGCCTTCATCGATGGCCACGCGCATCACCGCGGGTTTCATGGTGTCGACCGACACCGGGACGGCCTCATTACGCAGCGCCCGCAAAACCGGCAGCAAGCGTTCAATCTCCCCGTCTTGCGATACCGCCGTGGCACCCGGACGCGTCGACTCCGCGCCGATATCGACAATGTCCGCGCCCTCCCCGATCAGGCGAAACGCATGTTCAATGGCATGGCCGGCCTCGACAAAGCGCCCGCCGTCGGAAAAAGAATCGGGCGTGACATTGATCACGCCCATGATCAGCGGCCGGGAAAGCTCGATGGCAAACCTCCCGCAACGCAGCGTCGAACTCAAGCGGCGGGAGCTGGCTCGGTGGCGCCGCTGGTGCCGGGCTGTTGCGGCGGCTTTTGCGTGGGTTGCGGCGGTTTGGGCGGACGCGGCGCCAACCCGGCCATGATGTCGTCCAACTGGTCCGAATCGAGCGTTTCCCACTCGAGCAGGGCCTTGGTCATCGCTTCGACTTTGTCGCGGTTATCCTCGATGAGCTTGCGCGCCAGGGCATATTGCTGATCGATGATGCGCCGGATTTCCTGGTCGACTTTCTGCATGGTCGTTTCCGACACGTTCTTGTGCGTGGTGACAGAGCGTCCGAGAAACACCTCGCCGTCGTTCTCCCCGTACACCATCGGTCCGAGTTCGTCGGACATGCCCCATTGCGTCACCATGCGCCGCGCTATTTCCGTGGCGCGCTCGAAATCGTTGGACGCGCCCGTTGTCATCTGGCCCATGAAGATTTCTTCCGCAATCCGCCCGCCGAAAAGAACTGCGACGGTGTTGAGCAGCCTGTCGCGATCCTGGCTGTAGCGATCCTCGGTGGGCAATTGCATGGTCACGCCCAGCGCCCGGCCCCGCGGAATGATGGTGACCTTGTGCACCGGATCGGTCTTGGGCAGCAACTTTGCCACCACCGTGTGTCCGGATTCGTGGTAGGCGGTGTTGCGCCGCTCTTCTTCCGGCATCACCATGGAACGCCGCGCCGCGCCCATGATGATCTTGTCCTTGGCGTTCTCGAAGTCGTCCATATCCACCAGGCGCTTGTTATGCCGCGCCGCGAACAGCGCCGCCTCGTTCACCAGATTCGCGAGATCCGCGCCCGAGAACCCCGGCGTGCCGCGGGCAATGATGTCCGCCTTGACATCCGGCGCCATCGGCACCTTGCGCATGTGAACCTTGAGGATTTCCTCGCGGCCGCGGATATCGGGCAAGGGCACCACCACCTGCCGGTCAAAGCGCCCGGGCCGCAACAACGCGGGATCGAGCACGTCGGGCCGGTTGGTCGCGGCGATGACGATCACTCCCGTGGTGCCCTCGAAACCATCCATCTCCACCAGCAATTGGTTCAAGGTCTGCTCGCGCTCGTCGTTTCCGCCGCCAAGCCCGGCGCCGCGCTGGCGCCCCACGGCGTCGATTTCATCGATGAATACGATGCAGGGAGCGTGCTTTTTCGCCTCGCCGAACATGTCGCGAACGCGCGCCGCGCCGACACCCACGAACATCTCCACGAAATCCGACCCGGAGATGGAAAAGAACGGCACCTTGGCCTCGCCTGCAATGGCGCGCGCCAGCAAGGTCTTGCCGGTGCCGGGATTGCCCACCATCAGCACGCCCTTGGGTATGCGCCCGCCGAGCTTTTGAAATTTGGTCGGGTCGCGCAGAAAATCCACCAGTTCCGCGACATCCTCTTTCGCCTCGTCGCAGCCGGCGACGTCCGCGAAAGTGACATTGTTGCTGGCCTCGTCCATCATGCGGGCGCGCGATTTGCCGAAGGAAAATGCGCCGCCGCGACCGCCGCCCTGCATCTGCCGCATGAAGAAAATCCATACGCCGATAAGCAGCAGCATCGGGAACCAGGAGACGAAAATGCTCATCAGGAGCGATTGCTCCTCTTCGGGCTTGGCCTTGATCTTGACCCCGTACTTGAGCAGATCGGAGACCAGCCAGATATCCCCGGGGGAATAGCTGGTGACGGGTTTGCCGTCGGTGGTTCGCGCCTTGAGGTTACGGCCCTCAATCACCACCTCGCCGATGCGCCCGGCCTTGACCTCCTCGATGAACTGGGAATAGTCCATGGCGGTGAGCGTCTGCTGGCGGGTGTTGAATTGATTGAACACGGTCATCAGCACCAGGCCGATAACCAACCAGATCACCAGATTCTTGAAAAGATTATTCAACTGGAACTTTCCATGCGAATTCTCAAATGCCGATCAAACGGTTGCGGGGTAGTCATTCTAGACGCATCCAGCGCCAGTGCGCCAGTTGACGACATGTCCCGATAAAGGTTTGCGCAAGCTCATATTTTTCCCAAAAACCCCTTCCCGACCAGATATATCTCCGCGGAGCGTCCCCGCGAGGCCTCGGGCTTGCGCGACACCACGGTTTTGAAGGCCCGGCGCATCTGCGCCAGAAACTCCGGATAGCCGCTGCCCTGGAATACCTTTACCAGCAGTACGCCATCAACGCGCAAATTGTCCCGCGCAAACTGCAACGCCAGTTCGCACAAATCCATGCTGCGCGCCTGATCGCTGGAAGCTATTCCCGATATATTGGGGGCCATATCGGAAACCACAAGGTCCAGCTTGCGGCCCGACAAGGCCGCATTCAGCCGCGCCAGCGGTTCAGGCTCGCGAAAGTCACCCTGAATACACTCGACCCGGGGCAAGGGTTCAATGGGCAGCAGATCGAGGGCGATCACGCGCCCGCCGGGACCGACGCGCTCGGCCAGAACCTGCAACCAGCTTCCCGGCGCCGCTCCCAGATCGACCACCAGCATGCCCGGGGAGAGCAGACGATCTTTCGCGTCGATCTGGATCAGCTTGAATGCGGCCCGCGAACGATAGCCTTTGGCTTTCGCCTGGTGGACATAGTGATCGTTGACATGCTCGCGCATCCAGGAACTGCCGACTTTGGAACTGCCTTTTTTCACTGAATATCCTTTTGACAAGGCATGCCTGCGATACCCGAGTTGCGGCGATTACCGCAACGGCGTGGTCAAGGAGCCGCCTGCGCCATATAGAATACACAGATGAAAGACCTCACATCCGCCGAACGCCGCGCACTTCGGGCACGCGCCCATTCTCTCGACCCGGTAGTGATCATAGGCAACGGCGGACTGACGCCCGGCGTCATCGCCGAAGTGGAGCGCAGCCTCAAGGCGCACGAATTGATCAAGATCAGGGCCGGAGGCATGGAACACGCCGAGCGCGAATCGGCGTTTGAAGCGATATGCGGGCAGAGCGGTGCCACCCAGGTACAACATATCGGCAAGGTCCTGGTGGTCTACCGCGAGCTTCCAAAGGAGGAAACGGCCGCTGCGAAGAGGAAACCTCGCAAAACAGCGGTCCCGCCCGGCCGGCGCGCCCTCGAACGCCCGTCCGCGCGGCCAGTTTCGGCCGGCAAGGCCGGCGGCGCCAGGTCAGCCGCTGTGCGCCGCGGCCGCGCCGCGCGCGGCTGAGTCATCCCGGTAAATATCCACGAGGATCCCGCGGAAAATCAAAACGCGCGGCTGTATTGGACGCTGAGAATGTTGACGGTTGTAGTGTAGTTGCCGTTGACATTGCCCCGGACATTGCCGACGTTCTGGTTGTTCGCAATGGGCGCGTCCTTCCCGCGAATGTGGGCAAAACCCGCGTCGATCGATGCGGCGTTGGACAGTTTGTATTTCACCCCAAAGGTGAACCAGGTGCGGTCGCTGTCGGGCAGACGCACGCTGCGGTCATTGGAGTTGGGCACCGGCGTCTCGTCCAATGCCAATCCCATCTTCAAGGTCCAGCTATCGTTCATTTTGTATCGGGCGCCGCCCGCATAGCGCATGGTGTCCCTGAAGTTGAACCTAAGGGTATCCAGCGTGGTGCCGCTATCGCGCACCAGGGGAAGTGAATTGACGACGCTCCAGCCGGTCCAGGTTATCTCACCCAGCAGATCCCAATTCCCACTAAGCTTATGTACCAGGCTGAATGCAGCGCTGTCAGGCGTTTTGACGGTCAACTTGACGCCGCCGTTCGCGGTTGCCGCCGTCAGTGCCGGGCTCAACCCATACGCGGCGGGAACACCACTGAAGCTTACGGTCCCCGACAGGTCCTGCTTGACTCTGGAGCGATAGGCAAAACCAAGACGTGTTGAAGGCGTCAGGTCATATATGAGACCCAGGTTATAACCCCAGCCACTCCCCTCCAGGCTGATCTTGTTCTGTCCTTCCGCATTTGCCGCGACCAGCGGATTCAAAGCGGTTCCAAATACAATTCCCTTGTAATTCACGCCTGTCAGCAGATCGATTTCACCCTGCTGATAGCTCACCCCAAAACCCAGCGAAAGCTGATCGTTCGCCTTCCATGAAAGGGATGGATTGATGTTCAGCGTCTGGATTTCCGACTTGATACCCTGAAAACGGCCCACCCAGTTCGGGTCGTATTCGGTTGCCAATCCGAATGGGACATTAATGCCCACGCCAAAATTCCAGCGTGGGTTGAGATCCATCGCAAAATAGCCGTTGGGGATAAGAGCAGCGTTGCCGGCATTGCCGCCGTCGCCGCCAAAATCGGTACGGTTGAGGCCCGCCGCACTGGCTCCATTGGAAAACTTTGTCGTGGGATTGATGGAATGCCCGACCAGTGCCATATGTTTGCCCGGCCGGAGTTTCGCCATCCCTGCCGGATTCCAGAAAACCGTGCTGGCATCCTCGGCCGCCGCCGAAGCCCCCGCATAGGAATTTCCCAGCCCGCTTGCGTTCTGTTCGTAGAGCGCGAAACCGGCTGCAGTCGCCTGCCCTGCGGCGCAGCCGAGCGTTCCCAAAGCCAGTGTTACTGCCCAGCGCAGGTCCAATCGTTTCTTCATGGCGTACCCCTTGTCTGAAGGCGAGGATTGCGCCTCGCAACCGAATCAGGCCATGAGCCGTCACCGCCGGACCCGACCCTCGACCTTGCGTCACGCTAGCAGACTGCCGCGCCTGAGACAACAATTAGAACATGGGTATGGAAACTATTTCGAAAAAACGCCTTCGCAGGCGCGGCGCACCCATCGCGCGCTGCAACAGCCCTACTCGTAGCGCACGTCAACGATCTCGAATTCGCGCGCGCCGCCGGGTGCCTGAACGGTGGCCACATCGCCTGCATATTTTCCGATCAAGGCCCGCGCAAAGGGCGAACTTATCGAGATCATGCCCCGCTTGATGTCTGCCTCGTCGTCGCCGACGATCTGATAGGTTACCGCCTCGCCGGTTTTGATGTCCTGCAGATCCACGCTGGCACCGAACACGCAACGGCCGTCGGCATCCACGAGCTTGGTGTCGATCACCTGCGCATTGGACAGATTGCTCTCGACTTCCGCGATGCGCCCCTCGATGAAACTTTGCCGTTCCTTGGCCGCGTCGTACTCGGCGTTCTCGGACAGGTCGCCGTGCGAGCGCGCCTCGGCGATGGCGGCGATGGCATTGGGTCGGTCCACGGTCTTGAGGCGGTGCAACTCCTGGCGAAGCTTTTCGGCGCCAGCGATGGTCATCGGGACACTAGGCATATAGGAATTTCATCTCCACGCAGCGGTTCCCGGTCAAGGTGAGCACACCATCGCCGGGGCAGGCGCATCATACAACGAGTTTGATGGCGATCTGCCAGCTTCAAAGCGAGCTATGCAGCTCCTGCAAGGTATAGGGCGTCAGGGCGTTGGCGCGGCGCTGGCGCATGCCTTCGCAGGCGGCGCGCGCGCCTGCGAGCGTCGTATAGTAGGTCACGCGCTGCTGCACGGCACTGGTGCGTATGGAGCGCGAATCGGAAACGGCACTGCGTTTGTCCTCGACGGTGTTGACGATCAGCCTGACATCGCCGTTCTTGATCAAGTCGACGATATGCGGCCGGCCTTCGGCGACCTTGTTGATGGCGGCCACCGCCAAGCCGTGCTTTTCCAGCACTGCCGCGGTGCCACGGCTGGCGACCAGCGTAAAACCGAGATCGAGCAGGTCGCGCGCGATCTCGACCGCGGCGAGCTTGTCGTGATCGCGCACGCTGATGAATGCCTTGCCGCTGCTGGGCAGACGGGTCCCGGCGGCGAGTTGCGATTTCACGAAAGCTTCACCGAAATTCCTGCCTACGCCCATGACCTCCCCGGTGGATTTCATCTCGGGCCCGAGAATGGTGTCGACGCCGGGAAATTTCACGAACGGAAACACCGCTTCCTTCACGGAAAAATAAGGTGGGATCACCTCGCCGCGCAATCCCTGCTGATCCAGGGACTGGCCGACCATGCAGCGCGCAGCGATCTTGGCCAGGGGCAGGCCGGTCGCCTTGCCCACGAAAGGCACGGTGCGCGATGCCCGCGGATTCACCTCCAGCACGAAAACATTGCCATTTTGAATCGCGAACTGCACGTTCATCAGCCCCACCACCTGAAGCCCCTCGGACAGCGCCACGGTCTGCTTGCGCAACTCCGCTTCGACTTCGGCGGACAGCGAATGCGGCGGCAGCGAACAGGCGGAATCTCCGGAATGCACGCCGGCCTGCTCGATGTGCTCCATGACGCCGCCGATCATCACGCGCTTGCCGTCGCTCACGGCGTCGACGTCCACCTCGGTGGCGTCGTTCAAGAACCGGTCCAGCAGCACCGGCGAATCGTTGGAGACCTTGACCGCTTCGCGCATGTAGCGCTCCAGGTCCTTTTGCTCATGGACGATCTCCATGGCTCGGCCGCCCAGCACATAGGATGGCCGCACCACCAGCGGATAACCGATCTCCAGAGCCAAGGAAAGCGCCTCGGATTCCGTGCGCGCGGTGCGGTTCGGCGGCTGGCGCAGACCCAGCTTCCGCAACAATTTCTGAAACCGTTCCCGGTCCTCGGCCGCGTCGATCATGTCCGGGCTGGTGCCGATGATGGGAACCCCCGCCTTCTCCAGATCGCGCGCCAGTTTCAGTGGCGTCTGCCCGCCGAACTGCACGATCACGCCCAGTGGCTTCTCGATATGCACAATCTCCAGCACATCTTCCAGCGTCACGGGTTCGAAATACAGGCGGTCCGAAGTGTCGTAGTCGGTCGACACCGTTTCCGGGTTGCAGTTGACCATGATGGTCTCGTAGCCATCGTCGCGCAGCGCCAATGCCGCATGCACGCAGCAGTAGTCGAACTCGATGCCTTGTCCGATGCGGTTCGGACCGCCGCCCAGCACCATGATCTTCCTGCGATCGGTGGGGGCGGCCTCGCATTCCTCTTCGTAGGTCGAATACATGTACGCGGTGCGCGTGGCGAACTCGGCCGCGCAGGTATCGACGCGCTTGTACACCGGCCGGATGCCCAGGGCATGGCGCCGCTCGCGCACCTCGTGTTCGTTTGTCTTCAACAGGTATGCAAGCCGCCGGTCCGAGAATCCCTTGCGCTTGAGCGCGCGCAGCGCATCGGCGTCGAGAGCCGCGAGCTCGCGGTCATCCAGGTCCATCTCCAGATCGACAATCTCCTTGATCTGCGCGAGGAACCAGGCATCGATATGCGTCAGGGCTTGCACCTCGTCCAGAGTCATGCCGTTCTCGAACGCGTCACCGACATACCAGATCCGGTCCGGCCCGGGTTCACCCAGCTCTTTTTCCAGCGTCTCCCGGTCGGTGGTTTTCTGGTTGAGGCCGTCCACCCCCACTTCCAGTCCGCGCATTGCTTTCTGGAAGGACTCCTGAAAGGTTCTGCCAATGGCCATCACCTCGCCGACCGATTTCATTTGCGTGGTCAGGCGATTGTTGGCCGTGGGGAATTTCTCGAAAGTGAAGCGCGGGATCTTGGTCACCACATAATCGATGGTTGGTTCGAACGAAGCCGGCGTCGCGCCGCCGGTGATCTCGTTGGCCAGTTCATCGAGGGTGTAACCGATGGCAAGTTTCGCGGCGATGCGTGCAATCGGAAAACCCGTGGCCTTCGACGCCAGCGCGGAGGAGCGGCTCACCCGCGGATTCATTTCGATGATCAGCATGCGCCCATCGTCGGGGTTGATCGCGAACTGCACGTTCGACCCGCCGGTCTCGACGCCGATTTCGCGCAATACCGCGATCGACGCGTCGCGCATGATCTGGTATTCCTTGTCGGTGAGCGTCTGCGCCGGCGCGACGGTGATCGAATCGCCGGTGTGCACGCCCATTGGGTCAAGGTTTTCTATCGAACAAATAATGATGCAGTTGTCATTGCGATCGCGCACCACCTCCATCTCGAATTCCTTCCACCCGATCACCGACTCCTCGATGAGCAGTTCACGAGTGGGCGAGACATCCAGGCCGCGTTCGCAGATGGCAATGAACTCTTCGCGGTTGTAGGCAATGCCGCCGCCGGAGCCGGCCAGGGTGAAGGAGGGCCGGATCACCACCGGATAACCGACCGCCGCCTGGCGCTGCAGCGCCTCTTCCATCGAATGCGCCAGCCCGGAACGCGGGCAGGCAAGGCCGATGCGCTGCATGGCCTTCTTGAATTTTTCGCGGTCCTCGGCCATGTCGATGGCGGTGCTGGAGGCGCCAATCAGTTCGACGCCATATTTCTCCAGCACGCCGTGCTTGGCAAGATCGAGCGCGCAATTGAGCGCTGTCTGCCCGCCCATGGTCGGCAGCAGCGCATCGGGCCGCTCGCGCGCGATGATCGACTCCACCACCTGCCACTGAATCGGCTCGATATAGGTGAGATCGGCCATCTCGGGATCGGTCATGATGGTCGCGGGATTGGAATTGACCAGAATGACCTTGTAGCCCTCCTCGCGCAGCGCCTTGCAGGCCTGCGCGCCGGAGTAATCGAATTCGCAGGCCTGGCCGATGACAATCGGGCCGGCGCCGATGATCAGGACGGATTGGATATCGGTGCGCTTAGGCATGCGCGCCCCGTCCTTGCATCATTTTGGCGAAACGGTCGAACAGATAGACAATGTCATGCGGCCCCGGGCTCGCCTCCGGATGCCCCTGGAAACAAAAGGCGGGACGATCGGTCCGCGCGAAACCCTGCAGGGAACCGTCAAACAGGGACACATGCGTGGGCCGCAGATTGGCGGGCAAGCTGTCCGCGTCAACCGCAAACCCGTGATTCTGGCTGGTGATGACCACACGGCCGGTTTCGAGATCCTTCACCGGATGATTGGCGCCGTGATGACCAAACTTCATCTTGAGTGTCTTCGCGCCCGAAGCAAGCGCCATCAATTGATGCCCCAGGCAGATGCCGAAAACCGGAATGCGCGTGCGCTCCAGAATCTCGCGAATCGACGCTATTGCATAATCGCAGGGCTCAGGGTCTCCGGGGCCGTTGGACAGGAACACGCCATCGGGTTTCAGTGCCAGCGCCTCTTGCGCGGGCGTCTGCGCCGGCACCACCGTGACGCGGCAACCGCGATCAACCAGCAATCGAAGGATGTTGCGCTTGACGCCGAAATCGTAGGCGGCAACGTGAAATTTCGCAGTGCCTGCCAACGCATGGCCCTTACCCAGCGTCCAGACACCTTCGCCCCATTCATAGGAGCGCTCCGTGCTCACCACCTTGGCGAGGTCCATGCCGGCGAGTCCGGGAAACGCGCGCGCCGCGGCCAGTGCCTTGCCGGCATCCACCTCTCCGGCCATGAGCGCGCCGTTTTGCGCGCCCTTTTCGCGCAGAATCCGCGTCAAGCGGCGGGTGTCAATCCCGGCTAATCCAACAATATTGCGGCTCTTGAGATACGCATCGAGCGGCTGCTGCGAGCGCCAGCTCGAGGCGCGGATCGGCAGATCGCGTATCACCAGGCCGGCGGCAAAAATGCCGCGCGATTCCTCGTCTTCGAGATTGACGCCGGTATTCCCTACATGGGGATAGGTCAGCGTAACGATCTGGCGGCAGTAGGACGGGTCGGTAAGTATTTCCTGGTAACCGGTGATGGCGGTGTTAAAAACCACTTCCCCCGCGCTCAAACCCTCCGCCCCGATGGATTCGCCGCGAAATAGACTGCCATCGGCAAGTGCGAGGATGGCGGGCGGCAATGACAATATGTGCTCCAGCGGGGTCTAGACATGACAACGGGACAGGCGCTGCCTATCCCGTTGTTTTTAATGCTCTCAATTATACCGCAGACCGTGCCCCGCTCAAAATGCGATGGTGGCGGCATTTAGTCCAAATCGGACACTTGGAACCTGGCTTTCTGTGCGGAAGGCGTGTATCCGTGGAGTGCGCCAGTTCGGGTATCAGCGCTTGGACGGGTTCATAAGAGACCGCCGCTTGCGCACGGATGCTTTTTATCCGTGCGCAGGCAGCGGTCCGCACGGACGGCTTTACCGTCCGTGCCGGCTTTACCAATACCTGCACGGACGTTCCGTCCCATTCCCAAGACCTGCACGGACGTTCCGTCCGTGCGGATCGTCGCTTGCGCGCGGATGATGAAACTATCCGCACGCAATCAACGATCTTTGGTTAAACCCGCTTTATCTATTGGCGCCTTTATTTCAGACCCAGCACATCCTGCATGTCGTACAGGCCCGGACCTTTGCCCATCAGGAACCGGCACGCCCGCAGAGCCCCCAACGCATAAGTCATGCGGCTCTGGGAACGAACCGTGATTTCGACGCGCTCGCCTTCGCCGGCGAAGATCACCGTGTGTTCACCGACAATATCGCCGCCGCGAATGGCGTGAAAACCGATGGTCTTGCGCTGGCGCTCGCCGGTCACGCCATGGCGGCCATGCATCGCCACCGCATCGAGATCGCGTCCCAGCGCCTGCGCCACCACTTCGCCCAGCCGCAGCGCGGTGCCCGAGGGCGCATCGACCTTATGGCGATGATGCGCCTCGATGATCTCCACATCGAAATCGTCGCCCAGGATCTGGGCTGCAAGCTGCGCAAGCTTGATGGACGCGTTCACGCCGACCGCCATATTGGGCGCGAACACCAGCGGAATCCGCTTGGCCGCGGCCTCGATTGACTTGCGTTGTTCGGCGGAAAAACCCGTGGTGCCAATAACGGCGCGCACGCCATTGGCCGCGCAGATATCCAGATGCGCGAGCGTTCCACCCGGCTGGGTGAAATCGATCAGACAATCCCCCGCCGGTATCGTGGCGGCAAAGTCCGCGCTAATCGCCACGCCGCAACGCAGCCCGGCAAGCTCGCCCGCATCCCTGCCAAGCATCGCGTTGCCGCTCATCTCAAGGGCGCCCGCCAGGGTCGCATCCTTGGCACGCCCGATCGCCTCGATCAGGGTGCGTCCCATGCGCCCGGTGCTCCCGGCGACCACAAGCTTCATCGGTTTCTCCGCATGGCCGCCATCACGGCCTGCCCCCGCCCGTCAGTTCCGGATTGCCCGCCGGAATAACGTCACCCTCGACACGCTTCAATTTCGAATCTTCAAAAAACAACGCGAAGCGCCGCTGTTCAACCGGACCTCCGCCTTGCGGCTGACGCGCATAGACATAGTCCCAGCGGTCACTATGAAATATATCCGCGACCAGGGGGGTACCCAGCACGAATTTGACCTGGTCGCGCGTCATGCCGAGTTTGAGCCGGGAAATCATGTCCTGGGTGACAAAATTGCCCTGCTGGATCTCCATTTTGTAGGGAGTTGTCCCGGGAATGGTCGGAAAATAGCTGCACCCGGCGTTTATTGCGGCGCTCAGTGCGACCATTACCAGGGTGAGCAGCACGATCGGTGGTTTCATGACTCTTTTTTGCCATCGGCGAATAACGCTATATCATAACGGAACGTATCCACCCGGCCCGCCGCTGATATCTTCCATGTTCCTGTCTGGGGCGCTCGCGCCGGTCCCAAGCCGCGAAACTCATGAAAGAAGCAAACGAATCTGTGAGCAACGTTTCCGATCTGAAGACACACGGCCTCAAGGTCACCACGCCGCGCCTGCGCATTCTGCGGCTTTTCGAAACCAGCAAGGTCCGCCATCTGTCGGCCGAGGAGGTCTATCGGTTGCTGACCGGAGAAGGCGTAGATATCGGTCTTGCCACCGTGTACCGGGTGCTGACGCAGTTCGAACAGGCGGGCATTCTGCAACGGCATCACTTCGAATCGGACAAGGCAGTATTCGAACTTAACGAAGGAAATCACCACGACCACCTGGTCTGCCTGCAATGCGGGCGCGTGGAGGAGTTCTTCGACTCCGAGATAGAAAAACGCCAGACCCGCATAGCCACCGACCGCGGTTTTTCCTTGCGGGAGCACTCGCTTTCGCTCTACGCCGACTGCGACAACCCCGACTGCGACAATCGCAAGAAGCTGTCCTGACGCGGCCCAAGCTGGCCTGACCCAACCGCAACGCCAACCCGATGAAAAAGAGCGGCAATCCCTCGCAATTGATCCTTTGGCGCCATGCCCATGCCGAGGTGGGTTTGGCGGATTCGGCCAGGCGGCTCACCGGTCGCGGCCGCAAACAGGCCGCGCGCGTTGCCCAATGGCTGGGTGCGCGCCTGCCCGGGGATTACCGCCTGATCGCGAGCCCCGCGACGCGGGCGCAGCAGACCGCCCAGGCGCTCAGCGCAAAATTTCTCACCAACCCGGAACTCGCCGTCGATACCTCGGCCAAGGCGATCCTGTCTGCCATCGAATGGCCCGGTCGCGGTGGCACCACCATTATCGTCGGCCACCAGCCCTCGCTGGGCCGCCTCGCCGCTTTGCTCCTCACCAGGCGCGAAGACTCGTGGAGCATCCGCAAAGGCGCGATCTGGTGGTTGTGGCAACGAGAGCACGAAGACGGCGTCTCGATCAGGACGATCGTCGATCCCGATCTGCTTTGACCCGCCCGCAGGACCGCCTGCGGGCCAGGGTTGCCTACGCTGTTATCGGTTGCTTACGCTGTTACCGGTCGCTTTA
>MEQV01000262.1:0-178 GCA_001770355.1 Betaproteobacteria bacterium RIFCSPLOWO2_02_FULL_62_17
CAAGCGCGCCGCGCTGGAGGACAAGGACATGCTCAAACGGCGCGTGGACGCCGCCGCAAAGTACCTGCCTCTTGAGCAGCTTTGCCTGTCACCCCAATGCGGTTTCGCCTCTTCATCGGAAGGAAATTCACTTACGGAAGAAGAGCAATTCGCCAAGCTGCGCCTGGTGGTGGAAACG
>MEQV01000262.1:196-607 GCA_001770355.1 Betaproteobacteria bacterium RIFCSPLOWO2_02_FULL_62_17
TGAAGACAGCTTATGTGCGCCAACATTCCGGTCGATCATTGCCGCGGGCCTCACTTATCGAGCGTAAACCCCGAAGCCTTGATCACCGGCCCCCAGCGCTGGAAATCGGCTTTCACCAATGCGGCGAACTGCGCCGGGTTCATCTCGCGCACTTCGAAGCCCAGGCTCTGCAACCGGTCCTTGACCGCTTGCGTGCGCATTGCCTTGATCAAGATCGCGTTGTACTGCGCAACGAGCTCGGGCGGGGTGCGCGCCGGCGCGAAGACACCGAACCAGTTGCTCACCGTGAGAGAGGCATGGCCCAGTTCGGCGAAAGTCGGAACGGCCGGCGTGGCGGGTGAACGCTCGCCACCGGTGATCGCGAGGATGCGGATTTTTCCGGCCTGCGCCTGGGCGATCACGGTACCGAGC
>MEQV01000262.1:656-1053 GCA_001770355.1 Betaproteobacteria bacterium RIFCSPLOWO2_02_FULL_62_17
AGCCGAAGTTCGCCGCGGCGGGATTCGCCTTAGCCCAGGCGGCGAACTCGCGCAAGTCTTTCGCGGGAATCGCCGCCGCACTGGCAAATGCGTAATCCTGCGCGCCCACGTGGGCGACCGCTGCGAAATCGCTGACCGGATCGTAGGGCGGCACCTTCATGGTCCACGGGCGCACGATGAGACTTGCGTCGGGTGTGAGCACCAGGGTGTTGCCGTCGGGCGCCGCGTTCTTCACCGCTTCCAGGCCGATCTGTCCGCCCGCCCCGGGACGGATTTCGACCACCACCGGCCGCGCGAGCGCCTCGCTGAGCCTTTCGGCAAACACGCGTGCGAGGATGTCGACGTTGCCGCCGGGCGGAAAGCCGGAAATCATTCGCACCGGAGCACGCGTCACCTG
>MEQV01000262.1:1081-2160 GCA_001770355.1 Betaproteobacteria bacterium RIFCSPLOWO2_02_FULL_62_17
AGTATGCCGGCGATCAAAAGCCGCTGTGAGAATTGCCGCAGTGAAAATCGCATAATTCCCTCCATCGTCAGATCTTCCGCCAGATTGAATGAACGCGCTACAACACCAAGCTGAGCGCCTTGCCATTCGGCAGGCGGTACACCGAAAAATCCTTGCGGTCGATAGTGAGGATATCGAGCACGCCGGTAGATTGTGCCACCCAGAGCAGCGATGCGTCGGCCAGGTCCATCGGCAAATCGCGGTACTTTTCCTTCCAGTCCGCGAGTGTGTTGAGCGCGGATTCGTGCAGTTCCACCAGGCTTATGCCGCCGGCATCGGCCCAGCGCAAAAAATCGATTTGCGCGCTCTCAGGCAGAAAATAGCAAGCTTCGGCAAGCACCGGCCAAGTAGTCAGCAGCCGGCCGTTGAAGCGCCGCAAATACGCCGCGACGCGGGCGTGGTGCCTGTCGGATTTATCCGCCAGCGCGATCAACGGCCCGGCGTCAACGAGAATGCTTGGCACGCAGCTTTGCCGCCAGATACTGCTTGCGGTTCTCCGCCAGGTCGCCCTTGCCACTCGAAAAACTGCCAATCACACCAAACTCGCGCGCGAGCTGATACGGCGTCTTGCCATCCTTCGGGGACGAAGACAAATGCTCACTCAGCAATTCAGTAATCAAATGCGTCTTGGTGACGCGGCGCGTTTTGCAATAGCTGTCGAGTTTCTGGCGCAGATGCGGCGAGAGACGGACGGTGAGAGTCATGTCGTCGAGGGACGGAAAATGATGTATTACAATAATACGCCGATCGGACGGCTGGGTGAAGCAACTGCACCGGCGCGGCAAGCAAAGTTACCTCCGCCTAGTTTCCGCAAAGTGCTCGCATAACTGCCTAACTGATTCGACGACAAAACGCCTGTCACGTGCCGTCAAGGTCAAGAGCCAGCGTTCGATCATCAACGCCTGGTTGCTGCGCTTGGCTACCGACTGCGAGAGTAGCTGGGCGACCGAGATTTCGAGCGTCTCGTTGAGGCTCGCAAGCCGTTGCAGCGAGGGCAAATTAGTTCCCCGTTCCAAACGAGAAATCGTTTCGGTCTCCAC
>MEQV01000262.1:2308-5280 GCA_001770355.1 Betaproteobacteria bacterium RIFCSPLOWO2_02_FULL_62_17
CATGGCGTTGGCGAGCATCCGTGCGATGCGTCCGTTGCCATTGCAAAAGGGGTGGATCCGGATCCACTCAGAGTGGGTCCAAGCGGCCAATTCTATGCCGGCCTCCAGCCGGTCCCGGTCAAGTCTACCGCCCCTCGGCAATAATTTGTCCAGCCTGCCTGATATGGCCTGAAGCCGCTTTACGAAAGCGTCAACCTCGCCCGCGACCAGCGCGGCTCTGGTTCCCCGGTGTCTGCCAATATAGACCGGCTCATCCTCCAGCCCTTGTTCGCCTCTGAAGCGAGCAACAAACTTGGGATCTGGCACGCTCAGGCCTGCCATGGTTTGCCGGTGCCATCGTTTAATGGTGGCTACGGTGACCTTGCCGCGCTTCTCCGACCATTGGGAAATATCCTTGAACACGGCCTCCAGGTTCGCCCGGAGCCGGGGACCATCGGCATCCCAATCAGTCACGAAGCATTTCGCGAACCATTGATACCGCCGGGCCGGCCGGCCGCGGCTCGCGGCTGCCCTCCATCGGGTCGGCGGCAGCGCCGGCCACTTCCGCGTCGATGAATGCTTTGATGGCTCGCTTGTGGCCGGGGTCGGTCTTGCGATAGGCCTTGATGTTTCGAAGAGCCTGTTCTAGCTCGTTCTCGAGGGTCGCTGCCTGCCGTTCGATCAACTCAGCCAGGGCAACGTTGACCCATTTATTGAGCGGCCGCTTCACGCCGCCGTGAGCCTCGAGAAATCGCAGCCCATTCTGGACGGCATCCTCCAGGCGAATCGTCGTTACCTGAGGTCTACCCCGCTGGACGGCTTTCGTAACCCGTCCGCGCTCGGGCTTGTTGGAATTCAAAGTAGCCATGCAGCACAATATGCCAGCCTGAGAAATATGTCAAAATTTCAGTTTGGCTTCATCCGCAACACATCTAACAGCCACACTCTGGATCAGTGTTAGCGCGCCAGGATCGCGGCGGCTGCCACGTAGCCCTTTCGGTACGTTCGCTCGTGCTCCTCCTTTTCGCTTCGACCGGCCAGTCCTCCACTGGTCTTCAGAGCGGGCTGCTTCGCGCCGACATCAAGTGCGCGGTCATCGTCGCGCGCGCCCACTTGGGATCCCGGGCTCGGAACGCGGCGATGATCTCCCGGTGATGGCTGATGGCGCGCTCGAGGTTCACCCGCAGCGTCCCTTCGAACCGCTTGTGCAGGATGAGCGGCGTCTCGATCAGGTGCTCGAGCACCAGCGTCAGCTGCCGGCTGCGTGCGGCCTTTAGGATCACCGTGTGAAACGCGCTGTTGAAGTCGGCGAACTGACGGAATAGTTCGGGCTCGGCGGTGCGCGTCGCCTCCTCCAGAGCATCGGTAAGCGCGGCGAGCCGGTCGATTTCCTCCTCCGATATCTGCGTCGACGCTCGCTCCGCCACGATGGCCTCTAGCACTGCGCGGATTTCGAACAGGTCATTGGTATCGGCATCGGAAAAGCTCGACACGCGTGCCCGGCGAAACCCTTCGAGCTCAATCAGGCCGTCGGCGCTCGCGCGCTGCATGGCTTCGCGAACCGGCGTACGCGACACGCCTACCACGCCCGCCACCTCGCCGGCCGTCACTATCTGCCCCGGCTTGAAGCGCCCCAGATAGATGCTGTCACGGATGTACTGGTAAGCGCGCTCAGACCCGAGCGATCGGTCATCAAGGTCCTGGGCTGGCGCGGCGGTGGCATCCATGGGCTGTAGCGATCTTGCGTAACGACACTAAGAGTATATAGTTTTTCGAAAATTCGCGCATTTCTGGATTAGTACGTAGTACCCACTAACAAGATCCGGAACCCTGTAATTCATGGCTTATGCATCGTTACTATTTGTTAATTAAAATTATTATGCATAATTTGCAAAGAATACATGCCCTGCGGAGAGGAGTATCCCATTGACATTCACAATAAAAGTGCATACACTAATGTAGGAGAGAGATATAGAGGAAGAGGCAGCAATGGGCATCGAAGCACGGTACCGGCGGTTCCCTGAGCCATGAACGCCGAAGAGACGCTGGCGCGCTACGCGGTCGATTGCTCCTTCGACGATCTGCCTGACCGGCCGGTTGCAGTCGCCAAGGAGGTGACGCTAACGGTACTGGGCACCACCATTGCGGGCGCACGCGCCGAAGGTTGCGAGGCGCTGGTGCGGCGGATTCGCGACTGGGGCGGGAAGAAGGAAGCCACCGTGCTCGTCCACGGCGGTAGGGTTCCGGCACACAACGCGGCGTTCGTGAACAGCGCTATGGCGCGAGCGCTCGACTTCTGCGACGGCATGGTGCCGGGCCTACACGTCGGCTCATCCGCGGTGCCCACCGCCCTGGCCGCCGCGGAGCTTGCGGGAGGGTGCAGCGGCAAGGAGTTTCTCGCCGCCCTCGTTGCAGGAAGCGAAATTGCCTCGCGGCTCAACACGGTTTCGGTATATGACGGCTTCGACCCGACGGGGGTGTGCGGCATATTGGGAGCGACCGCCATTGCCGGCAGGATTCTGGGCCTGGACGCAAAGCAGATGCTCCATGCCCTGGCGCTCGCATTCAACCGCGCCGGCGGAAGCATGCAGAGCAATATCGACGGCTCGCTCGCGGTGAGGGTGATCCAGGGCTTCGCTTCACAGTCTGCCATCACCTGCGCGCAGCTTGCGAAAGACGGTATTACCGGACCCAGGAATTTTCTCGAGGGCCTCTACGGCTATTTCCATCTCTATGCAAAGGACAAGCGCGATATCGAACGCGTAGCCGGAGATCTGGGCAGGAGGTTCGAGATGAACGCGATCCTGTTCAAGAAGCATCCGAGCTGCGGCGGGACGCTCGGCCCCACCGACGCGACCCTCGGCTTGATTGAAGAGCGGAAGCTCGAAGCAGAAGACGTGGCGCGGGTCGACGTTACGGTCTCCCCGCACGTTTTCAAGCTCGTCGGACATCCCTTCGAGCCCGGCGAGAACCCGAAGGTCGCCGCGCAGTTC
>MEQV01000263.1:0-433 GCA_001770355.1 Betaproteobacteria bacterium RIFCSPLOWO2_02_FULL_62_17
TAGGGGACGTCGACCCATTCGAATCCGCCGCGCTTCGCCATCCAGGCGCCGATCATCGAAAACAAGGGGACTACCGTCGCGAAGGAGAGCTTTTGCGGAATTGCCTTCGCATAGAGCTCGAGTTCCTTCATGCTCGTGAAGGGCATGGACGGATGCGCGAACACGCCGGTCGCCCCGGTGTCGTCGATCATCATGGCTATCGGCGTGAAGTCCTTTTCCGGGTCGACCGGCATCTCCTTCTTGATATGCGGATCGATGCCGAAGATCGACTGTGAGGCAAAGAATAGTGTATAGCCGTCGGGTTCGGCGCTTGCCACCGCCTGCGCCCCGATGTAGCCGTCCGCGCCCGGCCGGTTCTCGACCACCACGGCCTGCTCGACAACGCGCGACAGATTGTCGCTGAAGACGCGCGCGACCAGGCTGGTGGCCGCTG
>MEQV01000263.1:471-13901 GCA_001770355.1 Betaproteobacteria bacterium RIFCSPLOWO2_02_FULL_62_17
GCGATCGCCGTTGAACCGCCACCCGCCAGCAGCACAAAGAATAGAATGCTCTTGATAAGATTCATGTCTATTTCTCCTGAGCCTGCCAAGTCAAACATTGCATTGACAATCGCAAGCCGCGACGGACATTACGGGGCAATTAAGTACTCTGATTTGACAACTTTTCGTGAGTAAATAGTCTACTCGGGCTTGATGCCGATGCCGGCGACCAGTTCAGAAACCGCCTTGATCTGAGCCCGCTGGAAGACATCCAAATCCTCCGGACTGCCGGGAGTGGCGGTAAGTCCGATGCCGTCCAGGACGCTGGTCTTGAATGCCGGAATATCGAAGACCTTGCGAATTTCGGAATTCATGCGCAGCACGATCTCGCGCGGCACCGCAGTCTGATAGTGGTAACCGAACCAGGTGCGCAATGGCAGCTTGATGCCTTCTTCCTCGAACGTGGGCACATTGGGCAAATCGGATATCCGCGAGCTCGAGGTAACCGCCAGCGCCCTGAGCCGGCCGGCCTTGACATGCGGTCCGGCGGTGTTGAGCGAAGTGACGGCGGCGTGGCCTTCTCCCGAGACCATGGCGGCGACGTTCTGCGGCGGTGTCTTGTAGGGCACGGGATAGAACGCGGTGCCCTTGTTGACATTCAGCCAGCGCATGTACATGTAACCGGTGCTGTTCACGCCAAAGTGCGCCCAGTTGACCTTGTTGGCATTGGCTTTCGCGTGCTCGAACAATTGCTGCACATTGGTCGCCGGCACGGCGGGATGCACCACCAGGGCGCTGTCGAAAAAGCCTGCCAGCATTACCGGGGTGAGATCGTTCAGCACGTCGTAGGGAAGCTTTTTACGCAGCACCGTGTTCCAGACGATGACGTTGCTTGCCGTGCCGCACAGCGAATGCCCGTCGGGCGCGGCGCGCACGCAGGCTTCGGTGCCGATAATGCCGTCTGCCCCGACGCGGTTCTCCACGATGACGGTCTGGCCCAGGGCGCGGCTCAAAGGTTCGAGCATGCCGCGTCCCAGAATGTCCGTGGTCACCCCCGGCGCCGAGGCAATGATGATGCGTACCGGTTTGGAGGGGAAGGTTTGGGCCTGCGCAGCGGATGCACCGGCCAGAGCGGCGAGCAGAACTATGGTGAATTGACTTGTGATTCGCATGCTTTCCTCCTGACGAAAAAATGCCCCGGGTGGTGACCCCTCGTTCCGATCCAGGCCGCTGAAATCCGGCTCACGTGCCTCCGCCCCCCATTGGCCATTTCCTGGTGCTTTGTCGCCGGCTACTTGCGGGTGATCCCAGCAACCTTCACCGCCTCTTCATAGCCCTTGCGGTCTTCGCGGATGAAGGCAGCGAATTTTTCGGGCGATGTGCCGCTGATTTCATCCTCGAATACGCCCGCCGCATGCATGTATTTCTCCCGCATTGCCGCATCCTTCATCGCCTTCGCGCCGGACGCATTCAGCCGGTTGATGATGTCGCGCGGCGTGCCCTTGGGAGCAAACAGGCCCATCCAGGTACGGAACTTGATATCCACGCCAAGCTCCTCGGTGGTCGGTACCTCGGGAAGTTCCGCCGCGCGCTTGCCGCCGATCAGCGCGATCGCTTTCAGTTTTCCGGATTTGGTGAGCTTCGCCCCTTGCCCGACCGCATAGGCGACGACGTTCACGTCTCCGGCGATGGCGCCCAGGACCGCCTGAATGGTGCTTTTGTAGGGAATCATGTAGAACTGCACATTCCGATGCTTCTTGAACCAGCCGATCATCAGCGGACCGGAGCTGGTGGTCCCCAGCGTTCCCCAGGTAACGGCATTGGGCCTCGCCTTGGCGAGTGCCAGCAGTTCATGCAGCGAATTCACCGGCACCGACGGGTTCACCATCATCAGGGTGCTGATAGCGCCCACATAGGCCACCGGGTCCAGATCACGCTCCCAGTCATAAGGGACATCGAGCCGCACCAGGCTATTGAGGGTAATGACCGATGAACTGGTGAATAGAAGCTGGTAGCCGTCGGGGTCGCTCTTTA
The DNA here is from genome assembly GCA_001770355.1 of Betaproteobacteria bacterium RIFCSPLOWO2_02_FULL_62_17. Classification (GTDB taxonomy): domain Bacteria; phylum Pseudomonadota; class Gammaproteobacteria; order Burkholderiales; family SG8-39; genus 2-02-FULL-62-17. The sequence continues at coordinate 2,485 of MEQV01000263.1, forward strand.
CCACCGCGGTGGTGCCGATGATTCCCTGCGCGCCGTCGCGATTCTCGACCACGAACGGCTGCCCCAGGTCATTGGCCAGAAACTCGGCCAGTCCGCGCGACGGCGCATCGAGCGGACCTCCGCCTCCCGGATGCGGGACGAGGATGCGCACCGGTTTGATCGGATAGTCCTGGGACTGCACGACAAGCGGTATCCACGCTATGAAAACGAACGCAGCTATCAGGCGGGCTGTCTGTTTCATGGAATCTCCCTCAAGCCAATTCGATCGGTCGGCTCAGCCAGCCTCTGCACATGCCCCCGTCCTGCGGCAGTAAACGCGTCCTGGGGTTCGCGCCGGACCCAATTCACTGCGGCACGATCTTCGCCAGCCGGGACAGTTCCCGCCAGCGCTCGATCTCCTTGGGAAGGAATGCGGCCAGCGTCTTCGCGTCGCCGGGAAACGCTGTCGCATGGGTCTTGGCCAGATAGTCCCTGGTCGCCTCCATTTTTACGATCTGGTTGAACCAGTACTCCAGTTGAGTAACGATGGGTTGCGGCACGCCGGCAGGTAAGAACACCCCCCAGGCGGGCGAGATGTCGAATTCCGGAATGTTGGCCGCTTCGGCCATGGTGGGCAGGTCGACCCCGGGTACTCGCTCCCCGGCGGTGATCGCCATGGCGCGCAATTTGCCGCTTCGCATCTGCACCGTGCCCTGGGTGCTGTCGATGAATTGGAAGTCGAGCGCACCGCTGTACATCTCCGCGAGCGAGTTCATCGAGGTCTTGTAAGCGACGCCCAGGGCCTTCAACCCGGCGCGCGCTTTGTACAATTCGGCGGAGGCAAGCGCCGGCGGGCTACCGTAGCCATAACTCGCTTTGTCGCCCTTATCATGCATTGCCTCGGTCAACTCGGCGACGCTTCTCCACGGCGCTTGCGGGCGCACCATCAGAATGAAGTAGCCTTTTTGCAGCGTGGTCACCGGCGTGAAGTCCTTCACCGGATCGTAGGGCAGCTTCTTGAAATTGAACAGATTGGCCGCGTGCGACGAGGTGATGGAGGTGACGAGGATGGTGTATCCATCGGGCTGCGCTTTGGCGACGTAATCGGCGCCAAGCGACAGGATCATGCCGGGCTTGTTTTCCACGATCACCGGCTTGCCGGAGACCTCCGCAAGCTTGTTGGCGTAATAGCGGGCGATAACGTCACCGCCGCTGCCGGCGGGCAGACCCACCACCACATTCAGCTCCTTGGTCGGATAGCTCTGCGCCTGAGCCGTCAGGCAAGCGCAAAGCAATGCTACGGCAAGTGCAATCGGATTACGGGCCTGCATGGCGCTCCTCCTTTTTTAAATGGCGGTTGGAATACCGCGCGCATTTTGATGAATCCCTCTGTGTCCGACCATAACCTCGCACGTCGACTTAGTCAAGAACTGCGGCGCGATCATCATAGTTCTGAGATAAGCCGATGCCGCAGCTTTATAACGTGGCCAGGAATACTCTGCTTGCGATTGCCAGGTTCAAACAACACGGACATGGAAAGCGTCGCTGCCTTACCAATAAAAAATATGCGTGAGTTCTACGTACGGCCAATAACAACTGCATATTTCAAAAACGGAAGCGTAAGCTGCCAATTGGCTGCAATGGACAAATGGGGGGGTAAAAATGTCTATATTCCGCCGAATCATGATTGTCCCCTTCGCGGCCGCATGCCTCTCGGCGCCACTAAGCACTTTTGCCCAGTCCTACCCCACCAAGCCGATCCGGATCGTCATTCCCTACCCGCCGGGTGGGGTGGACATCACCGTCCGGCTGCTCCTTCCGATACTGGATCAGGAACTGGGTCAGCCCGGCATCATTGATTACCGACCTGGGGCAAGCGGGCTCATTGGCACCGAATACGTATCGAACGCCGATCCGGACGGTTACACGATTCTGTGGACGGCCTCCAATCCCTGGGTGGTCACGCCGGCAATGCGCAAGGAAACGCCCTACCACCCGATCAAGAGTTTTACGCCCATTACAGTGGTTACTGAGGGTGTCAACGTCATTGTGGCCAGCAAAGACTTCCCCGCGAACAACCTCACAGAGTTATTCGCCTATGCCAGAAAGAACTCTCTTGCCTGGGCGACATCCGGCATCGGCAGTTCCTGGCACCTGGATGCCGAAAACATGAACCGCATGGCCCATACGAAAATTCTTCATGCCCCGTTCAAGGGCTTCGGACCCATGTTTCCCGCTATGTTCAGTGGACAGCCGCCGGTCGGCCTCATCACCTATTCGACCAGCTATAAGCTGGTGCAATCGGGAAAACTGAAGTTCCTGGGGTCCATGAGCACCAAGGAGAAGGTCAGGCACCTGCTCCCGAAAGGGATGCAGACCATTCAGGAAGTGCTGCCGGAGTTCGAGGCGAGTTCCTCCTGGGTCGGGGTTGGCGGTCCGGCGAACCTTCCCCGAGATATCGTCATGCGGCTCAATGCGGCGATCATCAAGGCGATCAAACTTCCCCTGTTACAAGAGCGGTTTGCATCGGACCTGATCGTTGCAACCGGCAACACCCCGGAGGAGTTCGCGAAATTGATTAAAGATGACTACGAACTGGCGGTGAAAAGCGTCAGGGAGTCGGGCATATCGTCGCTGGATTAACGAATATATCTTATCTTCGCGCGGCGTCGTATATTTGCACATCTAGCAGAGATAGACGGCGCGATTTTATCGAGGGGTAATCAGGAATTTCGTGATTTCACACAAACACCTTGGGGGAGGTTGCCATGCACAGAAGATATTCAACGCTTGCCATTGCCATCGCAATTGCGGCCGGTGGGACGATTACGCCGCCGGCCGCAGCGCAACAAATGGAAGAAACGTCGATGGCATTGCCGGCCTTGACCATCGGTTTCGCCCCCACTTACATCGCCGACGCCAAGGGTTTCTGGACCAAGCGCAATCTCAAGGTGTCGCTGCACGACATCGTGGGAATCGGGTCGATGAACGCGGTGCTGGCCGGCAGCATCGATTTCTCCAATTCATCGGGCCCCACCATCATTCGCGCCAATATCCGCGGGCAAAAGGTGCTGGGGGTCGGCTCGACCCTTGACGGTCTGCCGTTCGAACTTATCGTGCGCAGGGATTTCGCGCAGGCGGCGGGCGTGACCGAGAAATCGCCGCTCGACAAGCGCATGGCGGCGCTCAAGGGCAAGAAAATCTCGATTACCTCGGTGAACACCATCCCGCACGTCTACCTGCGCTACTTGCTCCAAAAGGGCGGGCTGAATCCCGAACGCGACGTGACCGTGGTGTCGATGCCTCCGGAAGCGGGAATTGCCTCGCTCAAAGGCGGCACCACCGATGGTTATATTCAGGGACCGCCCTGGCCGATGATCGCCATGCGCCAGGCGGACGGGGTGCGCCTGGCGACTGCGATACGCGGCGACCTACCCGAAATGACGCCTTTTGCGTTCAACATCGTGGTGACCCGTCCCGAGGTCTGCGTCAAGCGCCCCGGCGTTTGCCAGAAGCTGCTTGACGGTTATCTGGAGGGCATGCTCTTCATGCACGAACACCCCGAAGAGAGCATTGCGATCCTGGCGAAAAAAATGCCGAAGATCGATCCCGCTGTATTGGAGGAATCCTTCGATCTGACGCTCAAATGGACGCCCAAGACCACCAGGATGAACATGAAAGGCCTGGAGAATTCCCAGGAGTTGATGATCGTGGGCGGCATGATCAAAGCGGGCGAGAAGCTCGCGGGCTTCGATGCCATCGTCACCAACAAGTTCACGAAGTAGTTCGAGCGATTTAGAAGCGGACCAACCGGAGGAGGGATCATGCGGAAATTGCGTTATTTCACACTGGCGGCACTCGCCTGTGCGGCGCTTGCCGGCATCACGAAAGCGGCGTCGGCGCAGGAGGTCATTCTCGCGCTTCCTGCCGCCAACCTTGGATTTGCCCCGGCCTACATCGCCGAGGACAAGGGCTTCTGGGCCAAGCAGGGCCTGAAAGTCAAGATGCCGATCATCAGCGGCATCGGTTCGATGAATGCCGTGCTGTCGAAAAGCGCGCAGTTCTCGATCTCCTCGGGCCTGACGATCATCCGGGCCAACATCCGCGGCCAGAAGGTGATCCAGATCGCCGGAACTTTCGACGGCTTGATCGAAGAACTGGTGGTGGATAAAAAGGCCGCGCAAGCGGCGGGTATTACGATCGACTCGCCGATCGGCAAGCGCGTCGAGTTTCTCAAGGGCAAGACGATCGCGATCGCCGGCGCGAACGCATTGCCTCATGGTTACTTGCGGCTGTTTGTTCGCAAGGGCGGGCTCAATCCGGAGCGCGATATCAAAGTGGCGGTAATGCAGCCCGAAGCCGCCGCGGCGGCGCTGAAAAGCGGCGCCATAGCGGGGTTCGTCGAAACTTTGCCTCAGCCGTTCCAGGCGATCGACGCCGGCTACGGCATGTTGCTCTCGAGCGGGCTGCGCGGCGGGGCGAAGGATCGCGGCGATTTTCCGGAAATCAGTCCGCTGGCATTGAACGGCGTCATGGCACGGACCGATTACTGCGAAGAGAACGCCGCCACGTGCTCGAAGCTGGTCGAAGGCATCGCCGAGGCAATGCGGTTCATCCGCAGCAACCCGAAGGAAAGCGCGGAGCTTCTGCACAAGCACATTCCGGGAATGGATAGAGGCGTGTTCGAGAAATCCTTCGCGCTCTGGATCAAGTGGATGCCCGAATCCCCCAGAATGGACGACAAACGCTTCGGCAATGCGCAGGAGGTGATGTTGCAGGGCGGCATGCTCAAGGCGGAAGAGAAGCTATCGTCGTTCGCCCACATCTACACCAACAAATTCGTGAAATAGGCCGCGATGAACCTGCGCCTCGCCATCGACCGGCTTATCCTGCTAGCGGTTTTTCTTGGGTTGTGGCAGGCCTGCAGCATGGGGTTCGGGACCCACTGGTTCTCGAGCCCGATCGGTACCACGCTGCGTTTTGGAGAATTGTCGCTCAATGGCGAATTGCTCTACCACATGAACTATACGGCCCAGGCCGCCGTCTACGGCTTTCTGGTCGGTGGTATTCCGGGCCTGCTGCTGCCCTTCATGCTGCGCAAGCAGGCGGTGCTCAACGCCATTCTCGATCCCTATTTCGCCGGCGGTTACGGCGTGCCCAAGCTCGCGCTCGCACCGCTGTTTGTGCTGTGGTTCGGCATCGACCTGGAGCCCAAGATCGCGCTGGTGGCGAGCATCGTATTTTTCCTGGTGTTCTTCTCCACCATGGCGGGTGTGCAGGCGGTGAATCCGCAATACGTGAACATGGCCCGCGTCGCCGGCGCCTCGGAGCGCGACATTGCGCGCCATATCGTATGGCCGGGCGCCATCCCCTATGCGTTCGCCGGGTTCCGCATCGCCGCGCCTTATTCGATCGGCGCCGCGGTGGTGGGCGAGCTGATCTCCTCGAACCGCGGGCTGGGCTATCTTATCCAGGCCGGCGCAACCGACTTCGATACCACCACGGTGTTCGTGTCGCTGGCCACGCTGACTCTCATCGTGGTTGTCATCAATATCGGCGTCGCGCACTTCGAGCGCTGGCTGTTGCGCTGGCGTCCGCGCACCGGAGCAGGCACCTCCTGGGTGGCAGGCGCATGAGCAGCCCCGCCGCCGCGCTCGAAGTCCGCCGCCTGTCCAAGCGTTTTCCGCCGCGCCCGGGACAAAGCGAATCGCCGTGGGTCCTGTCCGATCTCTCCTTCTGCGTGGGCGACAGCGAATTTCTGACCATAGTGGGGCCTTCCGGGTCGGGCAAGACCACGCTGCTCAACATCCTCTCGCAGGTCGATGGGGCGAGCGGCGGCGAAATGCTGTTTCGCGGCGAGTCGATCAATCTAGCCTCGGCGGCGCTCAATCCGGGCTTGAACTGCCATATCGGCTATGTCACGCAGGACGACAATCTGCTTCCCTGGCAGACCCTCATAGACAACGTGACCTTCCCGCTCAAGCTGCAGGGCCGGCTCAACCAAGAGAGCATGGCGCGGATGCAGGGTTTGTTGAAAGCGGTCAACTTGATCGGATTTGACCACTACTACCCGCACGAGTTGTCCGGGGGAATGCGCAAACGCGCGTCGCTGATTCGCACCCTCGCCTACGACCCGCCGATCATTCTGATGGACGAGCCGTTCGGCGCCGTCGATGCGCAGACGCGCACTCAGCTGCAGCAGGATTTATTGAGATTGTGGAATCTCGGGCGCAAGACGATCGTTTTCGTCACCCATGATATCGGCGAGGCGATTGCGCTGGGCGACCGCGTGCTGGTGCTGTCGCGCTCGCCTGCCAGGGTGATCTACGAGCACCATGTCGCCATCCCGCGGCCGCGCGACCTGTCGAATTTCTACAAACTGGAAGGATTCGGCGACATGTACGAGACCGTGCGCAAGGAACTGCTGTGAGCGCCGTCGCGGAGAGTTTGCCGTTTCCGGTACCGCGTTCGCGGCGCCGCTGGATTCCCTACGGCCGCATAGGCGTGGCGCTTGCCTGCTTCGCGCTGTGGCAGTTCGGCAGTTACTGGATGGGCAAGGAGTGGCTGCCGGGTCCGGTGGCGACCTTCGCGCGAATCTGGGATCTTGCTCTGAGCGCTCAACTTTTTCGCGACTCGCTGGTCACTTTCAGCGAAGCCGCCGCCGGCATGATCCTGGGCGGAGTTGGTGGCGCGGCCCTGCCCTTTCTGCTGCGGCTGTCGCCGCGTTTGCTGAAGGCCTCGGAGCCGTTTCTTTCCGCGGCTTTCGGCGTGCCCAAGCTCGCGCTCGCGCCTTTGTTCATCCTGTGGCTGGGCATTGGGATCATGACCAAGATCGTGTTCGTCGCCTCAATAGTGTTCTTCCTGATGTTCTACAACGGCATGGCCGGCATTCTGAGCGTCGATCCGCGCCTGGTGGCCATGGCGAGAGTAGCCGGCGCCAGCCAATGGCAGGTCACGCGCCACATCGTGTGGAACACGACCGTGCCGTTTCTATTTGCCGGCTTGAAGATCGCGCTGCCGCGCGCGATCTCGGGCGCGGTGGTGGGGGAATTCATTGCCGCCGATTCCGGGCTTGGCTGGTATATCAACAACTCGCGGTCTCTCAACGACACGGTTGGCGTGCTTGCGGGCGTCATTGTCGTCACGATTCTGGTGATCGTGGTGAATGCCGTGCTGCAGCGCAGCCAGGCTCGCTCGCTTGCATGGCGGCCGGTGTCGCGCGATATGGTGGTGTGACGCGCTCACTGCGCAATCTGAACCGAAGACGCAATAGTCCGGCGGCGCTTTTTCGCGATTCGAAGGTAGCCGCGTAATTTCCTGACCGAAACCTATATCGATAAGAAAGGATTGACGATGCGTAATACTCCCACGAATTTCGCCATGTCCTTGGTAGCCCTTTTCAGCCTGACGGCGTTCAACCTGCCCTTTTCAAAGGGGGCACAAGCACAGGCCTATCCGTCCAAGACCGTTCGCTGGCTGATTCCTTCGTCCCCCGGCGGCGCATTCGACATCATGACCCGGGGTCTTGCTCCGGCAGTCAGCGAACAGATGGGGCAGACTTTCTTTGTCGATAACATCGGCGGCGCGGGTGGCAACATCGCGTTGCAGACGGTGGCGCGCGCGGAACCCGACGGCTACACCATCCTGACCGCCGGCACCAGTCAACTTGTGTTCAACCGGTTCTTTTACAATGACCCGGGGTTCGATGCCATGACCGATTTCAAGGGCGTTGCCCAGTTGGGCGATCTGCCGATCGCGCTGTGGGCGTACAAGTCGGTGCCGGTGACGAATTTCAAGGAACTGGTCGCATACATGAAGGCCAATCCCGGCAAATTGAACTACGGTTCCTCGGGTATCGGCCATCTGTTCCACCTGGGCATGGCAATGCTGGACGACAAGATCGGCATCCGCGCCGTGCATGTTCCGTACAAAGGCGTGGGCCCTGCGGTGCGCGATTTTCTGTCCGGCCGGCTGGAATTGATTTTCTCGGTTGCACAAAGGCCGGTGATGGCCGCGTGGAAGGCAGGCGACATACGCCCACTGGTCGGCGGCACCGACAGGCGCCTGAAGCAACTGCCCGATGTGCCGACCTTCAATGAGGAGGGCATTCCTGGCATGGATATTCCAAACTGGGTAGGTCTGGTGGTTCCTGCCGCGGTGCCGCCTGAAATTGTGACGCGACTGAACCGCGAGGTTTTGAAGGCAACCGAGAGTCCCGTGGCGGTGAAAACCTATCAGGGAATGGCGATGGACGTGGTGAAGTCGACGCCGGAAGAGTTCGAGGAGAAGTACAAACGCGAGATCAGGCAGTGGGGGCCATTCATCGGCAAACTGGGGATCAAACCTCAGTAGGCGGTTTGGATCGCTGCGTGCACGAGAGCCGCTCCGGAAATGTGGGTCCGCGCCGGCTCGGAGCCGGAAAATCATCCAGCCAGGATTTGATCGGAGATCTTCTCGGCGAGCATCAGCACGGCAAGATTGGTATTGGCGCGGGGCAGCGAGGGCATGGTGGAGGCATCCACCACGCGCAGATTTTCCACTCCCCTCACCCGCCCGGCTGTATCGGTGACCGCCAAAGGATCGTCGGGTCTGCCCATGCGGCAGGTGCAGGAGAGGTGCTTGATGCCGTTGGTCGTCGATCGCACGAAAGTTTCGAGTGCCGCGTCGTCAGCAAGCAAAGCCTTCAAATCGGTGCCCATCGTGATGGCCTTGGTCAGCAAGGTTTCACGCATGACTGTGGGGCCATCCAGCAACCAACCCAGTGCCGTCATCAGCACGGCGTTCTTCGTGTTTACCGCCATGGCGGCGCGCATGCGCGGGGTGAAGGCCGCCGGAAACGGGTGCAGCGCCACGCGCGCAAGCGGCTCTTTTTCGTAGAGCGAAGCGGTAAAACGCACGCCCGCCATCAGTCGCCGGATATCGCGCGGGTCCTCGCAGAGATTCAACTCCATCTTCGGCTCTTCGCGCCAGTCGGTATTCTTCAGACTCACGCGACCGGTCGAAAATGACTTGTTCACCCAGGTCATGATACCGCCCAGGCGAGCGCCCACCGGATGCCAGCCGCTGCGGCAGAATACCGCCGAAAACATGTCTCCCGGCGGGCAACCCTCGACCCCGGAGGAAAAGCGCAGCGAGATTTGTAATGGCCGCTCGCTCATGGGCACGCGCGCGCCGGGCACGAGATAAGCAAGAATCGGTATGCCAGGATGATCGCGAAGGTTTGATCCCAACCCTGGTATGTCGGAGATGACTGGAATGCCCATCTCCGCCAGATGCGCGCCGGGCCCGATGCCCGCGCGCATCAGCATCGCCGGTGAATGAATCGCCCCGGCCGCAAGAATCACTTCGCCTGCACCAAATTCCTCGACCTTGCCATCAATGTCGGCGCGCACGCCGAGGGCACGCTTTCCTTCCATGAGAATAGCCTGGACGTGCGCCTTTGCCACGGTGCGTAAATTGGGGCGCTTGCGCGTGGCAGCATCGAGATAGGCCATGGCCGCCGATACGCGGTGCCCCGGCACATTATTCTGCGTCGCCGGGAACCAGCCGTCTTTCCATTCGCCGTTTTGATCGGCGATGTAAGGCAAGCCCGCAGCCTCGGCCGCCTGCGCCACCCCTTCGGAGAACCCGCACCAGTCGCGGCGCGGCATGCGCTGTACCGGCAGCGGGCCGTCCTTGCCGTGCAGCGGGCCGTCGAAGTCGGCGTCGTTTTCGAGCTTTCTAAAATATGGCAGCACATCCGACCAACCCCAACCCCGGGCACCCAGGTCGCGCCACTCGTCGTAATCCTCTGGCGCGCCGCGGTTGGCGGCCTGGTGATTGACACTCGACCCGCCGCCCATGACGCGCGCCTGGTCGTAAAGTATCGGGGCAAGGCGTCGACCCAATTCGGTTTTAAGCGAATTGGTATGCGCGAACAGTTTCATCCACTTGTACAGCGGAATCAGCGCGGCCTTGGGAAAAGTCTCCAGGATGTCCGCCGGCACCGCCTCGGGCGGTGTATCGACGCCCGATTCAAGCAGCAGCACCTTGTTGCCGGGCTTCGCCGAAAGCCGGTTGGCGAGCACGCAGCCCGCCGACCCACCGCCGACGATGATGAAATCAAACTGCATCAATCGGAGGTGGTGTCCGCGCTTAGTTGACGAACATGCGGTGGAACAGGCGGCGGCATGGGCGGCGCGGCCTTGCGGCTGTTCATCCAGACCTGCAGCTTCTCGAAGTAGATATAGACCACCGGCGTCAGATACAGCGTCAGGAACTGGGAGACCAGCAGCCCGCCGACGACACAAAGTCCCAGCGGCCGGCGCGCCTCGCCGCTCGCCCCCAGGGCCATGGCGATCGGAAGAGTGCCCATCAGCGCGGCAAAGGTGGTCATCATGATCGGCCGGAAGCGGATAAGGCAGGCGTTGTGGATCGCCTCAGCCGCGCCCAAGCCGTCATTGCGCGTCGACTCGATGGCGAAGTCGATCATCATGATGGCGTTCTTTTTCACAATGCCGATCAGCATGATGATGCCGACAAAACCATACATGTCGAGTTCACGGCCAAAAATCATCAGCGTAAGCATCGCCCCCAGCGCCGCGGTAGGCAGGCCACTAAGAATGGTGATCGGATGGATGAAGCTCTCGTAGAGCACGCCCAGCACCAGATAGATGACGATGATCGACAAAATCAGCAGCATACCCATGCCGGCCAGCGAACTCTGGAAGGCCTGCGCCGTGCCTTGGAAGCTGCCGATAAGCGACGCCGGGGCCTGGATATCAAGGACCGCCTCTTTGATCGCCGCGATACCGTCCGAGAGGGACACGCCATCGCGCAGGTCGAAGGAAATATTCACCGAGGGCAGTTGCCCCTGATGGCTCACCGTCAGCGGGCCCACGCCGTAAGAGAGCTTGGCCACTGACCCCAGCGGCACCACCATCCCCGTGGAGGATCGAATGTAGAGCTGCGACAGCGCCGAAGGATCGCGCTGGTACTCGGGCGCCAGTTCCAGGATGACGAAGTACTGGTTGGTCGAAGTATAGATGTTCGAGATGTTGACCGAGCTGAAGGCGTTGTTCAGCGCCACCTCGATCTGCTGCACCGTCAGGTTGAGCGAGGAGGCCTTCTCGCGGTCGATCTCCACGGTCACCTGCGGCCGCGAGATCTGCAGGTCGCTGGAGATATTGGCCAGCGCCGGCACCGACTTCAGCTTTGCCTCTATTTTCGGCACCCACTCGGTAAGCTCGGCCAGGCTGGGGCCCTGCACCGTGTACAGGTACTGGCTCTTGGTGATGCGGGCGCCGATGCGTATCGGCGGCAGATTCTGCACGAACACCGACATGCCTATGAGCCCTGCGAACTTGGGCCGCATCTGGCGCACCACTTCGTCGGCGGGCAGGCGCTCCTCGCGCGGCTTCAAGGCCACCACGATGCGGCCGTTGTTCATCGACGCATTA
>MEQV01000263.1:13910-14131 GCA_001770355.1 Betaproteobacteria bacterium RIFCSPLOWO2_02_FULL_62_17
GCGCCGATAAAACTCATGAACGCCGCCACGTTCGGGTCTTTGCCCACGATCGCCATCACTTCAAGCTGGCGCTCCTTCATCGCTTCGAAGGAAATGTCCTGGGCCGCCTCGGTGAGAATAATGAGCTGGCCGCTGTCGTCATTGGGCAGGAAACCCTTCGGCGCCCTGTCGAACAGCCACGCGGTCACAGCGATAATGGCGAAGAACACCAGCATGGTCAG
>MEQV01000264.1:0-3296 GCA_001770355.1 Betaproteobacteria bacterium RIFCSPLOWO2_02_FULL_62_17
TATGAAACCCGTTTTTTCATTTTTTAACCGAGCCTGATGAATCAAGCCACCCGATGAACCTCATCGCCATCGAGACCTCCACTTCGTACTGCTCGCTGGCCGCGGCAAAAGGCGATCGCGTGGTTTCGCGCCACATCCTGGCCGGGCAACGGCACGCCGAAATCGCGCTCGATGAACTGTTGGCGCTGTTGCGCGAGGCCGATCTGAAACTCGAGCAAGTGCAGGGCATTGCCTACGGTGAAGGCCCCGGAGCGTTTACCGGATTGCGCATTGCCTGCGGCATGACGCAGGGGCTGGCATTGGCGCGCAATGTGCCGGTGCTGGGCATCAGCACGCTGCTGGCGGTGGCCGAGGAGTCGGGTGATGCCAATGTCCTCGTGTGTCTGGATGCGCGCATGGGCGAGGTCTACCACGGCGCTTACCGCAAGGAGCGGGACGCCTGGCGGGAGGTGTGCGCGCCCGGGCTGTGCCCGCCGGCGGCACTGCCGCTGGTCGAGGGTCAGGACTGGGTGGGCTGCGGTTCGGGATTTCAGGCTTATGCGGCTGCGCTGGGCGAACGCCTGGGCGAACGCCTTGCCGCGGTACGCGCCGACATATTCCCGACCGCAGCCGCGATCCTGCGCTTGGCGCGTCCCGGCTTCGAACGCGGCGATGGCAAGCCCGCTTGCATGGCGCTGCCGATATACTTGCGCGACAAAGTCGCCTTGAAGACCAGCGAACGCCGATGAGCGCGGTGCCACAACCCCGGGTGCAATATCAGCCGATGCGCGATACCGATCTCGTCCCGGTGACGGCGATCGAGGAGAGCATCTACGAATTTCCGTGGACGCGCGGCAATTTTCTCGATTCGCTGCACGCCGGGTACACCTGCTGGCTGTGCCAGGACACGCACGGCCTGGTGGGTTATGCGGTGCTCATGAATGTCCCCGACGAAGTGCATCTGCTCAACCTGAGCATTGCCGGCCACCTGCAGCGCCGCGGGCATGGCGCGCGCATGCTTGAATTCCTCATTGACAATGCGCGCTCGGCGAAGCTGCGCAGAATGATTCTCGAGGTACGGCCCTCAAATGACGGCGGACGCAGGCTTTACGCGAATTTCGGCTTCCGGGAGGCCGGCATCCGCCGGGACTACTATCCCGCTGCCGCGGGTCGTGAGGACGCGCTGGTTCTGGCGCTCGATTTGTGAATCGCAGGCTGGAATTTCTCGGCGAGATGGGCCTGGCACCGCTGTGGCGATTGCGCGCGCGCGATGCCCCGCCGGCGGAAGAGCAGAACCAGGCGGCACCAGAGTTCGAGGCCGGTACCGTTTCAGTGGCCGCGCCTGCGACGGCCGTGCCGCCGCCCGTGGTTACGCTTGAAGCCGCGCCGGCGGCTGCGGCAGGCGCCGACCAGCGCTCGCTGCGCATCGCGCGCCTGACGCTGGATGAACTCAAGGCCGAGGTAAAGGCTTGCACCGCCTGCGGCCTTTGCAAGTCGCGAACGCAGACCGTTTTCGGCGTGGGCGACGAGTCGGCCGACTGGCTGATCGTGGGTGAGGCGCCAGGGGCGGAAGAGGACGCCCGCGGCGAGCCGTTTGTCGGCCAGGCAGGAAAGCTGCTCGACAACATGCTCGCGGCCATCGGCCTGGCGCGCGGCGAAAATGTGTATATCGCCAACGTCCTCAAGTGCCGCCCGCCGGGCAATCGCAATCCTGAAGCAGGTGAAGTTGCCCGGTGCAGTCCCTTGTTGGCGCGCCAGATTCAACTGGTGCAGCCCAAGCTGATCATTGCCATGGGGCGTTTCGCGGCGCAAACGCTGCTCAATTCGGATGCCAGCATCGCCAGCATGCGCGGCAAGCTGTACCGCTATCAGGGCGTGCCGACGATCGTCACCTACCATCCGGCGTACCTGCTGCGCAGCCTGCCCGAAAAGGCAAAAGCCTGGGAAGACCTGTGTTTTGCCCGCGCGACTGTGGCTGGCGGCACTATTAAAAAATAGTCCTGCCGGTGAACTTGCATTTTCGGGGCCGCGGCCCCATCTAAGCCAGCGTCGGTTTCAACCAATTGGAGCGAAGCTCATGCGCGCATTGAAAGCATTTCTGCTGGGAGCGTTTGTCCTGGTGTTGGGCGGTTGCGGCTACAACGATATCCAGAGCCAGGACGAGGCGGTCAAGTCAGCCTGGTCGGAGGTGCTCAACCAGTACCAGCGCCGTGCCGATCTGGTACCCAACCTCGTCAATACCGTCAAGGGATTCGCGGCGCAGGAGCAGCAGGTGCTCAGCGCCGTGGTCGAGGCGCGCTCGCGCGTGGGCAGCATCCAGGCAACCCCGGAACTGGTTGATAACCCCGAGGCGTTCAAGCGCTTCCAGGACGCGCAGGCATCCATGTCGAGCGCGCTGTCCCGGCTGCTGGTGGTGGCGGAGAACTATCCGATACTCAAATCGGATCAGAATTTCCGCGATCTGCAGGCGCAACTCGAGGGCACCGAAAATCGTATTGCCGTCGCCCGCAACCGCTTTATCAAATCGGTGCAGCAATACAACGTGCTGATCCGGCAGTTTCCGGTCAACCTGACCGCCATGCTGTTCAGTTACCCGACCAAGGCCAACTTCAGCGTCGAGAACGAGCAGGCAATTGCCAAGCCGCCGGCGGTGAGCTTTGACAAGGCGGCACCGGCGGTCGCGCCTGCCGCAAGTACCGCACCCGCGGCGCCGGCAGCACCTGCCGCAGGGAAGTAAGCCGGTGTTTTCCCGTCTGTTCGGCCTGCTTATGCTGGCCCTGGCGGGATGGGTCGGATTGAGCGCGGCCGCGGTGGCCGTTGAAGTGCCGGTACCGCCGCTCAGCGGCGCGATTGTCGATCGCAGCGGCACGCTCGCGGCGCACGACCTGCGCAGTATCGACGCTGAACTCCGCGCATTTGCCGCGCGGCGCGGCAGCCAGATTGCGGTGCTGCTGGTGCCGAGCACCAAGCCGGAATCGATCGAGCAATTCTCCCTGCGCGTGGCCGAGGCCTGGAAGATCGGGCGCGGCAAAATCGATGACGGCGTGATTCTGATCGTCGCCAAGGAGGACCGTGCGCTGCGCCTGGAAGTCGGTTACGGACTGGAGGGCGCGATTCCCGACGCCATTGCCAAACGCGTGATCAGCGAAACCATCGCGCCGCGCTTTCGCAGCGGAGATTTTGCGGCTGGCATACACGAAGGCACGGCGACTTTGATGAAGCTGATTGAAGGCGAAAAACTGCCTGCCCCGGCATTTGCCGCGCCTGCATCGGGTGCGCCGGGTATCGGGGACCTGTTTGCCCCATTGGTCATCGCC
>MEQV01000264.1:3309-6296 GCA_001770355.1 Betaproteobacteria bacterium RIFCSPLOWO2_02_FULL_62_17
GCGTTGTGGCATGGTGGATCATGGGTTCCTTTTTGATCGCGCTGGCGGCAGCGTTTATCGGCTTCCTGTTCGCATTGTTGAGCGGTTCTTCGGGCGGCAGGCACCGCGGCGGCGGTGGCTGGGGCGGCGGCTCCAGTGGCGGATTTGGCGGTGGTGGAGGCAGTTTCGGAGGCGGTGGCGCCTCGGGGCGCTGGTGACATGGATGCCACTCGCTGGCTCAGGCATGTCCTCGCGGCTGACTGGCTGCTGTGGCGCCATTTTCCCAAACGCGTGCTCGCGGCGATTGAGAATTCCATCGGGGAACAGGAACAGCGCCACCTCGGGGAACTGCGCTTCGCGGTCGAAGGCGGTTTGTCTGTCGGCAGACTGGTGCGCGGACAGGGCGCGCGCGCGCGTGCCGTGGAACTGTTTGGCGCTTTGCGCGTCTGGGATACCGAGCAAAACAGCGGCGTGCTGATCTACCTTCTGCTCGCCGATCGCGCCGTGGAGATCCTGGCGGACCGCGGCATTCAGGCGCAGGTCGGCAACCAGAAATGGGAGGGTATCTGCGCGCAGATGCGTTCCAGATTCGCCGCCGGTGATTTCGAGGGCGGTTCCGTCGAGGGCATCCTCGCCGTCAGTGACCTGCTCGCGCAACATTTTCCCGCATCCGGCGAGAACCGCAACGAGCTTCCGGACAAGCCCATCGTTCTTTAGCGCGGAGCGGAAAATTGGCACGGGGCGAGAGGGGACTCCCTCTTCCCCTTTGTTCTGAAGCCTTCCAGCTTCTCGTATTACCCATGGGGCTTCTCCATGCCGATGAGATGCAGTGAATCCGCTTTGCGCTGATTCCTGTGGTGCAGGCGTATCACCATGTAAGTAGCGCCGCTCAGAAACAGGCCGAACAGGACGATGATCAGATTGATGTGCAGGTCCTTGCCGACCATGAAGGAATACAGGGCGAGCATGATGAGTATCGAGGTGTTTTCGTTGAAGTTCTGCACCGCGATCGAATGACCCGCCGAGAGCAGCACGTGGCCGCGATGCTGCAGCAGTGCATTCATCGGCACCACGAAGAAACCGGCCAGCGCGCCGATAAATATCAACAGCGCATAGACCAGCGGCAACCAGGACACCGCGATCATCGCCATGACCACCAGGCCCATGGCGACCCCGGCAGGCAGCACTCTAAGCGATTTCTTCAGCGGGACAAAGCGTGCCGCGATCACCGCGCCCATGGCGACACCGACGGCTGTCATGCCCTGAAGAACGGCCGCTTTGTCGAGCGCAAGACCAAGGTGTTTGTCTGCCCAGGCAAGGACGATGAATTGCAGGGTGGCCCCTGCTCCCCAGAAGAGGGTGGTTATGGCAAGCGAGATCTGTCCCAGCTTGTCCTTCCACAGGGTGATAAAGCAGTGGGCGAATTCGCTTACCTGGTGCATCGGATTGCGCGACTGCTTCTCGTAGCGCACGCCCGTATCGGGGATAAAAAGATTGAAACTTGCGGCGATGATGTAACTCAGGGCAATGATCGGTAGCGCTGCCTCGGCGGGCGTGTCGATGCCGGCGTCGAAACGCGGGATATCAATGGCGAGCAGCAGGCTCGATACTTTGGGGCTGATGAGCGCGCCGCCCAGCACCGTGCCCAGGATGATCGACGCCACGGTCAGTCCTTCGATCCAGCCGTTGGCCAGCACCAGTTGGCGCGCCGGCAGCAATTCGGTGAGGATGCCGTATTTGGCCGGTGAGTAGGCGGCGGCGCCCAGTCCGACCAGGCCATAGGACATCAGCACCCAGGTATCCGGTTGAAGGCCCAGCATGCCGGCGCTGGTATAGAAGAACATCATCACGCAACCGGCGATCTTGATGGTATTGGTGATGAACATCACCTTGCCCTTGGGCAGCGAATCGGCGAAGGCGCCGACGAAAGGCGCCAGAACCACGTAGGAAACGGTGAAAAAGAATTTCAGCAGCGGCGTCATCCACGCCGGGCCCTGCATTTCGATCAGAAGGCCGATCGAGGCAATCAGCAGCGCGTTGTCGGCCAACGAACTAAAAAATTGCGCCGCCATGATGGTATAGAAGCCGCGCTTCATGTCAGCACGCGTTCATACCTGCGCATATGCGCAGCGTGACCGCAAAACCTTTCCCAGCCATTTCCGTGTCCCCGATACTCTTAGTACCTGGATCGCATGAGGCGATCCGGCGCCGTCTATGCGGCTTTTATGCTGCCGCTTTATACCATGGCCGCATGTCAAATTGGTCTTTCCAGTGCCACCGAGGCCATGCGGCGCCCTTTGCAGGCGTTAATGTGCCGCGCCGATGTTCCCGATCCCCCATTTTGTCAAGTGGCCGGGGGGCTCCAGATGTGATTGAATCAACCAATGAGGCCAATTCGGGCAAAAATCGATCTCAATGCGCTGCGAGCGAATCTGGACCTGGTGCGCCGGCGCACGCAAGGGGCGCGCATATGGGCGATCGCCAAGGCGAATGCCTATGGTCACGGCCTTGCCCGGGTGCAAGCCGCCCTTGCCGCGGCTGACGGGCTGGCATTGCTTGAACTCGACGCCGCCATCGGCGCGCGTGAACGCGGCTGGTCCAAGCCGGTGCTGCTGCTGGAGGGCTTTTTTGAAGCGGATGAGATCGAGCAGTTCGCGCGCCATCGCTTCAGCGCAGTGGTGCACCATGATCAGCAGATTGAAATGCTGGAGTCCGCAAGGCCAGCCGCGCCGATCGAGGTCTATGTCAAGCTCAACTCCGGCATGAACCGGTTGGGCTTTCCATTGGCTGCGGCGCGCCGCGCCGTTGAGCGTCTGCGCGCAAGCGGCAATGTCGCCGCCATCACTCTCATGACGCATTACGCCGACGCGGACGGCCCGCGCGGGGTCGCGCAACAGGCGGCGCTATTCGAAGCAGCGGCGCAAGATCTTGGCATGCCGGTGAGCAGCGCGAACTCCGCCGGCTTGCTGCGCTTTGCAGGGACGCACGGTGATTGGGTGCGTCCGGGA
>MEQV01000264.1:6320-6522 GCA_001770355.1 Betaproteobacteria bacterium RIFCSPLOWO2_02_FULL_62_17
TTCGCGGATGAAAATGCGCAGGCCATCGGCGTGCGCCCGGTGATGACGCTGACCAGCCGGATCATCGCGGTGCAGGCGGTCGAGCGCGGCGCACGCGTGGGCTACTCCGGAACCTTCGTTGCGCCGCAGGCGATGCGCGTCGGTGTGGCCGCCTGCGGCTACGCCGATGGCTATCCGCGCCACGCGCCCGGGGGAACGCCGG
>MEQV01000265.1 GCA_001770355.1 Betaproteobacteria bacterium RIFCSPLOWO2_02_FULL_62_17
AGATCATGAACACGATTCGCGAATTCGCCGCCGAGGATGCGACCATCATCCACGGCGCGGTCTACGACGAGAGCATGGGCGACGAGTTGCGCGTCACGGTGGTTGCGACCGGACTCGGACAGCCTTTCAGCGCACAGCAGTCCAAGCCGCATTTGGTCGTTTCCCAGAAAACCGGTACCGACAACATGCCGGTCGGGGCGGGCATCGACTACAACGCCATGGAAGGTCTGCCCGCGGTGATACGCAAGAATCGCAGCCAAACCGTCGAGGCGTTGACCAATAGCGGCGTGGACAAGTACGACATTCCAGCGTTCCTGCGCAAGCAGGCGGACTGAGGACGGGTCCGCCCTCGCGCAAAGGAGATCTCGTTACGGCGATGTGCCGCCAAAAACGCATCGTCGCAGGAGTTGAAGCCGGTCTGGCGCGAATCCACCTCCGTTCGCGCCGGAGGGGCGATTTCCACGCGTTGCGCGGCGCTCGCAGAAGCGCGCCTTGCATCGGAAAGGCGCGTGCACGATGCTACAATTGCGTCGATGAAAGAGGATGACACCCTGAAAATACGATTCCTCCCCGGGAAAAAACCGTGTTGAAGCAGCGCACCCTCAAATCGCTGATCCGCAGCACCGGTGTTGGACTTCACACCGGCCAGAAGGTCACCATGTGCCTGCGTCCGGCGCAACCGGATACCGGCATTGTTTTCCGGCGCGTCGATCTGCGCGAACCCGTCGATATCCGCGCCGACGCGCTGCTGGTAACTGACACGCGTCTTTGCAGTCTGATCGAGCAAAATGGCGTAAAGGTTGCGACCATCGAGCACCTGATGTCGGCATTCTCCGGCCTGGGTATCGATAACGCCTACGTTGACTTGAACGGCCCGGAAGTGCCCATCATGGACGGATCGGCCGGGCCCTTCGTTTATCTGATCCAGTCCGCGGGCATTGAGGAACAGCAGGCCGCGAAAAAGTTTTTGCGAATCAAGCGGGCGGTCAAGGTCGAAGAAGACGGGAAATGGGCGTGCCTGGAACCCTATGCGGGATTTCGCCTGTCTTTCTCCATAGCTTTCGCCCACCCGGTGTTTGAGCGTTCCGTTCAGGAAGCCACGGTTGATTTTGCCCGGACCTCCTACGTCAAGGAAGTGGCGCTGGCGCGCACTTTTGGGTTCATGCAAGACGTCGAGAACCTGCGCAGTAACGGCCTGGCGCTGGGAGGAAGCCTGGACAACGCAATCGTCATGGACGAATACCGGGTGCTCAACAGCGAGGGCCTGCGCTACCAGGACGAGTTCGTGAAGCACAAGCTGCTCGATGCCATCGGCGACCTTTACCTCATCGGCCATCCTGTCATCGGCGCCTTTTCCGCGCATAAGTCCGGCCACGGCTTGAACAATGCGCTGGTGCGCAGGGTTCTGGCCAGCCGCGACGCCTGGGACCTGGTCAGTTTTGATCGGGCCGAGGACGCACCCGCCGGCTTGGACCGCCTGCTGCTCCAGCCTGCCAGCTAGCGAACCTTTCCGGAGCCTGCAAGGGGGCTGGTATCAAGTCAAATTCCTTGGTTTAGTTAGCTATTACAAACTTATTTTTGGCTTCGAGACGCCAGCGATGTAAGGATATCTTTAAGTTTAGAATCAGTAACTTGATCAGATAGCGCACGTATTTCCTCGGCGCTGGCCGCGCTTAAGAATACTGACTTCCCAGGCATAACCGCTGCCGGCGCCCGGGGTTGCACTTCAATAGCCACTGCGGTAACCTGCCTTCCCGTCTGCTGCAGTTGTCCTGAGATTTTGTCGGGCAACGCCGCTGCTAAAAGTTTCAGCTTGGCGGCAATCGCATTGTTGTCGGCAAATACAACCAGTTTTCCACTTTTGTAGTTGGCAATTGAGCAATGACGGGCGAGCTCACCCGGCAGGACCTTGGCGAGAGCTATGCGCAGGTCCAAAATGAAATTTGCATGCGATATCAAAGAGTTACTTTGATTGCTTTGTTCGAGGAACTCGCCAAGACTTTTCGGGCGCATATTGGCCATAACGTGCTTAGGGATTAAGCCTTGCATATTATTCTAGTTCCCAGCCGCCTCGCGGCTGCGCGTAGTGTGACGCTGGGCCCGGGTCATCTCGCGCTGGCGGGTTTCGTAGCCATGACCGGAGTGCTGCTTATCGCGGTGGCGCTTTTTTACCTGTCGTTGCGCTATTCAGTCGAGTTCAAGCTGCCGCTGCTGGAGTCCGCTCTGGCGACGGTGCAGGAGCGCGAGGCGCGCAAGGCGGAAAGTTTCCTGCGCGAGAACCTCAACGCCATGGCGGTAAAACTGGGCCAGATGCAGGCGCAGTTGATGCGGCTGGACGCGTTGGGCGACCGTGTGTCTTCCCTGGCCGGCCTGAAGCCAAGCGAATTCCGTTTCAATGAGATTCCAGGCCGGGGTGGCGCCACCTCCACCAGCATGCCCTCGCAGGACCTGTCGATGGCCGATTTCGGCCGCCAACTCGACATGCTCTCGCGGCAGATGGATAACCGCACTGACAGCCTCGGCATACTGGAGACGACGCTTTTCGACGTGCGCGTAAAGAAACGTCTGTTGCCCACCGTGACGCCGGTGGACGCGAGCTGGAATGCGTCGAGTTTTGGCTGGCGCATCGACCCCTTTACCGGGCAGAACGCGTTGCACGAAGGAGTGGATTTTATTTCCGATGCCGGCACGCCGATATTTGCAGCGGCCGGCGGCGTGGTGCTTGCCGCCGAGGTTCATCACCAATATGGAAGAATGATCGAAATCGACCACGGCAATGACTTTGTCACCCGTTACGCGCACGCATCGAAGCTGCTGGTCAAGCCCGGCGACGTGGTGCAGAGAGGACGCAAGATCGCGGAGGTCGGATCGACCGGCCGCTCTACCGGTCCGCATCTGCATTTCGAGGTGCGCTACCGCGGCGTGGCGCAGAACCCGGCGCGTTTCCTGCAAGCTTCCGCACGCTGACCGCGGCGCGTCATTAGCGCCGCTTGGCGCCTTCTACCCGCAGCGCCGCCTGGCGCCTATTCCCCTCGCGCGCTGCGGGAAGCGGCTGTTCCGCATGATAAAATCCGCGTCTTTCCGCGAAGTACCAGCCCCCAGATGTCCAATATCCTTGCCAAGATCTCCCGCGTGCCCAGGGCGATTTTCGGCAGCCGCAATGACCGGCTGCTGAAACGCTATCGCAAAACCGTACGGGAGGTCAACGCCTTCGAAGCCGCCATCACCGCTCTAAGTGACGCGGAACTCAAGGATAAAACCCCCGAGCTGAAGGCGCGTCTTGCCAGGCTTATTGCCGACGCACCCGAGGAGACGCGTCCCGCGGCCGAGGCCGAAGGCCTCGCCGAATTGCTCCCCGAGGCGTTCGCGGTCGTCAGGGAGGCCTCGCGGCGCGTGCTCAAGATGCGCCACTTCGACGTGCAACTGATCGGCGGCATGGTGCTGCATGACGGCAAGATCGCCGAGATGCGCACCGGCGAGGGCAAGACCCTGGTAGCGACCCTGTCCGCGTATCTGAACGCGCTTTCAGGGCGCGGCGTGCATATCGTCACCGTAAACGACTATCTGGCGCAGCGTGATGCGGACTGGATGGGCAAGATCTACCGGTTTCTGGGGATGTCGGTCGGGGTGGTTCTTTCGCAGATGCCGCATGCCGACAAGCACGCCGCCTACGCCGCCGACATCACCTACGGCACCAACAACGAATTCGGCTTCGACTACCTGCGCGACAACATGGCGATGAGCGTGCCGGAGCGTTTCCAGCGCAGCCTGAACTTCGCGATTGTCGATGAGGTCGATTCGATCCTGATCGACGAGGCGCGAACGCCGCTCATCATCTCGGGCCAGGCGGAGGATCGCACCGAGGTCTATTACCGGATGAACGAAGTCGCGCCGCTGCTGATCAAGCAGGAAAAGGAGGATGGGCCCGGCGACTTTCTGGTCGACGAGAAAGCGCACACGGTGTCGCTCTCCGAACAGGGCCACGAGAACGCGGAAAAGCTGCTGGCACGCGTGGGCCTGCTGCCCGAGGGTCGCAGCCTCTACGAGCCCGCGTATGTGAATCTCATGCACCACATGAACGCGGCACTGCGCGCCCACCACCTGTTCTTCAAGGACCGGCATTACGTGGTGCAGGATGGCGAAGTGGTGATTGTCGACGAGTTCACCGGCCGCCTGATGGCGGGCAGGCGCTGGTCCGACGGCCTGCACCAGGCGGTCGAGGCGAAGGAGAACGTTTCCATCCAGAGCGAGAACCAGACCCTCGCCTCGATCACCTTCCAGAATTTCTTCCGCATGTACCACAAGCTTTCGGGCATGACCGGCACCGCGGACACGGAAGCCTACGAATTCCAGGAGATATACGGCCTGGAGACGGTGGTCATTCCCACGCACCACACCATGATTCGCGAGGACCGGCTCGACCAGGTGTATCGCTCGGCCACCGAGAAATACCTGGCGCTGGTGGCCGACATCAGGGATTGCTACACGCGCGGCCAGCCTGTGCTGGTGGGCACCACTTCCATTGAGAACTCCGAGCTGGTCTCCGGATTGCTCGAGAAGGAAACGTTGCCGCACCAGGTGCTCAATGCCAAACAGCACGCGCGCGAGGCCGAGATCGTCGCGCAGGCAGGGCGGCCGAAAATGGTGACCATTGCCACCAACATGGCGGGGCGTGGCACCGATATCGTGCTCGGCGGCAATGTCGAGAAGCAGGTGGAATTGCTCGCGAACATCGAGAACCTGCCCGACGACGAGAAGGCCCGCCGCGTCGAGCAATTGCACTCGGAATGGCAATCGCTGCACGACCAGGTGATCGCCGCCGGCGGCCTGCACATCATCGGCACCGAGCGCCACGAATCGCGCCGCATCGACAACCAACTGCGCGGCCGCTCGGGCAGGCAGGGGGACCCGGGTTCCTCGCGCTTCTATCTTTCTCTGGATGATCCCCTGCTGCGGATTTTCGCCGGCGAGCGCGTGCGCATGATCATGGACCGCCTCAAAATGCCCGAGGGCGAACCCATCGAACATACGCTGGTAACGCGATCCATCGAATCGGCCCAGCGCAAGGTCGAGGCGCACAACTTCGACATCCGCAAGCAATTGCTCGAGTACGACGACGTTTCCAACGACCAGCGCAAGCAGATTTATTCCCTGCGCAATGGGATTCTCGAGTCAACGGATGCCACCGAACAGGTGACATCGCTGCGCCACGGCGTGATCACCGATATGTTCCGCACCTATGTGCCCGAGGAAAGCGTCGAGGAGCAATGGGACATCGACGGACTGTGCAAAGCTTATATTGCCGACCTCAAGCTGGAGGTGTTGCTCCCCAAGTGGCTGGAAGCCGAGCCCAATCTCGATGACGAAGGACTGCTCGCGCGCGCCATCGGCGCGGCGGACGCGGCCTATACCGTGAAATGGGAGCTGGTACCGGCGGAAACGGCGCGCCACTATGAGCGCCAGGTGCTGCTCTCCGCCCTTGACATGCATTGGCGCGAGCACCTCTCGGCGCTGGATCACCTGCGCCAGGGAATTCATCTGCGCGGTTATGCGCAGA